>NZ_JBEXFG010000010.1:0-156363 GCF_040606675.1 Streptomyces sp. NPDC005393 | reverse complement strand
TCCAAGCACACCTGCTCGAACTCCTCGGCATCGACGAAACCAGACCCCGCTGGCTGGAGACCTAAAACCCCATGTGCGAAGTCACCGGCTAGCCGATTCTCGGCCGAATCGTGAAGGTGGTTACCGGTCAGACCTGGGACGACGCGTTGCGCGACCGGTTGCTGGCGCCGCTCGGTCTCGACCATTCGATGACCTTGCCGGAGGAGGCGCCGCGGTTCCGGGTGGCGATGAGCCATGTCGGCGAGCTGGGACACGAGCCTGAGCCGGCGCCCGTGTGGGACGTGTTGCCGCGCTCGGCCGGGCCGTACGGGCGCGTCCTCGTCACTGCCGCCGACGTTGTCCGCTTCGCGCGGATGCATCTCGACGGCGGTACCGCGCCCGACGGCACGCGCGTGCTGTCCGCCGAGTCGGCGGCGACGATGCGGCGACGCGTCGTCGACTGCCTGGACGGATGGGCGTTCATGGCGGACGGATGGGGTCACGGGTGGGCGCAGTACGACTGGGACGGTGTCGCCGGCTACGGTCACGACGGCGCCGCGCTCGGGCAGTTCTCGTACCTGCGTGTCGTGCCTGGCAGCGGCGTCGCCGCCGCAGCTACTGACCAATGGTGGCGATGCGACCGGTCTGTTCGTCGACCTGTTCCAGGAGCTGTTCGGTGAGCTCGCCGGGGTGCGGATGCCCGACGCCTTCGCTCCCGCTGCGGAACCGCGGCCGGTCGATGTCGCCCCGCTCGCGGGCACGTACGAACGCGAAGGCGTGCGCCTCACGATCGACGAGCGGGACGGTGTGCCGCATGTGCGGGTGGAGCTGACCGACAGGATGGCCGAATACGCACCGCCGATAGAGGCCGACCTGGTGCCGGTGTCCGACACGGTGCTCGCCATGCCGGGTGTCGGCGCCGCCAGCGCGCCGTGGCTGCCGCTGGTGTTCGGGACGCTTCCGGACGACACGCCCTACGTCTACTTCGGCATGCGGGTGTCGCCGAAGACCGCCTGACGGCATCGCCTGGAACCCGAAGACGGGAGTGATCACGTGGAGGCGGCCGTCACCGAACTGCAGCGAGGTGGCACGCGCTCGGTAAGAGCGCAGGACATGTGCTCCGAGCTGTGCGGTGGGGGCTGCCAACCGCAAGAGGAGTCCGAGGTTCCGGTTACTCAACGGCTTTGCCGAGGTTCCGGCAGTCCCTCTCGGTCGAGCTTTCCATTGGGGCCCAATGGGAGCCGGTCGAGGACGACGAAGGCCGACGGGATCATGAGGTCGGGAAGCCGGTCGGCAACGAACCGGCGTAGTTTCCTCGGGTCGAGATCGGTACCGGGTTCCTCGGTACTCGATTCGGCAGGGACGAGGTAGGCGACGAGTCGGCTGCCGCTGGAGCCTCGCCCAGGCCGGACGGCTATCGCGGCATGGGCGACGCCGGGATGGCTGATCAGTACGGCTTCGATTTCGGCGGGCTCTGTGCGTATCCCGCGTATCTTGATCTGGGTGTCTGCGCGCCCGAGGTGCTCCAATTGCCCTTCCGAGTTCCAGCGGGCCAGATCACCCGTGCGGTACATCCGCTCCCCGGCCAGGCCGAACGGATCGGCCACGAACCGTTCGGCGGTCAACCCGGGCCGCGCGTGGTAGCCCCGGCCTATCGATCCCGCGACATACAACTTCCCCGCCGCACCAGGCGGAACCGGAGCAAGCCCGGGGCCGAGCACATAGGCCCGCATGTTGCCGAGCGGACGACCGATCGGCACGCTCCCGGTGCTGTTGCAGTCGCAGGGGACGGTGAACGTCGTGGCGTAGAAGCTCTCCGTCTGCCCATAGGCGTTGACCACCGACGTCCCCGGCATCGCCTTCCGTACCTGCTCCACCAGCGCCGCGGGCAGCGGCTCGCCGGCGAACATCAGCACGTCCACGTCGACGCGCCCCGCAATCTGGTCGAGCATCTCGGCGAACACCGAGGGGACCGTGTGCACGACGCTGCCGGTCCATCCGCCGCGCTCGCCGAGCACGAGTACGTCGCGGACCAACCTCGACCGTGGCACCGGTACTCAATGCGGCGAACACCTCCAAGACCGACACGTCGAAATTGATCGAAGTCCCGGCCAGCACACGCGACCCCGGCTTCCCGCCATCTCCACCAGCCGGGACACGCCGTTGACCACATTCGCGTGGGTGATCGCCACACCCTTCGGTGTTCCCGTCGAACCCGACGTGTACATCAAGTACGCCAGGTGATCCGGCCGCAACGACCGCACCGGATCGTCGTCGGTGTCCTTCCCGCCGCCGTCCTCGAGGTCGAGCGCCTGGAGGTAGCAACAGGGAACACCATGGGCGGGCAACGTCTGCGCCGTCTCGGCGTCCGTGAGGACCAGTCCGGGTGCGGCGTCGGAGAGCAGGAAGTCCAGCCGCTGGCTGGGATATCGGGGATCGATCGGCAGATCCGGCACCGGACCTCAGTATCCCCAGCAGTGCCACCACCAGGTCGGCCGAGCGTGGCAGCGCCACCGAGACGCGCGAAGTGCAGTCCGGCACATCGCGGGCCGGAGCGGCCGACGGCTCAGGGCATTCCCGGCCCGGCGGCAGTCCTGGTCACCTGAGTGGGGTGTCCTGATCACGTAGGCTCGGCGGATGGCGAAGTATTTCGACGTGCACCCCGAAAATCCTCAGCAGCGCACCATCAGCAATGTGGCTGACAGGATCCGCTCCGGCGCCCTCGTCGCCTACCCGACGGACTCCTGCTTCGCACTGGGATGCCAGCTGGGCAATCGTGACGGCATCGGCCGGATCCGGTCGATCCGGAACCTCGACGATCGTCACCACTTCACCCTGGTGTGCCAGAACTTCGCGCAGCTGGGTCAGTTCGTGCACATCGACAAAGACGTGTTCCGCGCGATCAAAGCAGCAACGCCCGGCAGCTACACCTTCATCCTCCCTGCCACGAAGGACGTGCCGCGCCAGCTGCTGCACCCGAAGAAAAAGACGGTCGGAGTCCGGATTCCTGACCATGTCGTTACTCAGGCCTTGCTCGCCGACCTCGGTGAGCCGCTGCTCTCCAGCACCCTGCTCCTGCCCGACGAGGACGAGCCGATGACGCAGGGCTGGGAGATCAAGGAACGGCTCGACCACGTGGTGGACGCCGTGGTCGACTCGGGTGACTGCGGCACCGAGCCGACCACGGTCATCGACTTCTCCGGCGGCGAAGCCGAGATCGTACGCCGGGGGGCAGGCGACACCGCACAGTTCGAGTAGCCGCGCCGATGGCATCACCCCGTATCCGGACGTAACCGCAGGCGCTGCGGGGCGGCCTGGACCGCCTCCTATGCCCGGATGGACTGATCGCTGTCGTAATCGTGCGGGGGGCGCACTCGTCGTGCGCTCGCATGTCCTCCACCGTCTGCAGCGGGCCCGTCCCCGCGGCGCCGCGGAGCACGGCCGTACCCTGGTGGCCGTGCACATCTGCTTCGTCTGCAGCGGGAACATCTGCCGGTCGCCGTCTGCCGCGCTGGTCTTCGCCGAGCACCTGCGCCGGACGAGACTCGACGGCGCGGTACGGGTCAGCAGCGCCGGCATCGGCCCCTGGCACGTCGGCGCACCCATCGATGAGCGGGCCGGCGAGCTGCTGGCCCGGCACGGCTACCCGGTCGAGCACGTCGCGGCCCAGGTCGGTGCCGAGCATCTGGACGCCGATCTGTTCCTGGCGATGGACCGCGGTCACGAGAAGGCGCTGCGCCGGCTGGTCGACGACCCGTCCCGGGTCCGGCTGCTGCGGTCCTTCGACCCGGAGGCGATCATCGACTTGGACGTGCCCGACCCGTACTACGGCGGCCCGGAGGGATTCGGTGAGGTGCTGGCCATGATCGAAGCCGCGATGCCCGGCCTGCTGGCCTGGGTACGCGAGCACCCAGGCCCATGACCGCCCGTCCGGCGGCCGGGACCGGCGAAGGCCCGGGTGCCGCAGCGGCCCGCCTCACCGGCCGCCCGGTGACCGGTGAGCGTCCGCTGTCCGGAACATTCGCCGAAGTCACCCTCGACGGCGGGCAGGTGGTGATGGTCAAGCGCGGCGTGGACCCTGGCGCGGTACCGGCCGAGGCGGCAGGGCTGCGCTGGCTGGCCGGCACCGACACGGTCCGCGTCCCGGCGGTACACGGCCACGACCTGCACTGGCTGGTGACCGACGCCGTCCCGGCCGGCCGGCCGAGCGCCCGGGCAGCGGCCCGGTTTGGCCGCGCCCTGGCCGCCCTGCACGCCGCCGGCGCGCCCGCGTTCGGCGCCCCGCCGCCCGGCGGCCCCCAGGACGCATACATCGGGCTCGCCCCGATGCGCAACGTCCCCGGCACCGACTGGCCGCGCTGGTACGCCGAGCACCGGGTGCTGCCCTACCTGCGCCGCGCGGTCGACGACGGCACGGTGCGCCCCGCCGAGGCGGCCGTGGTCGAACGCGTCTGCGAGCGGCTGCCCGAGCTGGCGGGCCCTGCCGAGCCGCCCGCCCGGCTGCACGGCGACCTGTGGAACGGGAACGTCCTGTGGGGCGCCGACGGGCACCCCTGGCTGATCGACCCGGCCGCGCACGGCGGACACCGGGAGACCGACCTGGCGATGCTCCACCTGTTCGGCTGCCCGCACCTGGACCGGGTGCTGGACGGCTACCAGGAAGTGGCGCCGCTCGCCGACGGCTGGGCGGAGCGTATCGGGCTGCACCAGCTCTTCCCGCTGCTGGTGCACGCGGTGCTGTTCGGCCGCGGCTACGCCGAACAGGCACTCGCGGTCGCCCGGGCGGCCCTGGCGGGGTGACCGATGGGACGGATGTGCGTGCGGTGCGCACCGCCGGGTGCGGCACCTCGCCCTGCCCGGCGCGTTCATTGATGCGCACATCTCCCCCGGATATACCGCCGCAATCTTCATCACGGGGAGATGCGGATCCTGTACGTGCTGCCCGGCATCTACAGGGAGCACCCGGCCAGGGACACCGGACCGCCGGCGAGCCGCGCCGCCGCAGTCGCCCGTGACACCGCCGTGGGAAGATCCCGTCGCAGTGTGTGCTGGTTTCGACGGCGGAGGGCATCGATGTACGCGATATCCCTGGGTGACGACGGCGCGGAGCTTCGTCCGCTCGAGCCGTGGCGGGCCGAGGAGTTTCTGACTCACATGGACCGAGGACGGGAGTTCATCGGGCAACACGTCGCGCTACCGGACGTCGTCACGGACCTCGAGTCGAGCCGCTCGTTCCTCCAGGCGTACGCGGAGAAGGCCGCGGCCGACGCCGGACGGATCTACGGCATCTGGACGGACGGCAAGCTGGTCGGCGGAGTCCTCTTCCGGACGATGGACGTCGAGCACGGCAACGCCGAGGCGGGCTGCTGGCTGGAGCCGTCGGCAGTGGGCAAGGGTCTGGTGACCAGGGCCGCGCGCGTGATCATCGACTGGGCCATTGAGGAACGGGGCATCCACCGCGTGGAGTGGCTGGTCGCGGCGGCGAATGAGGCCAGCATCGCCGTGGCCCGGCGCCTGGGGATGACGAAAGACGGCGTGCTGCGGGAGAGCTACCCGTACCGGGGAAAGCGGCATGACATGGAGGTATGGTCGGTGCTTGCGCCGGAGTGGCGGGCGGGCAGGCAGGAGTGAGGCAGCAGACCAGCTTGACCAAGGCTTCTTGGGTGTCGGGGCGTCGTTCCCAGCGGATGCGCAGGCGCCTGAAGCCGTGCGGCCAGGCGAAACCCGGCTCTACGACTTAACGGTAGGTGCCCAGGCCGCTGCCGCGACGCACGATGGTCGGGATGATGCCCCGTGCCCGCAGCCGGTCGCGGTAGATGTCGTGACCGTAGCGCGGTCGGCGAACAACGAGACCGGCTTGCGCCGTGGGTGGCCGACGCGGCCGCCGATGATCAGGCGGTGCTTCGAGCCGGACCGGCCCTGGTCGACCGGCGACGGGCCCGGATTTTACCGCCCGCGCGTGACCGGCGTCGACCACCGCGCGGGACCAGTCCAGGTTCGCGGCCGCGTTCAGCGGTCGTGGCCAACGCACGTGCCGCTACCGGTAGCCGCCGGCTTCGTTGTAGCCCGGGTAGCGAAAACCGGCGCTCCCGCTTCGGTAGCAGCGATTCGATCCGCTCCCACAGCGGCAGCTGCGCTGGGTGGCTGACGGACTGTCGGGACCGGACCAAGTCTGGCGGCGCACACACCTGCGGATAAAATTGCGCGGAAGATCGTAAATCCGGGTGTTTCCGCCGGGCTAGGGGGATTCATGCGGCGAATCTTCGGAAGGGCGTCAGCCGCTGTACTCATGGCGATCGGTCTGGTCGCTGGGGCGGCTTCCACTGCCGCGGCAGGTTCGGCCGACGTCATCGTGGGCCTATACCGGGTCGGGAGAAGCCCACGACGCTGGTCACCAGACGTCAGCGTTCCTCGAACCGGTTGGCGAGGCGGGGGATGGACTGCGCCGCTGGTCCGGGAGAACATTGCCCGCCACTGACCCAGCTCCGGGCGGCGTATCAGCGGTTCGGAGCTGTCCTTGACGGTCGCGGGTGGGGCTAGATCTCCTGGAATTCGTTCGGCAGCTGGTCCATGGCGTCCTGGAATTCCTTGCCGGGAACGGCGTCCCGCAAGGTCATGAACACCGCCCGCACTCCGTCGCGCGCTGTGGTCTCGTCCACTCCCGCGCGCTCACTCACGCGCCGTACGAACTCGGCCAGGTCGAACTTTTGCGCCATTTCCTGTGGCATGATCAGCGGCGGGGCGATCTCCGGGGGCAGTGCGTCGGCCAGATCGCGGGCCTGGCCGCCGGTGATCCGCTCGCCGAGTGTCAGCATCGTGGCCCGCGTCAGCGCACGGGCCTGCTCCTCGGTGACGTGAGCCCTCTCAGCAACCAGCCGGATGAACTCGTCCTGTTCCATGGCGCCTCCTCATCCTGACAATGTCTTAAGTATTCATGCCGTTCTTGCCAGAACGAGATCCAAGAGAATCATGTCGCACGAATAGATCAATTGGTCGGTCTATGGGGAAGGACTGGTCAACGGGCCGGTCGCGGACAGGGTGGGACGACCAGCGACGGACACCGGCCCGGGCTAGACCGTGGTCGGTGGCAGGTAGAGAACAGCGGCGGCGCTCGACGCGTGGGTCGTCTTCGAGAATGTGGCCCGGAGTGTCCATGACGCCGCCGAATCCCACACCTGGGAGCAGCATCGCCGATGCCGTCCCGCGTCTCTCGCCCCTCCGGTCGTCCAGGTGTCGCGCGCGCACCTAAGGAGGGTGGACCACATCTGCATGACATCGCGTCAGGAGGCAAGGTGGGCATGGGCGGCCAGGTCCCCGGGACGCGTTCAGCCAACGACCCGCGCTGCTGTCCAGCACCCTGGCGATGGCCCGGTGTCTCGTTGGGCCCACGTTCTGCGAGCGGAGAGTCCTGGTGCCCAAGCCGTCTATGGCGGCGGTGGGATTTAGGTGTCACATGTCCACCGTTGTTCGGTGCAGCGGCTGACGTGCGGCTCGGCCATGCGTAGGTGTGCGTGCGGGTATGAGGGGTGAAGCCCATGGACTCGTAGAGCCGTTTGGGAGCGGGATAGCCGCTGTCGCCGCGGGAGTAGACGATGGCACGGTGGCCTCCCGCGTCGGCGAACGCGGCAGCACTGCCGTGCAGACCGCGCGGGAGGCCCGAGGCGGCGGTGGTAGGGGTGGGCGCCGACCGGTTAGAACTCGCCAATTCACGTTGGCCTGGTCGTACCAGCCTTGGCAGTAGGCGACGACGCCGGAGGCGGATGCCACGATGAGATCGAACTCGGGTTGGTAGGGCCACGTTCCCCTCATGCGGACATGGCGTTCGGTGGTGATCCGGGTCGAGCCGAAGGCGGCTCGGTGCGCCGACGCCCGGCCGGCCACGTCGGCATGGTCGTGCTGAGTCCGGATGGTGCACCCCTCCGGCAGATGGGTGAGGGGACGGCCGAGGCAGGCCATGAACGGGCCGTCGACAGTACGGATGAGTCGCGTCGCTCGAGCGCGGCGGCCAGGTGGGGTTCGGTTTCGGCGACCTCCACGCTCAGCGGGCCGGGCGCTGTTCGCTCGGCCCGGGCGAGTACGTTGTCGGCGAGCTCTGGGTGGTCAGGGTCGACCTGGAGCATCAGGCTGTTGGGGAGTTCCAGCCAGCCCCAGGCCACCGGTCGGTCGTCATGGGTCCAGATCGCTGTCGGCAACTGGCTGGGCCGGTCGATGGCGAGGCACCAGTTCCAGGCGAGGTCGCCGACGTGCCGGTACCCGGTTGTCGGGAAGGTTCGGACGGCCAGAGTCTGCATGGCGCGAAGCGCCATGAGGTCGGTGTACTCATGGCGTCGCATGGGCGCCCTGCTGCCCAACCGAGCTGGGCCGGGCAACGGAGTTGTCTCTGCCCGGGCGGCGGGCAAGGTCGCACCGTGGGGCAGCTCACTCTGTCTGTCCGCGGCGTCGCAGCACTACGGGCTGGTTCTGTCCGGCCGAACGCTGCATAAGCGGAGCCAGATGACCGTGACTGCGGCGGCGATCGTGCCGAGAAATACGTTACCGCGCTTGTCGTAGCGAGTGGCCTCGGCCCGGTAATGCTTCAGCTTGTTGATGGCCCGTTCGACGGAGTTGCATTTTTGTACCGCTCCTTGTGGAAGCCAGGTGGCCGTCCGCCGCGTGTTCCCTTGTGCAGACGGGCGCCTGGCCGGCCGCGATACCCCAGCCGGGTCTCACCTGGGCATCCGCCGCGACCTCGGACCTGATGCGGCGTTCGGCCGGAAAGAACCTAGATGTCCTGGAACTCGTTCGGCAACTGATCCATGACGTCCTGGAACTCCTTGCCCGGAACTGCCTGCTGCAGCGTCATGAACACCGCCCGAACCGCGCGGCGCGCCACCGTCTCGTCGGTGTTCGCACGTTCGCTCACACGCCGCACGAATTCGTCCACGCCGAATTTCTGAGCCACGTCCTCCGGCGGGACCAGCGGCGGGGCGACTTCCGGAGGAAGGACTGCTGCCAGATCACGTGCTTCGCCGCCCGTAATCCTCTCCGCGAGCGTCAGCATCGTGGCACGGGTCAGCGGCGCCGCCTGACCCTCCGGCACGTGGGCCCGCTGAGCGACGAGCCGGATGAACTCGTCATACTCCATGGCGACTCCTCATCGAAACGTTGCCTGAGTACCCGCGGCGTACTTCCCGAGCGGATACATAAGTCGACAGATCGTAACGATCAGGCAAGCCCCTATCGTCCGTACGCCCACCGGCCATCCGGGTGATTTCGGGGCAGGAACTGCGGAGCGAGGACGGACGCGCCTGGCGCTGTGGTGTTCCTCGCCGCCGCGCCAGGCGGCAACCGTACGTGGGCGTCACAGACGCTGGTCAGCGGACGGCACCTGGGCCGTCCGGACCGGCGCCGACGCGGAAGTCCGCCTCGGCTGGAGCGACAAGGCACCCCGGACGCTCCCGGCGGACTGACCTGGCGAGGTCCACCTCGTCGGGGAAGGCGGACGCCGCCCGCTGGCCCTGTTGATCACACCGGGTGGGGGCGACGCCCTGCGGCTAGCGCGGGCGGGTTCAGTGCAGGGGGTCTTGTTGCCGTACCTTTGCCGCCTCGCTCTCATCCGCCGGCTCGGCGGTGGGCGCTTCGGCCGGGCGGGGGCGGGGGCGGGAGAAGCGGCGCATCACCGGCGTTTCGACGGTGCGCCACAGCAGCAGTGAGGCGAGCACACACAACGCCGCGACGCCCAGGGAGAGCAGTGTGGCCGTCACCGTGTCGTAGGTGCGCGAGCCGAGCAGCGCCCGGATCGCGTACAGGATCGGAAAATGGATCATGTACAGCGCGAAGGACGCCTCGCCCAGCAGGACCAGGCCGCGGCGGCTGAGCCAGAGGGGGCGTCGGTCGAGGTCGCGGGTGGCGATCGCCGGGATCAGGGCGGCGAGGGGGAGGCAGGTCGCGGCGCCCCAGACGTACTCGTGGGGCAGCTTGGGCTGTGCCGCGAAGACGGTGGCGAGGACGAGCAGGGGCCACCGCATCCGTAGCGCGGGCCAGCGGCCCGTCAGGACGGCGCGGGCCAGCAGGAGGCCGAGGACGAACTCGAGCAGCCGCACCGGAGGGAAGAAGTAGATCAGCCACCAGCGGTCCATGGACAGGGGCGACCAGTTGCCGATGCCGGCTTCGTCGGTGACGAACGCGGCGAGGGTGGGCATGGCCAGGACGAGCGCGGCGACCGCAGCGATCACGAGCCGGATCAGCCGGGTGGGCAGGGCGCGCACGGGCCGGATGAGAAAGGGGAAGAGGAGGTAGAAGAACGCCTCACAGGAGATGGACCAGGTCACCGGGTTGACGCTGGAGAAGTCCGCCATGTGGGGAAGCCAGGTGTGCACGAGCAGCAGGTTTTTGACCGCCTGGCTGAGGGTCGGGTCCGGCAGGGGAAGCAGTGCGGCGGTACTGGTCCCCATGAGCAGGGCCATCATCAGGGCCCAGGCGACCGCGTGATTGGGGAAGATCTTGACGAACCGGCGTCGCCAGAAGCGGCGGGCGGTGTCGTCCGGGCGTGCGTTCCAGGCGAGTACGAAGCCGCTGAGCATGAAGAAGGAGGATACGGCTCCGGCGCTTGCCATGGAGGAGGCATCGGCCGCTTTATAGATGTCCGGGTCTTCGTAGAGCCTTTCCAGGGTCAGGAGATGCCCGAATAGCACCGTGCAGGCCAGCAGAAAGCGGTAGCCGGTCAGTGAGGGAAGACGATCGGGACGCGGTAAGGCGCTGACCATGGGGAGCCTTCCGTGCGAGGGGGAATGGTACTGAATGAGCCTGCACGGAATGAGGTCTTCGGGCCAGTGCGATGCCGGGGGAACATCTTGACGAAACGATATCGCCAGAGGTAATGGCGAGCGGCGTTATTCGAGCATGCGTTCCAGAGCAGCACACACCCGCCGGGAATGGCCTTTGCCTGATCCACAGTGCCGGTTCGGAGCCGGGAATTCATGAGCGACGGCACGCTTTTCTCACGCTACCGGTAGGTGCGTACGGTTGTGAACCAGGCCATGAGGGCCTTATAGGCGTCTGGGCCGTCGTCTTGGGGCCGAGTTGTCAGGGGTGCGGGGTTCGGCCGCGGCCGAGAGGGTTGGGGAGGCGGTGATCGGGCCCGTTCGGACCGCCGACGGCCCAGCCGGTCGCGGCCACCACCTCCTGCGCGATGTCCACGATCAGCCGGCCGTCGGTCGCCACCCGCAGCGCGTCCGCGGGCGCCCGCTCGTCCAGGAGCCGCGCCTTGCGTGCGCTGCTTACGAGCTCTCCTTCCAGCTCGGAGCCGAGTTCCCGGCCCGCCAGCCGCTCCCCGGCCGTGGCGTCGGAGGCGGTGAGCAGGACCCGTATGGTCCGCACATCCGGCCCCATGGCGCGCTCGACCATGCCGATCGCCTCGGGCAATACGCTCACGGTGTTCGTATAGACGAGGCGACGGCAGCCGAGGGCGGCGTAGTTGGCCCACACGGCCGTCAGATTTCGCTCGGTGATCTGCGAGCGGTGTGGGTCGTCCGGCGGTGCGGGGTGGATCCGGCCCATGTAGTCGCCCTCGACGACGGCGTGGTCCACCGCCGCGGCACGGAGCTGGGCGGAGACCTCCCATCCCACCGTCGTCTTGCCGACACCGGCGCGCCCTGCGATCAGCAGTACTTCTGTGCGGTCCATGGAGGAAGCGTGTCAGCTCCGCAGCGCCCGGTGGGATCGGGGGGGCGGTGAGGAAGGCGGTGACGGCCTGGCGGTGGACGGCGGGGCGTTCGGCTTCGATGAGACGTCCGGCGCCCTGGATCGGCCACCTACGAAGGGGGGCGCCACGGCCGTCCGCCGGGGTCAGGAGCTCCGGGGGCGCTGGGCGGGCCCGCGCAGGAAGTCCGACAGGCCCTCCAGCAACCGGTCGACGTCCTCGGCGCTGTTGTAGGGGGCCAGGCCGGCACGGAGTCCTCCGGTGTCGCCGAGGCCCAGCCGGCGGGATGCCTCCAGCGCGTAGAAGGAGCCGGACGGCGCGTCGACGCCACGGGCCGCCAGGTGACGGTAGGCGTCGGTGGTGTCGTGCCCCTCGATGGTGAGGAGCAGGGTCGGGGTGCGGTGCGCCGCCCGGGAGTGGATCGTGACCGCCTCGAAGGAGGCCAGACCCTCTTCGATGCGCCGCCGTAGGGCGACCTCGCGCTGTTCGAGCTCCGCGTAAGCCGATGCCAGCCGCTCCCGGCGGCCGCCGCCCTGCGCCTTGGGTGCCAGGTCCGCGAGGAAGTCGACGGCGGCGCGGGTACCGGCGAGGAGTTCGTAGGGCAGAGTGCCGAATTCGAAGCGCTCGGGGACCGCGTTGGTCGAGGGGAGCAGCTTGTCCGGGGCCAGGGTCTCCAGGAGGTCGGGGCGGCTCGCCAGGACGCCGAGGTGGGGACCGAGGAACTTGTACGGGGAGCAGGTGAAGAAGTCCGCTCCGAGCTGTGCGATGTCGACGTGGGCGTGGGCGGTGTAGTGCACGCCGTCGACGTAGAGCAGGGCGCCCCATTGGTGGACCAGCCGGGAGATCTCCGGGATGGCCGGGCGTGTGCCGATCAGGTTGGAGGCGGCGGTGAGCGCGACCAGCCGGGTGCGGTCGCTGAGGACCGCGCCGATGTCGTCGGGGGTCAGCTCGCCGGTCGTGGGGTCGAAGTCGGCCCATCGCACGGTGGCGCCGGCGTGTGTCGCGGCCTGGATCCAGGGGCGGATGTTGGAGTCGTGGTCCAGGCGGGACACCACGATCTCGTCGCCCGGCGCCCAGGTCTTGGCGAGGGTGCGGGAGAAGTCGTAGGTGAGCTGGGTGGCGCTGCGTCCGAGGACGATCGCGGTCGGGTCGGCGCCGAGCAGATCCGCCAGGGCCTGCCGGGTCTGCGTGACGATCGCCTCGGCGTTGCGCTCTCCCGCGGTGCCGTGGCCCCGGTTGGCGAGGGGGTTGGCCAGTGCGTCGGTGATCGCCTCGATGACGGGGAGGGGTGTCTGCGTGCCGCCCGGGCCGTCGAAGTGTGCCGAACCGGCCTTCAGGGCGGGGAACTGCGCGCGGAGGGCGGTGATGTCGTAGGTCACGGGCAACTCCTTGCAGAGAGGGGTCGATTCACGGTGCCGCGACTGGCGGATGCGGTGGGAGATCGCTCCGGGATCGAACATATGGACTGGTGATCAGGGAGATCCTACGCAGGCGCCGGTACGTACGGGCTGAGCGGGCAGCGGTTGCACGGGCCTGCTCCTTCTCGGGTGGCCGGCTCGTCGGCCTCCCCCTGTCTCCCTCTCCTCGGTCGCCATCGCGCCGCGCCCGGGGAGAGGTGTTCCCACGCCCGGACATCCGCCCTGGTTGAATCAGCACATAGACGGATGGATCATCATTCTTTTCCGCTGCGCAGGGCCGGGACGCGGAAGGCGGTGGCGCCGACGTGAGCAGCGAGTCTCCCCACCCGCCCGAGAGACCCAGGGGGCAGGGCCCACGCCCGCGCCGTGGCGCGCTCGGCGGCCGTCCGCACCGTGGCGCGCGGGCGGTGGCGCGGGTTCGTCGCTCCGGTTCCGCGGTCCTCGCGGCGGCGGGGCGCGCGGCGGACGGGGAGGGCGGGCTTGTCCATCCCGGGCTTCGGCTGGCGGCGGCGTACGCGTGGCGGCTGCTGGTCGTCGGTGCGGCTATCTATCTGGCGTTCAGGGTGCTGGGGCGTTTCGAGCTCGTGGCGATCGCGGTGTTTCTCGCGCTGGTGGCCACCGCCTTGCTGCGTCCCTTGGCCGATCTGTTGGCCCGGGTGCTTCCCCGGCCGCTCGCGGTGGCGCTTGCGGTGTTCGGCAGTCTGTTCGCGGTGCTGGGGCTGCTGGCGCTGGTGGGGAATGCGGCGGCCGGGGAGGCGGGGCGGCTGGTGGGTGAGTTCCGCGGCGGGATCGGGCGGATCGAACGCTGGCTGGAGGGGCCTCCGTTCCATGTCCGGCGCGGCACGCTGTCGGGGCTGCACGACAAGATCAGCTCCTTTGTGTCAAGCCATCGCTCGGCCCTGATCAGCAAGGCGCTCAGCAGCGCGGGGTGGGTCGTGGAAGCGCTCACGGCGGTGGTCCTGGCGCTGTTCTGCTCTCTCTTCTTCGTCCACTCCGGCGATCGGATGTGGCGGTGGTTCCGTGGCCAGCTCCCCGCCGGCGCCCAGTCCCCGTGGGACCGGGCGGCGCGGGCGGCCTGGCGGACCTTCGCGGGGTACACCCGGGGCATCATCGTCGTGGCGGCCTCCAACGCGGCGCTCGTCGGTCTCGCCCTGTTGGTGCTGCGGGTGCCGCTGGCCCTGCCGCTGACGTTGCTGGTCTTCTTCGCGACCTTCATTCCGCTGATCGGTTCGCCGATCGCGCTGGCGGTGGCGACCGTGGTGGCCCTGGCCGGGCGCGGTCCGGTCATCGCCGCTGTGGTGCTGGTGCTCATTGTGGTCGTCGGGCAGTTCGAGGGCCATGTGCTGCATCCGCTCGTGATGAGCTGGGCGGTGCAGCTGCATCCGGTGGCGGTCGCGATCTCGGTCATCGCCGGAAGTATCGTCGCGGGGGTGATCGGGGCGGTCGTGGCCGTTCCCATGGTGTCCGTCGCCTGGTCGGTGACGCGTGCGCTGCGCGACCAGCGGCCGCCCGGTCGTCCCTGACGGAGGACGCGGGCGTGTGCGGTGCCCGCATAGGCTGGCCTGGTCGGCGTCGCGTACTGCTTCTCTGTCGTCAGGAGACCTCCACCATGTTGGTGTTCGCTCAGATCAGCGATGTCCATCTCGGCCAGGACCGGGGTGACGGCGGCGCCAGGGCCGCCGAGCGGACCCGTCGGGTGATGTCGTATCTCCACGGGCTCTCCGGGCCGCTCGACGCGATCGTGGTGACGGGCGACATCGCCGACCACGGGACCGCCGATGAGTACCAGGAGGCGGCAGCGATCCTCAAGTCCCCCCTCCCGGTGTTCACCTGCCCCGGCAATCATGACGAGCGGGCCGCGTACCGGCGGCACTTTCTCGGCGAGGACCCGGAGCGGACGGGTGAGGACGGGGCATCGCCCGTCAACCGGGCGCACCATCTCCCCGGGGCGACCTTTGTGATGTGCGACTCGTCGGTCCCCGGGCGCGGCGAGGGGCTGCTGGACGATGCCACGCTCGTATGGCTGGACCGCGCGCTCGCCGACTCCCCTCAGAACGTGCCCGCCTTCGTCGCGTTCCACCATCCGCCGGTGCCGCTTCATCTCCCCTATGTCGACGCCATCCGGCAGTTCGGGGCCGAGCGTCTGGAGGAGGTTCTGGACCGGCACGACCATGTCGTCTCGCTTCTGTGCGGCCATGCCCACACCGGCGCGACCACCACCTTCGCCCGGCTCCCGCTGCTGGCCGCGCCGGGTGTGGTCTCGACGCTCACGCTCCCTTGCGAGGGCGAGGACCGTATCGACTACGACCTGCCGCCGATGGTGGCCTTCCATGTGCTCGACGACGAGAACCGGGTGACGACGCACTTTCGGGCCGTGCCGGTCGGCTAGCAGTTGCCCGGGGTGTGTGGCTGGCGCCGTCGTAAATTGCATCTCAGATTCGCATTATCTAATCTGCTGTCATGCGGCTGACGAAGTCAACGGATCTGGCCCTTCGCGCGATCATGCGCCTCGCGGTCACCGGGGCCGAGCCCTGCACCGCCCGGCAGATCGCCGGGGAGATGCAAGTGCCCTACAGCCATCTGGCGAAGGTGACCGCCCGGCTGCAGCATCTCGACCTGATCGAGACGCGGCGCGGGCGCGGCGGGGGGCTGACGCTCACCGAGACCGGGCGCACCGCCTCGATCGGTCAGCTGGTGCGGGATCTGGAGGGGGTCGGCGATGTCGTCGACTGCGAGGGGGATGTGCCGTGCCCGCTGCGACAGGGCTGCCGGCTGCGGATGGCGCTCCGCCGGGCCCAGGAGGCGTTCTTCACCTCGCTCGATCCGCTGACCGTCGCCGATCTGGTCGAATCGCCGACCGGGCCCGTGCTACTGGGACTGGTCGGGCGCGGGCCCGGCCTGTCGCCGTGAGCCGGTCCGGGCGGGCGCCGGATCTCGCCGTACTCCTGAGCCTTGGCGTGGGGAGTCGTGCCACGCCCTGCTTTTTCGCGCCGTTAAATGCGCATCTCATATACCAGTTAGGAGTCGCTCATGCTCTCCCAGAGGTCCGCCGAGACCGTCCGCGCCACGCTCCCCGCCGTCGCTGACGCCATCGGAACCATCACGGATCTGTTCTACCGGAAGCTCTTCGAGGCCCACCCCGAGCTGCTGCGGAATCTGTTCAACCGGGGCAGCCAGGCCGCCGGTACGCAGCGACAGGCGCTCGCGGGCGCCATCGCCGCGTTCGCCACCGCCCTGGTGGAGCGGCCCGGGGTTCGCCCTGACGCCCTGCTGGACCGGATCGCGCACAAGCACGCCTCGCTCGGGGTGAGCCCCGCGCAGTATCCGATCGTGCACCGCCATCTGTCGGCCGCGGTCGCGGAGGTGCTCGGCGAGGCGGCCACCGAGGAGGTGGCCGCCGCCTGGGACGAGGTCTACTGGCTGATGGCCAACTCCCTCATCGAGACCGAGCGGCGGCTGTACGCGGAGCACGGCGCGCTGGCGGGTGGCACCTGGCGGCAGTGGGAGGTGGTCGGACGGGTCCAGGAGACGGCGGACGTGGTCACCTTCCGGATGCGGCCCGCCGATGGCCGCCCCGCCCCGGCGTTCAAGGCGGGCCAGTATGTCTCGGTCCAGGTCGAACTGGCCGACGGGGCGCGGCAGATCCGCCAGTACAGCCTGACGAACGCCCCCGGCTCCACGGTGCGCTCCATCGCCGTCAAGCGCGTGGACGACGGCACGGGGCCGGCCGGTGAGGTCTCGGGCCATCTGCACGACCACGCCCACGAGGGCGATCTGATCTCCGTCTCCGCGCCCTACGGCGACATCGTGCTCGACGCCGCCGACGCGCCGCTGCTGCTCGTTTCGGCGGGCATCGGCTGCACGCCGATGGTCGCCATGCTGGAGGACCTGGTCGACCAGGGCCACCAGGCCCCGGTCACCGCCGTCCACGCCGACCGCTCCCCCGCCGACCACGCGCTGCGCGCCGATCAGGAGCGGCTGGTCACCAAGCTCGCGCACGGTTCCGCCCACTTCTGGTACGAGCGGCCGGAGGGTAACTGGCCGGCCGAGCGCACCGGCCGGGTCGACCTGTCGCACGTCGAGCTCCCCTACGGCGTTCATGCCTACCTCTGCGGACCGCTGCCCTTCATGCGGTCGGTGCGCGCCCAGCTGCTGGAGCGGGGTGTGCACCCCTGCGCGATCCACTACGAGGTCTTCGGCCCGGATCTGTGGCTGGCGCTGGACTGACGCACCCCTCCAGGGCGGCACGTTCGTGGCGAGATGTACTCGAATGACTCAGGACAAAGTCGCTTTTGTCCGGGTGAACGTGGGACCGTGCGCACACGGGTTCTGCCCATCCCCGTGCGCATCCGTTCGCAAACGGCCGCCCGGTACCCCACATCGACCGAGGAACCATGGATCGCGAAAAGATCACTCTCAGCGGCGCCCAGGAGACCATGCTCGCCACGCTGTACGGCAGGGCGGTGGACGGCCGTTCGCCTGACTCCATCCTGCACGACCACGCGGCGCAGGCGGCGGTGGAGCGCGTCGCCTACGACTTCAGCAAAACGGGGATGACGGACACGACGGCGATCGGCATCGCGCTCCGGGCCAAACAGCTCGACGACTGGGCCATGGAGTTCCTGGCCGAGAATCAGAAGGCCACCGTGCTTCACCTCGCCTGCGGTCTGGACACCCGGGTCCAGCGGCTCGACCCGCCGTCGTCGGTGCGGTGGCTCGATGTCGACTATCCCGAGGTCATCGATCTGCGCCGCCGGCTGCTCCCGCAGCCGGCGGGGAACTACGAGATGGTCGGCGCCTCGGTGACCGACGAGGCATGGCTGCGCGAGGTGCCGGACGACCGTCCGACGGTAGCCGTCTTCGAGGGTCTGACGATGTATCTGCGCAAGGAGGAGGGCAAGCGCCTCATCCAGCGGATCACCGAGCGGTTCCCCAGCGGCCATCTGCTCTTCGATGTCTACGGCTCACTGGGTATCCGGCTCCAGAAGATGGTCCCGGCGGTGCGCAACGCGGGCGCGACGCTGCACTGGGGACTGGACGACCCGCAGGAGATCGAAAGCTGGCATTCCGGGCTGACCTGCCTGGACGCGGTGCGCAGTGTCGATATGCCGGGCCTGGAGAAGATGCCCGCCTCCGGCCGGGTGAGCATGCGGGTGATGGCGCATCTTCCCGGCTTCCGGGACGTGGGCCGGATCCTGCGCTACCGCTTCTAGGGGCGGGCGTCGCCGTGCCCGGCGCCGGGCTGTTCCGGCGCCGGGCGTGGGCTGTTATCTGATGCCCACCATCATGGAATGGCCGGCCGTCAGAGGTTCGATCCGGCTGCTGCGGAATCCCGCCTCCGCGAGCCATGTACGGCCTTCGGCGGCCGTGTACTCGAAGCCGGTACGGGTCTCGATGAGCATGTTGAGGCTGCCCAGCAGCCCGGAGACATTCTCGCGCCGCTCGTCGTCAATGATGGCGTCGTAGACGAGGACCGCTCCCCCGTCCGGCAGGGCGTCGTACGCCTTCCTCAGCAGCAGGCGCTTCTCCTCGGTGCCCCAGCCGTGCAGGATGTGCCCCAGCACGATGACATCGGCGCCGGGAAGGTCATCGGTGAAGAAGTCGCCGCCGTGGAAGGACAGCCGGTCCTCCAGACCGAAGGACTGCACATACCGCTCGAAGACCGGCCGCACCTGGGGCAGCTCATAGACTCCGCCGGTCATATGGGGGTGGCGCTGGGCCACCGCCACCGGAACGCAGCCCACCGCGCCGCCCACGTCCAGCACCGACCGGTAGTCGGACCAGGGGAACTTCTCGGCTATCTTGAGCGCCTTGCCCATGCTGAGACCGGTCATTGCGTGCAGGAATCGCTCCAGGCTCTCCTGGTCCCCGTAGATGGCGCCGAATTCGTCACCCCCGTGCTTCAGCTCGTTCTGCGGTTTTCCGGTGCGCAGCGCCTCGGTGAGCGAGCCCCAGAACGGATACAGCCTGCTGTTCGCCATCTCCAGGATTCCGCCGGCGTAGGTGTCCTTCTCCCGGTCGAGATAGGCGTCGGCGGACGGGCTGTTGCGGTACACGCCGTCGGAGCGCTCCAGGAATCCCAAGGCGACCAGAGCGTCCAGGAAGTCCGCCGCGCCGCGCGCGTGCAGCCCCAGCGCTTCGGCCAGTTCACCGCCCCTGAGGGGGCCTTCGGCGAGCCGGGTGAACAGATCGAGTTCCACCGCGGTGAGCAGGGTCTTCGACGCCATAAAGCCGAGCCCGACCTGCAGAATGGACTCGGGACCGATCTCATGCTGCATAGGAAATCCTTGCCGCTCTCTCCTGGGAATGTGCGCTGGGCGCACTTGATAGGACGCCGATTCGGACTCCCTCACGTTACCCCGCCATTGGGCCTGAAGCGTGAGGCCGATGACGTGAGACCGGTCATGATCGTCGGTCACTTCCGGCCCACAGTGCGAGTGCGGCCAGCGGAATCATGGGAAGCAGCATGGTGGCCATCGCGCCGAGGCCATCGCCACCGGCGCCCAGCGATTGGCCGACGAGCAGAAAGAGCACCATGTTGTTTCCGGCATGGGCGAGGCTCACGGCCCACACGGTGCCGCTTCGATGTAGCCGATGAAGGCCAGCGGATAGTGCCAGGATGCCCAGATGACCCCGGTGATGACGACGGACGGCACCATACGGCCGCCGAAGAGCCGCGGCCGGAGATAGCTCGTCCACCCAGCACGTTGATCCAGCGGATTCATCCGCAAGCGGGCCCCGTCGCAGCAGATCGCCCATGCCATCCGGCTCGTAGCCACCGGCGACTCGGTCCTGTTCCCCGACGCCGTACGCCGGCTGACCACGGGCCGACCGGTGCGACGGGAGGCCGCGGCGAGGTGGCCCGACGGCGACACCAGGCGCGGGGCCCGGCCCGGTCAGTCGGCCTCCGCCTCGGCTCCGCAGCGCGCGCAGCGGCCGAAGGGCGCGGCGTCCTGGATCGCGCCGCATGCGGCGCAGACGCGGTCCAGCCAGCAGGCGGCGTCCCCGCCTTCGGGGTCCGCGGGCGCGCGGCCCTCCCTCTCCCTCTCCCTCTCTTCCCCGCCGTCCCGAGCTGTGCCGCTCATCGTCCGCTGTCTCCTCTCCAGCTCACGCAGGGCCGTTGGCACGCTCCTTACCCGCGGTGCCGCCCCGGGAAGCGGGAGGTGGCAGTTGATGGGGCGCAATGACGCATGATCCTCCCCCAGTTATCGGATGACTCGGTAAGTACTCGCCTCGGGAGGCAACCATGCCGAGATCTGTCAGACGCTCCACCTTGGCTTGTGGTACGCGGCGGCGACACCTTGTCCGTCCCGGTCGTGGCGGACGGCGGATTCGCCGCCATCGCCTGCCGCTGGCGGCCCGGCCTTACCACCTGCGACCGCCCCTGACCCCGCGTCACAACGGCGTCCTGTCCAGGACGCCCGTCCAGATCCCGATCGCCGGTGCGCATGTGCCGACCGCGAAGACCCAGGCGGCGGCGACGGCGCGGGGGTAGGGGGCGGGGCGCCGGCCGGTCCAGTGGGAGGACAGAGCGCGCAGGCGGTCGGCCTTCTGCACGGTGGGGGCCGTGGCCTGCTGACGGGCCAGGAAGGCGGCGAGATGGCGCGCCGACTCCTCGTCGGTGGCGGCCTCGGCGTCCGCCCGGGTCTCGATCAGTGTGACCAGGAGCCGGTGGGCGCGGCTGTTGGCGTAGAGGCCGCCGATGAGCGTGATGACGAACGCCGACATCGACGCGATGGTCTGTCCCGAGGTCTCCAGGGGCGTGATGCCGAGAGCCGTCACGGAGTCGAAGACCACCGCGAACTTCCCCGCCCCCGGCACATGGGCGAGGTAGCGCCGTCTCATGGGATCGCCGTGGCGCAGATGCGAGATCTCGTGCCGGAGCAGCACCGCCCCGGTCGCCGGTGAGCTCCGCAGCAGCGTGCGCCAGCCCTGCGGGATCGCCACCTGGACCGTGGGTCTGCGGACGTTCAGCGCGAAGGCGTGGTAGATGAAGGTGCCCGCGGCCACCCACAGGACGGCGACCACGACGGTCCCGGGGATCAGGAGGCCGTCTCCGTCGAAGGGGAGCGATACCCGGTCCCGCAGCACCGCGAAGGCCACTCCGGCGGCGGCGCTCGCCGCCCAGACGGACTTGCGGCGCTGCAGCCGGGCGCCCCAGTCCTCGATCCGGCCCAGCCTGCCCGGCGATCGCTGCGGGACGTGCAGCACCTTCAGATTCGACACCGGGGACCAGCTGGAGACCGCGTTGAGCCGATCGGTGTCCACTCCGGCGGCGTGGAAGGTGTCCCGGATGCGCGCCCAGCCCTTCTTCGACCAGTCGACCGGGTGCAGCCCCTCCTGGGCCTCACGGCCGCTGAGGGAGGCGGAGCGCCACTCGTTGATCAGCGGCCCGAGGGTGAGCGCGAAGAGGAGCAGTACGGCCAGGAGCGCGGTGCCGCCGATCGCGACCGGTGCGCTCAGCGGCTCGTCACCGGTGGTCATCACGCTCGCGCCGGTGACGGGCGCCGCGCAGACCGGCGCAAGGAGGATCACCCAGCAGGTCCGCTCGGCCCGGCGCAGCCGGCGGACAGGGGACGGGGCGGTCATGGAGGCCGCTATTCGGCGTCGTCCGTACCGCTCTCGGGATCCGGTTCGGAGCGGACGAGCGCCTCCGCCTGGATCCGTACAACAGCTCGTACCGTGTCCGGGTCCACCTCCGCGGGAAGGCGCAGTTCGACCGTCACCCGCTGGGCGAGCGGCGCGGTGCCGTCGGCGCTGTCGTCGCCGCCGGCGCCGCGCAGACACCGCCGGAGATAGGCGACGGCGTCCCTCACTCCGCGCTGGATGGCCATGTCGGTCGCCGTCGAGAGCACTTTGAAGGCGATCTGGCCGAGCACCGACAGCCCGATGGTGAGGTACACATGGGTGTCCACGGCGGGTGCCCCGCTGTGGTCGTCGAAGAAGTCCCCGGCTCCGGGCACCCGCCGGCCGGCGCGCATCTCCTCGGCGAACTCCTCGAAGAGCTCTTCATGCTCCTCGGCGGCGACAGCGGCCGCTGAGGCGTCGACCATGGTGAGGATCCGCTCGATGGCGGCATCGCTCAGTCCCGTCATGTCCGTCATGAATCCCCCCGTACGCCACGCCCCGGACCGGGCGTGTGCGGCGCTGCAACCGTAGCCCGAACAAGGGTGGTGATGTAATGACTTACGGCAAACAGGTGAATTCGGCGCGGATTTCGTGTATGGCCCGAGAGGCCGACCCGGCGCCTCTGCCGCATGATCGTTACGGGGCGACCGAGCGGATCAGAGGCGAGGGAAGCGGACATGGCAGTCACCAGATGGTTCTTCGAGCCCGGCCATACGGGCGCCGAATTCAAGGCCAGACACATGATGGTCACTTTTGTACGCGGGCAGTTTAAAAACGTTCAGGGTTTTATCGAGGTGGACCCTGATAAGCCGGAGAGTGCACGCTTCGAGGCGACCATCGACGCGACCCAGGTGTACACCGGCCAGCCGCAGCGGGACGCCCATCTGCGCAGCGCGGACTTCTTCGATGTCGAGCACCATCCGACCTGGACGTTCGTCGGTACGGGCGTCACCCAGCTGAGCGCGACCGAGTTCGACGCCACCGGCGATCTCACGGTGCGTGGCACCGCCCGCCCCGTCACCTTGCATGTGACCTATCTGGGGCAGTGGGACACGCCCTGGTGGGAGGACGGGAAGAACCTCGGTCTGAGACGGCGCGCGGGTTTCCTCGCCACGGCGCGCGTCAATCGCCAGGAATTCGGTGTGTCCTGGAACGACACGGTCGACCGGGGCGGGGTCGTGGTGAGCGATCTGGTCGACATCACCGTCGATGTCGAGGCCGTGCTCGACCCCGCGGGCCCGCACGCCTGAGAGAGTGCGGCCGGTCAGGTCTTCCGGGATGTGCGGTGCGGGGCCTTACGCGTACGGGTCCACTCCAGGAGCTGTCGGGCCGTCCAGGTGTTGATGATCCGCTCCTTCGGGACATCGCATTCGGCCGCCCGGACGCATCCGTTGATCTGCCAGGCGAGCTGGCCGGGCGCGTGTGCGTCGGTGTCGATCGAGAAGAACGTCCCCGCCCGTACGGCTTCCCTCAGCAGCCGGCGCGGCGGGTCCAGCCGCTCCGGCCGGCAGTTGATCTCCACGGCCGTGCCCGCCGCCGCGCAGGCGCCGAAGACCTCGCCGGCGTCGAAGGTGGACTCCGGGCGTCGCTTTCCGCCGAGCAGCCGTCCCGTGCAGTGGCCCAGCACATCGACCAGGGGGTTGGAGACGGCGGCCACCATCCGGCGGGTCATGGGGCGGGCCTCCATCCGCAGCATGGAGTGGACGGAGGCCACCACCACATCCAGCCGGTCGAGCAGTTCCGGCTCCTGGTCGAGGGAGCCGTCGGGGAGGATGTCGACCTCGATCCCGGTGAGCAGCCGGAAGGGGGCGAGCTTCTCGGCCAGCTCCGCGACCACGTCCAGCTGGGCGCGCAGCCGTTCCGGCGAGAGGCCGCGGGCGACGGTCAGCCGTGGCGAGTGGTCCGTCAGCGCGGCCCAGTCATGCCCGAGCCGCGCCGCCGTACGGGCCATCAGCTCGATCGGGGAACCGCCGTCGGACCAGTCCGAATGCAGATGGCAGTCCCCGCGCAGCGCGGCGCACAGCTCTGCCGCCGCCTCGTCGGTCTCCCGCTCCGCCTCGGCGGCTTCGGCTTCCAGCTTCACCAGATACGCCGGCACCTCCCCCTTGAGCGCTTCGCGAACCACCTGCGAGGTCTTGGGGCCGACTCCCTTCAGGGAGGTGAGCGTGCCCGCTTCGGCCCGCCGCCGCACCTCCTGCGGGGGCAACTCGGCCAGGACGGCCTGCGCCGTACGGAAGGCCCGCACACGGTACGTCGGCGCCTGGGCGCGCTCCAGGAGAAACGCGATCCGGTCCAAAGCCTCCAGCGGGTCCACCGCACGCCCCTTTCGCTCGGGCCGCGCTCAGGCGCGGCGGTGCGGTCGGCGGCCGGGGGGCTGGCGAGGCTCGGGGCGGGCCGTCTGTTCGGGTATCTCGCAGGTCTGGGGGGTCTTGTCGGAGACGGTGATGGCCCGCCCGTAGTGCCTGATCTCCATCGGCGCGCCCTCGGCCAGGGAGTAGATGGCGGAGGAGCCGGTGATCTCGACCCGCAGCCTCCGGCGCAGCACCTGGAGGGTGAAGGCCAGCCGGGCGAGTTTCTCCGGCAGCTTGGGCCAGAACTCCAGCCTGCCCTCGAAGTGCCGCATGCCGCCGAATCCGGCCACGAGCGCGATCCAGGTGCCGGCGAGCGAGGCGATGTGCAGACCGTCGCGGGTGTTGTGCTCCAGGTCGTTCAGGTCCATCAGGGCGGCCTCGCCCAAGTAGTCGTAGGCGAGGCGCAGATGCCCGACCTCGGCGGCCATGACGGCCTGGCTGCAGGCGGACAGGGAGGAGTCCCGGACGGTCAGCGCTTCGTAGTAGGCGAAGTTGCGCGCCTTCTGCTCCTCGGTGAAGCACTCGCCGCGCAGATACATCGCCAGCACCAGGTCTGCCTGTTTGACCACCTGCTTGCGGTACAGGTCGAAGTAGGGGAAGTGGAGCATCAGGGGGTAGTCGTCGGGGCGGGTGCTCTGGAAGTCCCACTCCTGGTGGCCGGTGAATCCTGAGGACTGCTCATGGACGCCGACGGTCTTGTTGTAGGGGATCGACATGGACTCGGCGGCGTCCCGCCAGGCCGCGGCCTCCTCGTCGTCGACGCCCACCGCGGCGCCCTTGTCCGGGTGGCGCTCCACGATGGCCGCGGCGGCCCGGAGGTTCGACTGGGCCATGAGGTTGGTGTAGACGTTGTCGTCGCCGAGCGCGCTGTACTCGTCGGGGCCGGTCACCCCGTCGATGTGGAAGCGGCCGTGGTGGTCGTGGTGGCCCAGGGAGCGCCAGAGCCGGGCGGTCTCCACCAGCAGCTCGACGGCGCTGTCGCGCTCGAACTCGTCGTCGCCGCTGGCGTCGACGTAGCGCACCACCGCGTCCGCCACATCGGCGTTGATGTGGAAGGCCGCGGTGCCGGCCGGCCAGTAGGCGGAACATTCGGAGCCGTCGATGGTGCGCCAGGGGAAGGCGGCGCCGTCGTGGCCGAGCTGGCGGGCCCGGTCGCGGGCGGCGGGCAGGATGGACTGGCGCCAGCGCAGCGCCTCGGCCACGGAGTCGGGAAAGGTGTAGGTGAGCAGGGGCAGGACGAAGGTGTCGGTGTCCCAGAAGGAGTGGCCGTCGTAGCCCGAGCCGGTGAGGCCCTTGGCGGGGATGGCCCGTTCCTCGGCGCGGGCGCCGGCCTGGAGCACATGGAAGAGGGCGAAGCGTACGGCCTGCTGGATCTCGGCGTCGCCCTCGACCTCGACATCGGCGCGGGCCCAGAAGTCCTCCAGCCAGCCGCGCTGCTGGTCGAGCAGGCCCCGCCAGCCGGTGCTCGCGGCCCCGGCCAGCGCCGCCTCGACCTGGTCCCGTACGGCGGGCAGCGAGCGGGCGCCCGACCAGCCGTAGGCGACCAGCTTCTCCAGCCGCAGGACCTCGCCCGGCTTGAGCAGGGAGGTGATGGTGAGGCGGGCGACGTCGTCGCCGCTCTCGCTGGCGTGGCGGGTGGGCGGCGGCCCGGTGATCAGGTGGTCGGCGGCGGCCGCGACCCGCAGCCGGCTGGCGTCGGTGCAGTGGATCAGCCGCAGCCGCTTGTCGTTCGCCGCGTTCTCCTCGGCCAGCAACGGGGACTCCAGGGCCTCGGCGACCCGGGGGTCGCCCCCGCGCTCGGGTAGCTGCTCGTTGGCGACCAGCTCGGACTGGACGACGACGCGGATCTCGGCGTCCAGGGCCTCCACCTCGTAGGCGACGGCGGCGATGGCCCGCTGGGTGAGGGAGACCAGACGGGTGGAGCGCACCCGCACGCTGGTGCCGGACGGGGAGGTCCACTCGCACGTGCGGTTCAGCACCCCGGCGCGCAGATCGAGCACGCGCTCGTGGGAGCGCAGCCGCCCGTAGCGCAGATCGAAGGGCTCATCGTCCACCAGCAGCCGGATGATCTTGCCGTTGGTGATGTTGATCATGGTCTGGCCGGCCTCGGGATAGCCGTATCCGGCCTCGGCGTACGGCAGCGGACGCAGCTCGTGCACACCGTTGAGGTAGGAGCCGGGAAGGCCGTGGGGCTCGCCCTCGTCGAGGTTGGCGCGCCAGCCGACATGGCCGTTGGAGAGCGCGAAGATGGATTCGCTCTGGGGCAGCAGATCGAGGTCGAGTCGGGTTTCGCGCAGTAGCCAGGGGTCGACGGTGTACGAGGAGTCGGTGATCACGAAGCGTCCTCCAGCAGCTCGGCGAGATCCTTGACCACGATGTCGGCCCCGTGTCTGCGCAGCGCGTCGGCCTGCCCCACACGGTCCACGCCGACAACCCAGCCGAAGTGGCCGGCGCGGCCGGCCTCCATCCCCGCCAGGGCGTCCTCGAAGACGGCGGCGGCCTCAGGAGGGACGTCCAGCTCCCGGGCGGCCTCCAGAAAGGTGTCCGGATGCGGTTTGCCCGGCAGCCCCCGCTCGGCGGCGACCACGCCGTCGATCCGCACCTCGAAGAGGTGCTCGATACCGGCGGAGATCAGCACATCGCGGCAGTTGGCACTGGAGGAGACGACCGCGGTCCGCAGGCCCGCGGCGCGGGCCGCCTCGACGAAGCGCACCGATCCGGGGTACGCCTCGACGCCCTCTTCCCGGATCTTCTCCAGGACCAGGGCGTTCTTACGGTTGCCGAGCCCGTGGACGGTGTCCTTGTCGGGCGGGTCGTCGTCATCGCCCTCGGGGAGCTCGATCCCCCGGGAGGCCAGGAAGGTACGTACGCCGTCGGCGCGCGGGCGGCCGTCCACGTACTTGTCGTAGTCGTCTGTCGCGTCGAAGGGGCGGAAGGAGGGGCCGTCGCGACGGCGCAGGAACTCGTCGAACATCTGCTTCCACGCCGCCGCGTGCACCACCGCGGTCCGGGTCAGCACGCCGTCGAGATCGAACAGGCAGGCCCGGATACCTTCCGGGAGGCAGAGCTTGGTCATGCCACCCGATTCCCCCGCGAATGCCGGAGTATGCGGGGGAATCGGCGGTGAGTGCCGGGCTCGGCGCGGCTCGGCACCGCCCGGCGCGGCTCAGGCGGGCGTGACGGTGCGGCCCTCGCGGCGGGAGCGGTCGGCGGCCTCCAGGACGGAGACCACCTCGCGGCCGAACGTCACGTCGCAGGGGTCCGCTCCGCCGTTGCGGGCGCTGAGCAGCAGCCGGTCGACGGCGGAGGTGAACGCCTTTACGGCCGTCGTTCCGGCGTCGGGGACGGCGGCGCTCCCCTGCTCCCCGTAGAAGTCGACGGCGAACTCCATGGCGGCGGGGCGGGCGTCCAAGGTGAGCGCGAGCGTGCCGACCGCGCCGGAGCGGTGGCGCAGCAGCGCGTGCGTGGCGCCGCGCGGCCCGTCGATGGCGGTGACCTCGGCCACCGGGCCCAGGACCGGCAGCAGGACGGACAGGGTGTGCGGGCCGACATCCCACAGTCCGCCGCGCTCCCGGCGCCACGGGGAGGCGCCGTAGGGGCTGCCGGGCTGGAAGATCGAGGCGAAGGCGGTGGCCCGGCCGCCGTCCCAGCCTCCGGCCGCCGCCGCGGTCGCAAGGAAGGTCTCGATGGGCGCGGCGAAGCGGCTGGTGAAGAACACCACCGAGGCCAGGCCGCGCTCCTCGACGGCGGTCACGATCCGGTCGGCGGCCTCGGTGGTGAAGGCCAGCGGCTTGTCCAGCAGCAGATGGCGGCCGGCCAGCGCGGCGCGCTCGGCGAGGCCGCTCTGTATGTCCGGCGGGAGGGCGATGGCGACGGCGTCCACAACGGCGATCAGCGCGTCGACGTCGGTGTAGGGGCGCGTGCCGTACCGGCCGGCCAGGGCCTCCGCCTTGGCCGGATCGCGTCCCCAGATCCCGGCGAGCTCCGCCTGGGGGTGCGCGGCGAGCGCCGCCCCTTGGGTCTCGGCCGCCCAGTGACCGGTGCCCAGCAGTCCGAACCGCAACCGTCCGCCCCCTTCGCACGAAGCCTCCCCGGGCGCTGCCGGGCGTCGGCCGCGATCCTACGCCGCGCGGGCCGGGGCCCCTTCGGTCGACAGCGGTACGCCGCTCACCTGCTTGGCCGCGGGCGGGTGCCTGGGGGCGGCGGCGGTGACAATCTTGGGCCACGGCCGGCCGCGGTCCGGGCACCGGCCGCAGCCCGCCCTCACCGCTGGAGGAACCCCGTGGCCAGTGGCCCTCTCCGCCACCTCTCCCCCGCGTCCCGGCCGCGTGTCGCCGCGGTCCGGGCCGGGGCGGCCCTGCTGCTGTGCTGCGCCGCGGTTCCGGCCTGTGCGTCCTCCGACGGGCACCAGCACGACCGGGCGAAGTCGGCGACGCCGCGAGCCAGCCATTCGCTCCATGCGTCCGCCGCGGCCGAGAAGGCCGCGCGGGCCCGGCTGCTGCCGGGCATGCCGGCCCCGCTGGATCCCCATGACCTCTACGCGGCCGACCGGCCGGGCAAGCTGTCGCGGGCGGTCAAGGGCTTCCCGTCGCGTGTGTATGTGCCCAATACGCTGTCGAACACGGTGAGCGTCATCGATCCGAAGACGTACAAGGTGATCCGTACGATCCAGGTCGGCTCCCAGCCGCAGCACGTCGTGCCGTCCTGGGATCTGAAGACGCTGTGGGTCAACAACGACCTGGGCAACAGCCTCACCCCGATCAACCCGGCCACCGGCCGGGTGGGCCGCCCGGTCGACGTCCATGACCCGTACAACCTCTACTTCACCCCCGACGGCAAGTACGCGGTGGTGATGGCGTCCATGGACCGGGCCCTGGTCTTCCGGGACGCGCACAGCATGCGCGTGGTGAAGTCGGTGCCGGTGGACTGCTATGGCGTCAACCACGCGGACTTCTCGCCCGACGGGCGCTACTTCATTGTGTCGTGCGAGTTCTCCGGTGAGCTGCTGAAGGTGGACACGGCTCGGAAGAAGGTGGTCGCCAAGCAACGACTGCCGCTGGCGGGCGCGATGCCGCAGGACGTCAAGATCTCGCCGAACGGCAAGACCTGGTACATCGCCGACATGGTGGCGAACGGTGTGTGGGTGCTGAACGGCGACGCCTTCACCCGGCCGCGGCTGCTGCCCACCGGCAAGGGGACCCACGGCCTGTACGTCAGCCGCGACTCCCGCTCCATGTACATCTCGAACCGCGGTGAGGGCTCGATCTCGGTGCTGTCCTTCGCGACCGGCAAGCTCGTCGACCGGTGGCGGCTCCCCGGCGGCGGAAGCCCCGATATGGGCGGCGTGTCCGGCGACGGCAAGGTGCTGTGGCTCTCGGGCCGCTACAACGCCGAGGTGTACGCGATCGACACCCGCAACGGCCGACTGCGCGCCCGTATCCCGGTCGGCGGCGGCCCGCACGGGCTCGCGGTCTACCCGCAGCCCGGCCGGTACTCCCTCGGCCACACCGGGATCTTCCGCTGAGCCGGCCGTTCCTGGCGGGTCCCGCTCTTTCGTCGACTCTTTCGTCGACGCTTTTACATAGCCCACCTATATAGACCCGTGATACAAATCTGCGTGTGGAGTACACGCAGCAGTCCGGTCACCGGCAAGCCGACGCCACCGCGGCCCGCGAGGAGGTCGCGGAGGCGCTGGAGCGGCTGGCGTTCCTCGCCGTACGCCATCTGACCAACCGGGACATCAGCTTCACGGCCGCCTCCACCCTCGGCCGGCTGAACCGGGAGGGCCCGGCGCGGCTGACGGCTCTGGCCGCGGACGAGGGCGTCACTCAGCCCTCGATGACCCAGCTGATCCAGCGGCTGGCGCGGCAGGGCCTGGTGACCCGCGTCGACGACCCGGACGACGGACGGGTGGTGCTGGTGGCGATCACCGACGGCGGGCGGGAACTGCTCGCCGAGCGGCGCCGCGACCGCACCGCCCGGCTGGCCGATCTGCTGGCCACTTTGGACCCGGAGGACGAACAGGCACTCGCCACCGCCGTCCGCGCCGCCGCCCCCGCCTTCCAACGGCTGGTCGACAACGCGGCGCACGCGCGCAGGCCCCCGGGGCACCCCGCTTCCTGATCAACCGGCACCCTGCCGCGCCACGGCTCGCCATGTCGTCACGGCTCGGGCCCTGACCGACGGAGCTGTTCTTGTCCGCTCACCCCAGCACTCCAAGCCCCTTCAAGCAGCCGAAGGCCGTCTGGGCGGTCGCCTTCGCCTGCGTGATCTCTTTTATGGGCATCGGCCTCGTGGACCCGATCCTGCCCTCCCTGTCCGCCAAGCTGCATGCCACGCCGAGCCAGGTGTCGCTGCTGTTCACCAGCTATCTGGTGGTCACGGCCGTCGCCATGCTGGTCACCGGTTTCGTCTCCAGCCGCATCGGCGCCAAGCGCACCCTGGTGGCCGGACTGGTGCTCATCGTGCTCTTCAGCGCGGCGGCCGGGGCGTCCGGCGGCATCGACGGGATCGTCGGCTTCCGCGCCGGATGGGGGCTGGGCAACGCCCTGTTCATCGCCACCTCCCTCGCCGTCATCGTCGGCTCGGCCAGCGGCGGCTTCGCGGGCGCGATCATCCTCTACGAGACCGCGCTCGGCATCGGCATCGCCGTCGGCCCGCTGCTGGGAGGTGAGCTCGGCGGGATCAGCTGGCGCGGGCCGTTCTTCGGCGTGGCGGTCCTGATGGCCATCGCCCTGGTCGCGACCATCGTGCTCGTCGAGCCCACCCCGACCCCGCCGCGGCGTGCCTCGATCGCCGACCCGCTCAAGGCGCTGCGCCACCGCGGGCTGCTCACCATGGGGCTGACCGCGCTCTGCTACAACTGGGGCTTCTTCACGGTGCTGGGCTACGCGCCCTTCCCGATGGACCTGGGCACCCATCAGCTGGGCTATGTCTTCACCGGCTGGGGCCTGCTCGTCGCCTTCTTCTCCGTCTTCGGCGCCCCCTGGCTGCAGGCCCGTCTCGGCATAGCCCGCTCCCTGTATCTGAATCTGGCGCTGTTCGCGCTCGACATCCTCGTCATCGGCGTCTTCACCACCTCCAAGGCGACGCTGATCGTGGCGGTGATCGTGGCCGGTGCCTTCATCGGGGTGAACAACACCATCACCACCCAGGCGGTGATGACCGTCGCGCCCGTCGAACGCCCTGTCGCCTCGGCCTCCTACGGTTTCGTCCGCTTCATCGGCGGCGGTCTCGCCCCGTATGCCGCGGGCAAGATCGCCGAGCACAGCGGGGTGCATCTGCCCTTCTACATCGGGGCCGCGGCGGTCGCGCTGGGCATCGGCGTGCTGGCCACCGGGCATGCGCTGCTCGCCGAGGCCGAGCGGGCCCAGGCGGCGGAGGCGGCCGGGCACGCGCCGGCCGAGGAGCGGCGGGAGACGCTGGAGAAGCAGGCGCCGGCCGAGGAGTTCGGCTCGGCCGGCTGACGCACGAGGGGGCCTCCCCTGCCGGCTCGGCGCCCCGGCGGCCGGGTGATCCGTCGAACGGGTTCCCGGCCGCCGGGCGTCTTCCGCCCCGCACGCCCCAGCGGTAACGTGACGTGGACATGTCGGCCCGGGGGAGGGAATCACGTGATGGGCGGCGGCAGCAGTACACGGCGTCAGTTCCTGGCCACGGCAGGGGGCACTGGCGGGGCTCTCGCGCTGGGCACCGCGGTCGCCCGTCCCGCGTCGGCCGCGCCCGCCGCCCGCAGCGTCGCCGTGCTCGGCGGCGGGGTCTCGGGGCTGAGCGCGGCCCACGAGCTCGCCGAGCGGGGCTTCTCGGTCACGGTGTACGAGTACAACGACCGACTCGGCGGCAAGGCACGCAGCATGGATGTGCCCGGCACCGGCGGCGGGGGCCGCAAGCCGCTGCCCGGTGAACACGGCTTCCGCTTTTTTCCCGGTTTCTACCGCAATCTGCCCGACACGTTGCGCCGGATCCCGTTCCCCGGCAATCCGGGCGGCTGCCATGACAACCTCGTCGACTCCACCGAGGAGCTGTTCAGCCTGAACGGCGGCAGCCCGGATCTGCGAATGCCGTTCCGTACCGTCCTCGCACCGCCCGACGCGGGCTCGCTGACCCCAGACGCCCTGCTGCAGCTCATCACCGGCTTTCTGAGCACCGCGCTCGGCCTGCCCCCCACCGAGATCGCGTATTTCGCGGACCGCGTCCTGGTCCATCTCACCAGCTGCGATCTGCGCCGTGAGCGGCAGTGGGAGAAGGTCCCGTGGTGGGACTTCGTCAAGGCCGGCCGGATGTCACACGACTACCAGCGGCTGCTGGCGGTCGGCATCACCCGCAATATCGTCGCCACCAAGGCGGAGGAGGCCAGCACCCGTACCGTGGCCCGCATCGTGCAGGCGTTCCTCTACAACGTGCTGGGGCGCGGCAACGACGGCGAGCCGGACCGGGTGCTGAACGCCCCGACCAGCGAGGTGTGGATCGGCCCCTGGGAGACCCATCTGCGCGGCCTCGGGGTGCGGTTCGAGCTCGGCACCGAGGTGACGGAGCTGGAGTACGGGGGCGGGCGGATCACCGGGGTCCGACTCAAGGACCGGGGCACCGGTGCGAGCCGTACCGTCACCGCCGACCACTACCTCAGCGCGATGCCCGTCGAACACGCGCGGACCACCTGGGGCAGCTCGCTGCGCGCCGCCGATCCGCAGCTCGCCCGCTGCGACAAGCTGCAGACGGACTGGATGGTCGGCGTCCAGTTCTATCTGCGCACCCCTACGCCCGTCGTGCACGGCCATGTGGACTGCGTGGACTCGCCCTGGTCGATCACCGCCATCGGACAGGGGCAGTTCTGGAAGGGCCGGGACTTCGCGTCCGACTACGGGGACGGGCAGGTCACCGACTGTCTGTCCACGATCGTCTCGGAGTGGGACAAACCAGGGATCCTGTACGGGAAGACGGCCAAGCAGTGCACCCGCGAGGAGGTCGTCAAGGAGATCTGGGCGCAGCTGAAGGACAGCCTGCACGACACCGGGCGCACGGTGCTGCGCGACGCGGATGTGCACTCCTGGTTCATGGACCCGGCCGTCGAGGGGCTCGGCGGGCCCTCCCCCACCAATCGCGAGCAGCTGCTGATCCATCCCACCGGCACCTGGTACAACCGCCCCACCGCCGCCACCGCGGTGCCCAATCTCTTTCTCGCCGGGGACTATGTGGCCACCGACATGGACCTCGCGACGATGGAGGGGGCGAACGAATCGGCGCGCCGGGCCGTCAACGCGCTGCTGGACGCGGAGGGTTCACCGGCGCGGCGGTGCCAGGTGTGGATGCTGTACCAGCCGCCGGAGCTGGAGCTGCTGCGCGGTGTCGACGAGACCCGCTATCGGCTGGGGCTGCCCAACACCTTCGATCTGGGCTGAGCCGAACCGGGTAGGGCCGGCCGCCCGTCAGATCCGCCAGGAGCGGATGCGTCCCGCCGCGTCGAAGACATCGGCCTTGCTGGAGAGGATGTCCCGGACCAGGTCGATCAGCGCCCCGTACGGCGGGTCGATGCCCTCGCCCGACGCGTGCATATAGGCGACGGCAGTCGCGCTGGCGAACCGTGCGTTGCTCGCCGGGAGCGGTCTGAGCTGGGCGATCGTATGCAGCAGCGCCGCGGCCCGCCACGCGGGGTCGGGATCGACGCCCAGTCGCGGCGGGTCGACGCGGTGGCGGGCCACGGCGGCGACGAGCCCGGAGAAGTCCGAGATGGACGGCTGTTCGGGCAGGACTTCCTCATGGCGCTGCAGCAGCCAGGGGACGTCAATATGCAGAGGCGGGGCCATTCAGGCGGCCTGTCCCGGGTGGGGGCGGTGCTCATCCTCGGGGAACGCGTCCGCGAAGGCGTCGGCGTTGTCCGCGAAGAAGCGCCGGAAGACCTCGGCGCCTTCCTGCAGGGCGCGGTGCCGGGCGATGTCGGCGACCGTCGCCTCGCGGACGAGGGCCTTCATCGTCGTACCGCGTTCCTTGGCGATCTGGCGGAGGTCCTCAAGTTCCCGATCGCTGAATTCCACGTTGAGTGCTGACATGCGGGACACCCTACTTGCCGGGTACCCCGACATCAATCGCCGCAGCTCACCTCATGTATTTGTAGGTACTTGACAAGCTTTACGACGGGCGCAGCCGTGCTGCGGACCTGGTGGGAGTACGGTGTCCGCACCGTAGGAGAGAGAGGGAGCATGGAGCAGCGTGTGTTCGGCCGGGCGGGCCGGAAGGTCTCCGTCGTCGGGCTCGGGACGTGGCAGCTGGGCGCGGACTGGGGCGACGTGAACGAAGCGGACGCCCTGGCCGTACTGGACGCGGCCGTCGAAGCGGGCGTGACGTTCTTCGACACCGCCGACGTGTACGGGGACGGGCGCAGCGAGCAGCTCATCGGACGGTTTCTGCGGGACCGCCCGGACGCCGGGATCTTCGTGGCGACCAAGATGGGGCGGCGGATGCCGCAGGTCGCCGAGAACTACACCCTGGACAACTTCCGGGCGTGGACCGACCGCTCCCGCGCCAACCTCGGGGTGGATGTCCTCGATCTGGTGCAGCTGCACTGCCCGCCGTCCTCGGTGCACTCCTCCGACGCGGTCTTCGACGCGCTGGACACGCTGGTGGCGGAGGAACGCGTCGCGGCGTACGGGGTGAGCGTGGAGACCTGCGAGGAGGCGCTGGCGGCGATCGCGCGGCCGGGCACGGCGAGCGTGCAGATCATCCTCAACCCGTTCCGGCTCAAGCCGCTGGAGCGGGTGGTTCCGGCGGCGCGGGAGGCCGGGGTGGGGATCATCGCACGGGTGCCGCTGGCGTCCGGTCTGCTGACGGGGAAGTACACCCGGGACACGGTCTTCGCCGAGGACGACCACCGTACGTACAACCGGCACGGCGAGAGGTTCGACCAGGGTGAGACCTTCTCGGGGGTGGACTTCGAGGAGGGCGTCGAGGCGGCGGTGGAGTTCGGGGAGCTGGCGCCGGAGGGGGCCACGCCCGCGCAGACGGCGCTGCGCTGGATCGTCCAGCAGCCGGGCGTGACGTCGGTCATCCCGGGTGCGCGTTCGCCCGAGCAGGCTCAGGCGAACGCGGCGGCAGCGGGTCTGGCCCCACTGCCCCAGTCCACGCTGGACGCCATCGGCGATCTGTACGACCGGCGGATCCGGGCCCAGGCGCACCCCCGCTGGTGATGGCGGGCCAAAGGCCTCAGAAGTCGGCGGCCGCCGCCCACTGCGCGAGTTCGCGCCGGGCGGCGGTGCCGTCGGCGATCAGCGCGTAGTGGAAGGTTCCCGCGTCGGCCGGGGCGGAGAGCAGCAGAGCGGCCGCCCCGAGCAGCCCGGTGCGGCCCGGTCGGGGTCGGCCGCTGTGCGTCCCTCGCCTCACATACGTCGCCATGGACACTACCGTCCAGTAAACTGAGGGAGCGTCAACTGTCTGCGGACAGCGGCCCGATGGGCGGCCGCCCCTGCACGGGAACTAGTGCTGGAAGTCGCTGCCCAGCGCCGCGTCCGCCTCGGGCGCGCCGAGCCCCGACGGCCCGAAGGAGACGACGCCATCGGTGGTGAGGCCGCCCGTCCGGCCGCGCAGCACCCAGGCCGCACCGCTGGAGGTGTAGGCACCGTCCTCGTCGGGGGCGCCCGCGGACAGATCGGCCTTGCCGTCGCTGTTGGTGTCGCCGAGCCGCACCGCCGCGCCGAAGCGGTCGCCCGCCTCAGCGGCGCCCGGGACACCGGCGGTGTCCTGGGTGAATGCCTGGGCGCCGGTGCCGGTGAGACCGCCCGCGCCGCCGTAGAGCTGGACGACACTGCCCGCGTCCTTGACGGAGTCCAGGTCCTCGTCCGGGATGCCGACGGCGACGTCGGCGTATCCGTCACCGTTGACGTCCCCGGCGCTGAGCGAGGAGCCGAACTGGTCTCCGTCCTCGTTGATACCCGGCACGCCCGCGGTGTTCTGGTCGATGACTCTGGTGCGGGTGGTGCTCGGCCCGGACGCGGAGCCGTAGAGGACCTTGATGGTGCCGTGGTCGTACGGCAGGTTCTCGACGATGTTGCTGGGGATGGTGCGCACGATCAGGTCGCCGCGGCCGTCCTTGTCGAGGTCGCCGACGGTCGCGGTGGCAGCGGCGACGATGCTGGTGGGCGTCTTCCCGAGGCCGTCCGTGCCGCCCTTCCAGAACAGGCTGGGCTCGGCGTCCTCCTCGAAGGCGTGGGTGGAGAAGAGGTCGTCCTTGCCGTCACCGGTGATGTCGCCCACGGTCAGGCTGGTCGGCCTGTCGATCTTTCCGGTGTCGACGGTGGCGCTGCCCGCGGCGGCGCCGTCACGGGTGAACGGGCCGAAGCGGACGCGCAGTCCGGCCGACTCGTTGTCCTCCGAGGCCCTGAGGTCGACCACATCGACCAGGTCGGCCTGGCCGTCGCCGTTGAAGTCGCCGCCCGCGATGATGCCGGCGCCGAAGGCGTCGCCGTCACCGGCGGGCAGTTGGGTGCCGCCGCTCAGCCCGTTCGCCGAGCCCCACAGGACCGTGATGGCCGGGCTGTCGCCCGTCTGGACCGCGAGGTCGGTGTAGCCGTCGCCGTCCAGGTCGCGGGCGACGGTACGGGACCCGAAGCGCGCGGACGCGGCGGGATCGCCGGGGACGCCCTCGGTCGCCCGGCTGATGACCTGCCGGTGGGCGGTGTCCGCGCCGGAGGCCGAGCCGTAGACGACGGCGACATAGCCGGCCTTGGCCTTGCCGCCCGCCGTGCCGGTCGGCGCGGAGACGGCGACGTCGGCGAATCCGTCGTTGTTGAAGTCGGTCCGCGGCGCGCCTGCCGCCGTGGTGGTGCGCGCCTCGGCGGCGCCCGCCGAGGGTGCGGCGAGTAAGGCGGGGGTGGTCACAAGTGCGACCACCGTCGCGCAGCGCGCGACGGTGGAGAGTGAACGGGGACGCACAAAGCCTCCTGCTCGTTGGTGAGCGTTTACCTCATGTACACCCACCAGGACCGGTGACACCACCGAACGGTTGCCCGCCGGCCGCACGCAATTCCCTAGTCCGTGTAGCGCAGGACGCCCATCATGTGCTGTTCGCCGATTTCTTCCGGAGATGTCTCGACGCACTGCGTCACCCGCTTGGTGAGGGCGTCGGCGTCGATCCCGGTGCCGATCATCACCAGCTGTGTCGTACGGAGTTCACCGCGCTCCCAGGGCGACGCCCGGAACCGGAGAAAGGAACCGACCGCGTGCAGCGTGAATTTCTGGTCCTGGCCCGCGCCCGCGAAGTGGAGGAAGCCCTTGACGCGGTAGAGGCCCGCGGGGCGGCTGTCGAGGAATTCCATGACGCGGCGCGGGTTCAGCGGCTCGGACGAGGTGAATTCCACACTCTCGTACGCGGCGTGGAGATGCCGGCTGTGCTCGTCGTGCCCGTCGGCGCACACATCCGCGAAGGAGAGCTGGCGGAAGCGCTCCTCCACGGTGTGGCGGGGCCGATGGTCGAACAGGAGGCCGGGGTCGACTCGGCCGTGTTCGGCGGTGAGGACCGGCAGCCCCGGCGCGATCGCCCCGACCGTCTCCAGGAGGCGCTGCCGTTCCTCCTCCCCCACCCGGTCGGTCTTGTTGAGAACGACCAGGTCGGCGGCGCGGACATGGCGGTCGAGCTCGGGATGGAGTTCCCGTGTGCTCGCGAACTCGGCCGCGTCCACGACCTCGATCAGACCGCCGTAGACGATGCGCTCATTGGTGCTGGACAGCAGTGTACGGATCATGCTCTGCGGCTCGGCGAGGCCGCTCGCCTCGACCACGACGACATCGATGCGCAGGTCCGGATCGGTGAGCCGCTCGAGCATGTCGTCCATCTCGGAGGCGTCCGCGGCGCAGCACAGACAGCCGTTCTCGATCGGGATCATCGAGTCGACCTGTCCGGCGACGGCCAAGGCGTCGATATTGATGGATCCGAAGTCATTGACGATGACGCCGATGCGGGTGTCCGTGCTGTCACGCATCAGATGATTGAGCATCGTCGTTTTTCCGGAGCCCAGAAAGCCCGTGATGAGAATGACCGGGATCCGTTGCGTGGCCAAGGTTGCGTCTCCGTGCGGCGGTTCGTGGTGTTCGCGGGCGGGCCGTTCATGCTATCCGGGCACGGGCCTGCCGGGTCACCCGAGGGCGTCCGGCAGGGGGCGGTGGTGGAGCACATCGAGCCGGGAGACGGCCCGGGTGAGGACGGCATAGAGCCGGTGGAGTCCACGCGGCTCGGCCGCCACGATGGCCGCGGGCTCGACCACGATGACAGGGTCGTATTCGAGCCCCTTGGCGAGTGTCGCGGGCAGCACGGTGACGCGTGCGGCGGCGTCGGGCCCGTCCGGGGTGGCGGTCGCGTCCGTACCGTCTCCAGCTCGCGGCTCACCCGCGCCGCGTCCGGTTCCGCGGCGATGACGGCGATCGAGCCCTCTTGTCCGAGGGCATCGCGCACCACCTCGATCGCCGCGTCGGTGAGCCGGGCCACCTGGCGGATCCGCAAGCTCCCGTCGCGGCGCAGTGAGCGCGCCGGGGGCACCTCGACCCGCAGTGCGCCCAGCAGCCGGTTGCCAGCGCGACGATGGTGGCCGGCACCCGGAACCCTGTGGTGAGGGGAACGACGGCGGCCTGTGGTTTGCCCAGGTGGCCCAGGTGCTCCGGCCGGCTGCGGGCGGCCCAGGGGGTCGTCCCCTGGGCGAGGTCACCGAGGACGGTGAGCGAGCCGAAGCCGGCGCGGGGCCATCGCCGCGCGGCAGGCGTCGTGGTAAGCCCGCTCCTCGGCGAGTGCCCCGGTGAGTGCGTGTCGTGATCGGTTGCCGTCATGGATGTGCCGCCCCTCGTGCCGCTGACCAGGGCAGGTGCGAGGAAGACGACCGGTGCGCCGCCGTCCGCGGGCATACGGCAGCGCACCGGTTCGGTTCACCGTCCGGGGATTTCGACGCCCGCCTCGGCGGAGAGCCGGTCGATCTCGGCCAGTTCGGCGTCGCTGAAGCCGGGCGAGTCCAGCACCGCGACGTTCTGCTCCAGCTGGGCCACGCTGCTCGCGCCGATCAGCACGGAGACCACACGCGGATCCCGCAGCACCCACCCCAGCGCCAGCTGGGCGAGGGTCTGGCCGCGCCCTTCCGCCAGCTTGTTGAGGGCGTGCAGCAGGGTGAGCCGCTCGTCGGTGAGCGTGTCGCGCTTGAGGAAATGGCCGAGCGCCATGCGCGAGTCGGCGGGCACCCCGCTGAGGTAGCGGTCGGTGAGCTGGCCCTGCGCGAGCGGCGAGTAGGCGATGACCCCGACGCCCGCCTCGGCCGAGGACTCCAGCACGCCGCCCTCGACATCGCGCTGCAGCATCGAATACGGATGCTGGTTGATCAGATACGGGGTGCGCAGCTCCTTCAGGATCGCGGCCGCCTCGGCGATCGCCTCCGGCGGGTAGTTGGACAGACCCGCGTAGAGCGCCTTGCCCTGCCGCACCGCGCTGTCGAGCGCGCCCATCGTCTCTTCCAGCGGGGTGTCCGGGTCGAAGCGATGGGAGTAGAAGACATCGACGTAGTCCAGGCCCATCCGCGACAGCGACTGGTCGAGGCTGGTCAGGACGTACTTGCGCGAACCCCACTCACCGTACGGGCCCGGCCACATCAGGTATCCGGCCTTGCTCGCGATGAAGAGCTCGTCGCGGTAGGGGCGGAAGTCCTGGGCGAAGATCGAACCGAAGTTGGCCTCGGCGCTGCCGGGCGGCGGGCCGTAGTTGTTGGCCAGGTCGATATGGGTGACGCCGAGGTCGAAGGCGCGGCGCAGCACAGCGCGCTGGGTTTCGAGCGGGTGGGTGTCGCCGAAGTTGTGCCACAGGCCGAGCGAGACCTTCGGCAGCAGCACACCGCTGCGCCCGCAGCGCTGGTACTGCATGAAGTCGTAGCGGTTCTCCGCGGCGCGATAGACCATGCGCTCTTTCCTTGTCCGTACTGAGTGGTTCGAGGCGGGCGGACCGTGGCCCGCCCGCCTGAGCTTGTCAGTTTTGCGCCAGGGCCGCGACCTCGTTGGCGGTGAGTGTCTTCCCGTAGGCGTGGAAGTCGTCGAACGCGGCCTTCGGATACGCGTCGGGCTACTGCGACGTGCCGAGATGGGCGGCGCGGATGTGGTTGCCGAAGTGGACCGGCTCCACGGTGACGCCCCTATGACAGCCCTCCTTCCGCATAGAGCACCGCGGTGCCGCTGCCGTAGGCGACGGCGACATGGGTCCACTGGCCGGTAGGCAGCGGGGCGGCCTCGATGCGCTGTTCGGCTCCGGCGCCGCCCGCGGTGATGGGAAGCGCAGCCACTCCGGTCGGGCTCCGCGGCGTGCACACGGCCCGCGGCGAGGGGAACCGCGAGGACGAGGGCGGCCGGCAGTGCGAGCAGCACTGCCGGCGCTCTCCAGGATCTGGTGGCAGGATGCGCGGGTCGGCGGTGCGGTGCCGGGCCCGCTCAGACGAAGGTCTGGCGCTGCAGCCAGAGGTCCCTGGCCGTGCCGCTGCCCTGGATGAAGACGTAGAGCAGATTCTCCTCATTGGTGATGGGGACGCCGACACCGGCCGAGCCGATGACGCCGCCGAGGGACTGGAAGCCGTTGTACAGGCCGCTGTTCTGCGTGGCCTGGACCGCGACCCACAGGGCGTTGTCGGTGGCCTTGATGAAGACGTTGATCCGGCCGTCCTGGGCCAGGCCGCAGGTGGGCCGTGCCAGGGAACGGCATGCCGCCGTTGACCTTCTCCAAAGGGGAAGCTTCAGCATCGTGGTGGCCGGGCGAGGTGCCCGGTACGAGGAGGGTGAGCATGGGGTTGCTGACGATCGGGGCGTTCGCGAGGGCATCGCGGCTGTCCCCCAAGGCGCTCCGGCTCTACGACGAGCTCGGACTGCTGCCGCCCGCCCGCGTCGATCCGTACTCCGGCTACCGCTTCTACGATCCGGCGCAGCTGGAGCAGGCCCGTCTGGTGGCCTGGCTCAGGCAGCTGGGCATGCCGCTGGCCGATATCCGGACGGTGTGCGAGCTGGAGCCGGATGCCGCGGCGCGGGAGGTGCGGGCGTACTGGGCGCGGGTCGAGGCCGCCACCGCGGCCAGGCGGGACCTGGCCGCCTTCCTCGTCGACCATCTGTCCGGGAAGGACACCATGATGTCTGCTGACCACAGCACACTGGGAATCCGCTACGCCGTGCTCTCCGACACGGGCTCCGTCCGGGAGAGCAACGAGGACACCGGGTACGCGGGTCCGCGACTGCTGGCCGTGGCCGACGGCTTCGGGGGCGGACGGCACGCGAGCGAGGCTGCCATCGAGGCGCTCAAGCCTCTGGACGCCGAGATCCCGGGCGGCGCGCTGCTGAGCGCACTGGAGGAGGCGGCGCGGCGGATCCACGCGTCCGTGGACGAACTCGCCGCGTCCGACCCGGCGCTGCGGGACGTCGGGACGACGCTCACGGCGATGGTGTGGTCGGGCTCCCAGCTGGGGCTCGTCCATATCGGCGACTCACGGGCCTATCTGCTGCGTGACGGCGAGCTGTTCCAGATCACCCACGACCACACCGTCGTCCAGTCCCTGGTCGACGAGGGGCGCATCACGATGGAGGAGGCGGCGTCGCATCCCCAGCGGGCGCTGTTGCTGCGCGCCGTGGGCGCGGGTCGGCGTTCGAACCCGAGCTGGGTCTGCGGGAAGCCCGCGCCGAGGACCGCTATCTGCTGTGCTCGGACGGGTTGACCGGGGTCGTGGCCAACGAGGAGATCCAGCGTGTACTGGCCTCGGAAACCGACCCCGGGCGGGCGGTGGCTGAGCTGGTCGCCCTCGCTATTCGCGCCGGCGGGCCCGACAACGTCACCTGCGTGGTGGCCCATGTGGAGGAGCGGCGCGCGCTGGTGTCGGCCTGAGCCCCCCTTTCCGCGGCCGCCCCGCCAACCCTCGTGCCACCATGGGTTGTTGAACGTTGATGAATGGTGCGTGCAAACTCTTGTCGAGCGGAAAGAGGCCTCCCTATGCTCGCCGCGAGAACCGGTTTCCCCACCTCTGACCGGCAGAAAGGCATGCCCGGCGGCGCGGCGTAAGGGGAAGGCGTATGTCCGCAGGACCGATCCGGCTCTCGCAGGGGGCGCACACCGCATTGCGCCCGGCCACCACGGCTCGTATCACCGGCGGTTTCTGGGCCGCCAGACGCCGTGTCAACGCCGAGGTCAGCGTGGTCCAGGGGCCGAACCGGCTGGAGGAGGCGGGCAATCTCGCCAATCTGCGGGCCGCCGCGGGAGCGCCGGAGGCCGGTTCCACAGGCGACTTCCCGTTTCAGGACTCCGATGTGCACAAGTGGCTGGAGGCGGCGTCCTGGCAGCTCGCCGACGGTGGAGAGGGTCCCGGCCACGACACGTTGGCCCGGCAGGTCGAGCGGCTGGCCGCGCTGGTCTCGGCCGCGCAGGCCAAGGACGGCTACCTGCAGACGTACCACCAGCTCAGGCCGGACGCCCAGCGGTGGACGGAGCTGCGCTGGGGACATGAGCTGTACTGCGCGGGCCATCTCCTCCAGGCCGCGGTCGCGCACCGCCGGGCCACCGGTGAGAGGGGACTGCTCGATGTGGCGGCGCGGTTCGCCGACCTCATCGACGCCGTCTTCGGGCCCGGCAAGGACGTGGACGCGGTGTGCGGGCATCCGGGGATCGAGACGGCGCTGGTCGAGCTGTACCGGGAGACCGGCGAGCGGCGCTATCTCGATCTGGCCGGGTATTTCGTGGACCGGCGTGGACAGGGCAGCCTTGGCGACGGCGCGGCGGACGGCACGGCCGACCCCCGCCCCGGGGCGCCCTACTGGCAGGACCATGTCCGGGTGCGGGACGCGACGGCGGTCGCCGGGCACGCGGTGCGCCAGCTGTACCTCCTGGCCGGGGCCGCCGACCTGGCGGCCGAGACGGGCGATACGGGGCTGCGGGAAGCGCTGGTGCGGCTGTGGGAGGACATGGCCGCGACGAAGACCTATCTGACGGGCGGGGTGGGGGCCCGGCACCATCTGGAGTCCTTCGGCGACGCGTACGAGTTGCCGCCGGACCAGGCGTACGCGGAGACCTGCGCGGCCATCGCCTCGATCCAGTTCGGCTGGCGGATGGCGCTGCTGACGGGGGACGCCCGCTACAGCGATCTTGTCGAGCGGACCTTGTTCAACGGCTTCGCGTCGGGTGTCGCGCTGGACGGCGAGCGCTGGCTCTCTGTGAATCCGCTCCAGGTCCGTGAGCGCCACGACGACCATGACGACCATGACGATCCCAAGGACACCGGCAACGACCGGGCGGCCCGCCGGACGCCGTGGTTCCGCTGTGCGTGCTGCCCGCCGAATGTGATGCGGCTGCTGGCCTCGCTGCCGCACTATATGGCGAGCGGCGACGCCGAAGGACTGCAGTTGCACCAGTACGCGTCCGGCTCGTACGCGGCGGGCGGCGGGGCGGTGCGCGTGGGGACCGGCTATCCCTGGGAAGGGCGGATCGCGGTCGTCGTCGACGAGGCCCCGAAGGAGGCGGACTGGACGCTGTCGCTGCGCATCCCGCACTGGGCGGAGCGGTACGAGGCGACGGTCGGTGGCGAGCCGGTGGCCGAGCGGGCCCAGGCCGGCTGGCTGCGGCTGCGCCGGCGCTGGCGGCCCGGTGAGACGGTCGTGCTGAGCCTGCCGCTGTGCCCCCGGCTCACCCGGCCCGATCCGCGGGTGGACGCGGTGCGCGGCTGCGTGGCGATCGAGCGTGGCCCGCTGGTGTACTGCCTGGAGCAGCAGGACCAGCCGGCCGGACTGCGGCTGGACGACATCGCGCTCGCCCCGGGCACCGCGCCGAGCCCCGAGCACCGGCCGGAGCTGCTCGGCGGAGTGACCGTGATCACCGCCCGGGCTCTGCGCCGTACGGGCTCGCGCGACGGCTGGTGGCCGTACCGGGACGGCGGCTCGGGCGAGCCCCGCACCGACCCGGGAGAGGGCACCGCCGGAACGGACAGCACCAGTACGGCCGCGCGCCGGGCCGAGGCCCCCGAGCCGGCTCCGGTGACCGCGATCCCGTACTACGCGTGGGCGAACCGCGAGGACGGCGCGATGCGTGTCTGGATCCCGGTGTAGCGCCCGTCGCGCCATGCGGCCGGAACTCGGCGGACGCCCCGCACGTTCTCCGCTCGAGGAACACACTCTTGTGCCCGAGCGGCACCGGCGAACGGGAGGTGCCTCTTGAGCACCGATGCCACCGATGCCACCGACCGAGGTGACGACGCGGACGGCTGGGACGACGTCGTCCTCGACGAGGACTTCATACGCGGCGCCGAGGCCACCGAGCCCGCCGCGCGCACCCGGATGCTGAGTGCGCGCTGGCGACGCGGCGCGCCCGAGCCGCAGCCCTGGCGGGCGGACGAACCGCCGGCCGGCTGGTTCTGGAGCAAGCGCCGCAGGTGGCGACGGCGGCGTTAGGGGTCTTACGGCGTTGACGTTATGCGCTCGCAACGCACACGGCGGGGTCGGCCCGGCACCGTGGATGGCAGGATGCGGCCCGGCTCACTGATCATGTGATCCGTGAGGCCGCCCGCCGACCCTGTCCCGGAGGTGCCGTGTTCGCTCGCTCCGCGTTGCCCGTCATAGCCGTTGCCGCCACCGCAGCCCTGCTGGCCGGTTGTACCAGTACCAAGTCGTCGGGCTCCGGCGGCTCGGACATCAGTCTGGTGAATTCCGGGAAGCTGACGACCTGCACCCATCTGCCCTATCCGCCCTTCCAGTTCAGGGCGGGCAAGAAGATCGTCGGCTTCGATGTGGATCTGGTCGATCTCGTCGCCTCGGCGCTCAAGGTGAAGCAGGAGATCGTCGACACGCCCTTCGAAGGCATCCAGTCCGGTGAGGACCTCAACACCAACCAGTGCGATCTGGCCGCCGCCGGAATGACCATCAACGACGTGCGCGAGAAGAACCTCGACTTCTCCGACCCCTATTTCGAGGCCACCCAGGCGCTGCTCACCAAGAAGGGCAAACCCTACAAGGCCCTCGGCGATCTCAAGGGCAAGAGGCTGGCGGTCCAGCAGGGGACCACCGGTGAGCAGTACGCCCAGAAGCGGGCCAAGGGCGCCAAGCTGGTCCAGTTCGAGGATCTGGCGCTGCTGCTGACCGCCGTCAAGACCGGAATTGTCGACGCGGGCATCGACGACAACGGCGTGCTCTACGACTATGTCAAGGACAACCCCGACACCGAGGTGACGGCCGAGTTCAACACCGGTGAGCGGTACGGCATCGCCGTAAGGACCGGCAATGACGCCCTGCGCAAGAAGGTCAACAAGGTGCTGAAGGACGCCAAGGCGGACGGCCGCTACGACCGGATCTACAAGAAGTGGTTCGGCACCGCTCCCAAGAAGTGACACCCGCAGACGCCATCGGAGCTGCAGACCGCCATCGGAGTTGAGGAGTCGGCACAGTTATGGCAATGACCCGTCGGCAGCGGGCGCGGGCAGTACGGGCAGCGCAGTACGCCCTGCTCGTCGCCGTGCTGCTCGTCTTCGTCCTGGCCGCGGACTGGGGTGAGCTGCGGCGCGCGTTCTTCGACGTCGAGGTCGCCCGGTCCCTGTTTCCCGACATCATCACCACCGCTCTGGTCAACACCGTCGTCTACACCCTGCTCGGCTTCGGGTTCGGACTCGTCCTCGGGCTTGTGCTGGCCTTGATGCGGCTCTCGCAGGTGCCGCCGTACCGCTGGCTGTCGGTCGCCTATATCGAGTTCTTCCGCGGGGTTCCCGCGCTCCTGGTCTTCATCGCGCTGGGCTTCGGGGTACCGCTCGCCTTCCAGGTGGCGCTGGACCGGTATGTCACGGTCATGCTGGCGCTCGGGCTGGTCGGCGCCGCCTATATAGCGGAGACGATGCGCGCGGGCATCCAGGCGGTGCCCAAGGGTCAGATGGAGGCGGCGCGTTCGCTGGGCATGTCCCACAGCCGGGCGATGGTCTCGATCATCATCCCCCAGGCGTTCCGGGTCGTACTGCCGCCGCTCACCAATGAGCTGATCCTGCTCACCAAGGACTCGTCCCTGGTCTATCTGCTCGGGCTCTCCCTGGACCAGTACGAACTGTCCAAGTTCGGCCGGGACGCACTCAATCAGCACCGCAGCCTCACCCCGATCCTGGTCGCCGGGGCGTGCTACCTGGTCATCACCGTTCCGCTCGGCCAAGTGGTCCGACGGCTCGAGGCCCGTACGGCGAAAGCGAGGTGAGCAGCGTGCGGAAGACGGCAGAGGCGGGCGCCCCCGATGCCATCGCCATCCGGGTCGAGGGGCTGCGCAAGTCCTTCGGCGAACTCGAGGTGCTCAAGGGCATAGATCTGACGGTCCGGCGGGGCGAGGTGGTCTGTGTCATCGGGCCGTCGGGATCCGGCAAGTCGACGCTGCTGCGCTGTGTGAACCTCCTGGAGGAACCGACATCGGGGTCGGTCGCCGTGGCCGGGGCCGAGGTCACCGACCCGGACGTGGACATCGACCGGGTGCGGCGGCGGATCGGCATGGTGTTCCAGGCGTTCAACCTCTTTCCGCACCTGACCGCGCTGGACAACCTGACGATCGCTCAGCGACGGGTGCTGCGCCGCGACAAGGCCGAGGCGATACGGATCGCCCGGGACAATCTGCGGCGCGTCGGCCTGAGCGACAAGGAGTCCGCCTATCCGGCGCGGCTGTCGGGCGGCCAGCAGCAGCGGGTGGCCATCGCACGGGCGCTGTCGATGGATCCGGAACTGATGCTCTTCGACGAACCGACCTCGGCCCTCGATCCGGAGCTGGTCGGGGATGTGCTCGCCGTCATGCGCGCGCTGGCCGACGAGGGCATGACCATGCTCGTCGTCACGCATGAGATGAGCTTCGCCCGGGAGGTCGCCGACCGGGTCGTCTTCATGGACGACGGGGTGATCGTGGAGGAGGGCGGCCCGGAGCAGGTCGTCGCCGACCCGCGCCATCCGCGCACCCGCGCGTTCCTCACCCGGGTCCTCGATCCGGCCGCGGCTCGGGTCGGCGAGGTACCGGACGCCGGCCCGCACGACGCCCGTATCGACCGGTGAGGCCCGGGGGCCCTGAGCCCCCTCCCCCTCACCGCCGGGTCGGGGCCCCCTCCCGGCCGGGCCGTGGTGGCCTGTCGGCGAGTCGGGTGCCCGCAGCGAGCGGGCACCCGGAACGCCAACCCGGGGAGAACGCCATGGACACACGGATCACCGGAGCGGTCGCCGCCTCCGCCGCCCTCGTGGGGGTACTCGTCGGTGCGCCTGCCGCGTCTGCCGAGCCCGACCCGCCCCACTGCCCGAGGGGGAACGTCCGCGGGTTCTCCAGCGGCGACCGGACCGACGGCCCTGTCGCGGTCAAGAGCGCCGGCAACTGGCAAGGGGCTTACAGGACCGGCACCCTGGTCAATCTCGTCTGGCACGGCAATGCGACGGATGACCGGGGCCGGCCGGCAAGCCCCCGCCGACCCCGGCACCACCGCGAGCAGGACGGCACGTGCCCCGGCGATCCGGACTGGGCGCCAGAGGTACGACGACGGCCGAGCCCATGGCCGGCTCCGCACGGCCTGCAGGACCTCCGTCCGCCTCAAGCCCCCCGGGCCTTCCCGCGGATTTGAGGCGGCCTTACGGTAAAAACCGGTTGCCGACCGGCCGGCGTTCGGCGTGGGTGGGTACGGAAGGGGAGTCTCGATGGCTCGTTCCTCGGGATCGACGGGGCCCACGCCGGCGGTCGTCGCCCGTGAGGCGGGTGTGTCGGTGCCGACCGCTTCGAAGGTGGTCAACGGCCGGGAGGACGCGGCCGCCGATATCCGCCGCCGTGTCACCGAGGTCCTGGACCGCCTGGGGTACGTCCGTCCGCAAGCCGCGCTGCGGAGGCGTTCAAACAACCCGCCCTGGTCGATCTTGTGGTGCACGCACTCGATGGGGCCTGGTCGGGGGCGGTGCTGCACGGTGTGGAGGAGGCCGCACCGCGTCTTGACCGAGAAGTCGAACACCGCTCGGATATCCGAACGAGCCGCATCACGCATCGATCGCTACGGAGGTTCTCCCGCCGTGTTTATCGACCTGCCCCTGGACCAGCTGCGTGCGTATCAGCCGCCGCTGCCCGAGCCCGACGGCTTTGACGCCTTCTGGAAGCGGACCCTCACCGAGGCCCGCACGCCGGCTCTGGACGCGGTGTTCACCGAGACCGATGCGGGTCTGACCCGTCTGCACACCTATGACGTGGAGTTCTCCGGCTTCGGCGGGCACCGGATACGCGGCTGGCTGCTGGCCCCGCGCGACGCGGCGGGACCGCTGCCGTGTGTGGTGCAGTACATCGGCTACAACGGCGGACGGGGGCTGCCGCACAACTGGCTGCTGTGGCCGTCGGTCGGCTATGCGGTATTCGTCATGGACACCCGTGGCCAGGGCTGGGCGGAGCACACCCCCGGCGCCACCCCCGATCCGGCGGGCGGTACCGGGCCCGAGGCACCAGGCATGATGACCAAGGGGATCCTCTCCCCGGCCGACTACTACTACCGCCGGCTCTACACCGACGCGGTGCGCGCGGTCGAGGCCGCCCGTGAGCATCCGCTGGTCGACCCCGCGCGGATCGTGGTCAGCGGGGGCAGCCAGGGCGGCGGGATGGCGCTGGCGGCGGCCGGACTGGTGCCGGATCTGACGGCGGCGCTGGTGGATGTGCCGTTCATGACCCACATCCGGCGCGCGGTCGAGATCACCGACGCGGAGCCCTACGGTGAACTGGCCCGGTTCTGTTCCGGTCAGCGCCATCTGACCGAGCGGGTCTTCACCACCCTCGACCACTTCGACGGCCTGAACTTCGCGGTCCGGGCGAACGCACCCGCGCTCTTCTCGACGGCTCTGCGCGACGAGATCACCCCGACCTCCTGCGGCTTCGCCGCCTACCACCACTACGCGGGCGAGAAGGACATCAGGGTGTGGTCCTTCAACGGCCATGAGGGCGGGGGCACACATCAGCAGGCCGAGCAGATCGTCTTCCTGCGGAAGCTTCTCGGCTGAGCCCGGCGAGGTGAGGGCGTTCGGCGGCCGGGCGCCGTGGGGAAGACAGGGGCTACCCGTACCGAAGGAGTCCCCGTGCCCGCACAACCCCTGGACGGCATCACCGTCGTCGCCCTCGAGCAGGCCGTCGCCGCCCCGTACGCCACTCGCCAGCTCGCCGATCTCGGAGCCCGTGTCATCAAGGTGGAGCGGCCGGGGCGCGGCGACTTCGCCCGCGACTACGACCGCCAGGTGAAGGGGGCGTCGGCGTACTTCGTCTGGGTCAACCGGGGGAAGGAGAGCGTCGTCCTCGACCTCAAGGACGGCGCCGACCGGGCCCTGCTCGACAAGCTGCTCGCCCGTGCCGATGTCTTTGTGCACAATTTCGCGCCCGGGGCCGTGGACCGGCTCGGCCTCGGGGCGCGGGCGCTGCGGGCCGGCCATCCGCGCCTGATCACCTGCGCCATCTCCGGGTACGGCGACAGCGGCCCGTACCGCGACAAGAAGGCGTACGACCTGCTCATCCAGTGCGAGGCGGGGCTGCTGTCGATCACCGGCAGCCCCGAGGCCCCGGCCCGCCCCGGGATCTCGATCGCCGATATCGCGGGCGGGATGTACGCCTACACCGGCATTCTCACCGCGCTGTACGAGCGGGAGCGCACCGGTGCGGGAACGCATCTGAGCGTCACCCTGCTCGACGCACTGGGCGAGTGGATGGGCCACCCCTACTTCGCCCAGGCGTACGGCGGGTCTCCCCTTGTGCGCAGCGGCGCCCGCCATCCGTCCATCTCCCCGTACGGGGCCTACCGCTGCGGTGACGGCGCGCAGGTCTTTCTGAGTGTGCAGAGCGATCGCGAATGGGTCGCCCTGTGCGAACGGGTGCTGGTCCGCCCCGAGCTGATCCGCGATCCGCGCTTCGCCGACAACCCGCTGCGCCGCGCCCATGACGAGAAGCTGACGGCCGAGCTGGAGCAGTGTTTCGCCGGGCACACCGCCGAGGGGCTGGTCACTCTGCTGGACGGGGCCGGTATCGCCAACGCCCGGCTGCGCGATATCGCGGAGTTCGCCGCCCATCCCCAGCTCGAGGCGCGGGGGCGCTGGGGTGAGTTCGATTCGCCCGTGGGGCATCTGCGCGGTCTGCTGCCGCCGGTCGAGGTGGCGGGGCGCCGGGCGCCGATGCGACCGGTGCCCGGACTCGGCGAGCACACGGAGGCGGTGCGCGCCGAGTTCTCCTGATGTGCCGCGCGGCTGGGGGGTGTCATACGGCCGGGGCGGGCGAGAGCTGGGCGTCGCGCCGCACCAGCCCGGCGTAGCGCCCGCCCTGCGCCAGCAGCTCCTCATGCGTCCCCCGCTCGGCGACCTTGCCGCCGTCGAGGACAGCGATCTGGTCGGCGTCGCGCACGGTGGAGAGCCGGTGGGCGATGGTGATGGTGGTGCGGCCGGCCGAGAGGGCGTCGATGGCTTGCTGTACGGCCTGTTCGGTGCGGGTGTCGAGGGCGCTGGTGGCCTCGTCGAGGATGAGGACGGGCGGGTCGCGCAGAATCGTGCGGGCTATGGCGAGCCGCTGCTTCTCACCGCCGGAGAAGCGGTAGCCCCGCTCGCCCACGAGGGTGTCATAGCCGTCCGGGAGGGAGGCGATGTGGTCGTGGATCTGGGCGGCCTCCGCTGCGGCCACGATCTCCTTATGGGTCGCGTCGGGCTTGGCGAAGCGCAGATTGTCGGCGACGGAGGCGTGGAAGAGATAGGTCTCCTGGGAGACGACGCCGACCGCGCGGGCGAGGGTGTCGAAGTCGAGGTCCCTGACGTCGACTCCGTCGATCAGCACCCGGCCGCCGGTCACATCATAGAGCCGCGGCACCAGATAGCTGAGGCTGGTCTTACCGGAGCCGGTCGGCCCGACGACGGCCAGACTGCCGCCCGCCGGAACCGTCAGGTCGATACCGCGCAGGGTCCCCTGGGCTGAGGCGGCTTCCTGGGGGTCGTAGTCGAAGTCGACGCCGTCGAAGCGGACTTCGCCACGCACCTTCTCCAGCCGCACCGGCTCGGCGGGCTCGGTGATGTCGATCGGCAGGTCCAGATACTCGAAGATGCGGGCGAAGAGGGCGAGGGACGTCTGCATCTGCACACCGGTGGACAGCAGGCTCACCGTGGGCCGGAACAGGCCCTGCTGAAGCGAAACGAAGGCGACGAGCGTGCCGATGGAGACCGTCGGACCACCGGCTTGGAGAGCGACTCCGGCGGCCCAGTAGATGACTGCGGGCATGGCGGCCATGACGACGCCGATGGTGGACATCCGCCAGCGCCCGGCCATGTTGGAGCGCACCTCGAGGCCCACGAGACCCTCGGACTCCCGGGCGAACTCCTGGGTGAGCGACGCGGACCGGCCCATGGTGCGGCCCAGCAGGATTCCGCTCACCGACAGGGACTCGGTGACCATCGCGGACATGGCCGCCATCTGCTTCTGACGCTGCGAGGTGATCTTCTTGCGCTCGGCGCCCACCCGCCGGCTGATCCACACGAACAGCGGCAGCAGGAGCAGCGAGACGACGGTCAGCCGCCAGTCGAGGGCGAGCATCGCGACGACGGTGGCGACGACGCTGGTGAGGTTGGAGACCAGCGAGGTCGCGGTGGAGGTGACGGTGGCCTGCATCCCGCCGATGTCATTGGCGATCCGGGACTGCACCTCGCCGGTGCGGGTGCGGGTGAAGAAGGCGAGCGGCATGCGCTGCAGCCGGTCGTAGACGGCGGTGCGCAGATCGTGCATGACGCGCTGGCCGACGGTCGTGGAGATGAGGGTCTGCAGAACGCCGAAGACGCTGTTGACGAGGGCCGCGGCGATCATGCCGAGGGCGAGCAGGGTCAGCAGTCCGGTGCGGCGCTCGGGGATGGCGGTGTCGAGGACCGCGCGGAGCAGGAACGGGGAGGCGACCGAGACCAGCGCGGAGGCGGCGACCAGCAGGCCGACCATGGCGAGGCGGCCGCGGTAGGGGCGGAAGAGCCGGAGGATGCGCCGCACTTGGGCGGGCCGCTCCGGTTCGGCGGCGGGTGGGGTCCATGAGCGTGCGTCGTGGTGCATGGGCTCCTTCTGATGGCAGGGGCCGCCGCTGCCGAGGGCGACGGCGCGGTCGAGTCGGCAGGACTTTCAGAGCATAGCTCATTGTTACCTATACTCACAGTGAACTCTGTCCTGATAGACTGCGATCATGCCCACGTCCGAGACATCCGGCCTCCTCGCGGAGCAACTGCTGCGCCTGACCCGCAGACTGCACCGTGCCCAGAAGCGCTATATGGAGCCGCTGGGCATCACCCCCGCCCAGTCCCGGCTGCTGCGCACCGTCGCGCACGGCGAGCAGCCGCCGCGGATGGCGGATCTTGCGCAGCGGCTCGAGGTGGTCCCGCGTGCCGTGACGACGCTGGTAGACGCACTGGAGGCGCATGGGTCGGTGCGTCGCGTACCGGACCCGACGAACCGCCGCGTGGTACGGATCGAGCTCACGGACGCGGGGCGCGCGACGCTGCGCGCGCTGCGCGACGCGCGCCGGGCCGCCGCCGAGGACATCCTCGCGCCGCTCAGCGAGCAGCAGCGCGAAGTTCTCGGCGAGCTGCTGGACACCCTTTCCGGCGCTCCCGGCCACCACTGCTGACGGGCGCGGCGGCGGCCGGAAGCGGGAGGTTCAGCCCCTGGCGCCGGTGTGGAGCGCGAGCGCGCTCTTGGCCGGGAGGGTGGTCTGCACCCGTCCCTCGTCGCCGACCGTCACGGTGTTGCCGTCGCAGGCGGCCGGGGACGCCTTGGCGACATTGCAGTAGGTGCCGGCGGGCAGCGACGTGGTGAAGGTCTCGCGCAGCTCACCGTCACCGGTGTTGATGGCGACGAACCCCTTGTCGCCACGGCTGAAGGCAATGGCACTGCCGCCGTTGTCCCACCAACCGGTCTGCTCGGTCCCCGCGACCTGGTTGCGGAAGCCGACCATGCCGGTGATCTCCGGCTTGGCGTGGTTGCAGGTCCAGCCACTCCCGGCGCCGCAGGTGGCCGCGCCGCCGCTCGGCGGGCCCGCGTCCTTGTCGGTCCACTCATAGCCGGAGTACACATTCGGCGAGCCATAGGCCGAGGCGAGCATGAAGACGTTGGCGAGGGTGTAGGATGCGCCGTCCTTGTAGGTAATCGTCGAGCCGTTGCGCTCGGTGTCCCAGTTGTCGACGAAGGTACGGGCCTTGTCGCTGCCCAGTTTGCCGTCGGCCACCGACTTCAGCTGCGCGATGTTCCCGCTCTGGAAGGCGCCCTTGAGGTGGGCGCCGTAGCGGAACTCGTCGACGTCGCCGATGCCCGTGTACTCATCGGGTGACACGGCCTCGCCCCCGCCGTAGATGACCTCCGACACCCACATCCCGGGGTCGGCCATCTTGGCCTTGATGGCGGCCACGTCGTCCGCGGCCATGTGCTTGGCGGCGTCGATGCGGAAGCCGTCGACGCCGAGGGAGCGCAGGTCCGTGAGGTAACGGGCGATGGTGGAGCGGACGTAGTCGCTGCCGGTGTCGAGATCGGCGAGGCTGACGAGTTCGCAGTTCTGGACGTCGCCCCTGTCCCCGTAGTTGCCGATGTCCTTACGGCAGCCATGGAAGTCCTGGTTCTGATAGGTGCCCGGGTAGTCGTACTTCGTGTACGCCGTGCCGCCGGTACCGGTGCCCGATCCGGACGCCATATGGTTGATCACCGCGTCGGCGATGACCTTGACGCCCGCCTGGTGGCATGCGCTCACCATGTCCTGGAAGGCGGCCCGGCCGCCGAGCCGTCCCGCGATCTTGTAGCCGACCGGCTGGTACGAGGTCCACCACTGATCGCCCTGGATGTGCTCGGAGGCGGGCGAGACCTCCACATAGCCGTAGCCCGCCGGCCCGAGCGACTCCTTGCACGCCTGGGCGACCGCGTCGTACTTCCATTCGAACAGCGTTGCCGTGACCGTCTTGACGCCCGGCGGTGTGGCCTGGGACGACCAGGGGGCGACGGTGGCGATGGCGGCTGCGGTGAGCAGCCCGGCCAGCGCCCCGCCCAGCAGACGGGACCGGTGTTGCATGAACGGCTCCTTCGGCGTCCGGGCACAGTGGTGCCCTCGAAGGCAGCCACGCGCCCGGCCACCCGTGGGGGGAAGCGGAACTGCCGCCTGACGTGGCGGCGGTTCCGGGAGGCAGCCTGCCGGGCCGCTACTGAACGCGTCAAGATATTCCGTAAGGGATTCCAGTCACTTGCAGAAGTACCTTGCGGGCAGGGGAGGTTCAGCGACTCCGGGACAGACTGCCCGCGGGTTCGGACCGATCCACCTCGACCCGCACGGCGGGGTCTTCCTCGACGGCCGCCTCTTCACCGGCGAGGACTCGCTGGGCCTTCTCCTGGTCCAGCGCCCCTTCCCATCGCGAGACGACGAAGACCGCGACGCGGTTGCCGAGCAGATTCGTGGCCACGCGCATCGAGTCCATGATCCGCTCCACGCGCGCACCGGGCGACCGAGGGTGGTGCGGAGTGCGGCACGGGCACTCCTCCGAGCAGGAACTTCTGGGATGCGGAAGAATTTTTTCCGCGCGACGCCACTATGGGGGAGCGCACATCTCCGCCGATGAGGTCCGTGTAACAGCCAGGGAAATCCTGAAGCTCCGCGCCTCGCAGCACACCGCATGATGCGTTTTCCCGTCGGCCTGAGGGGTACTGGGAGGCGACATACCGCTGATACCACCCACTCCGAGACATCCTGTTCACGGTCGAGACGGAGAGAGCCCTCCATACGAGGAGGCAGGATCATGCGTTTTCACGACCGGAGAGAGGCCGGGCGACGACTGGCCCGGCGGCTGTGCGAGCCGACCCACAACGGGCGGTTGAGGAATCCCGTGGTGCTGGCGCTCCCCCGCGGGGGCGCCCCGGTGGCCGGCGAGGTGGCCCAGGCGCTGCACGCGCCCCTGGATGTGCTGGTCGCCCGGAAGATCGGCGCTCCGTTCAATCCCGAGCTCGGCGTCGGCGCGCTGGCCGGCGAAGACCCTCCGCTCTACGACGAGCGGGCGCTGGAGGTGCTCGGTCTGACGCCCGGCCAGCTCGCGTCCCACGTCGAACGGGAGCGCGCCGAACTGCACCGCCACGAGCAGCTCTACCGCTGCGGCCGTCCCCCCTCGGATGTCCGGAACCGGACGGTGATCGTGGTGGACGACGGGCTGGCCACCGGCGTCACGGCGCGCGTCGCACTGCGCACCGTACGCCGCCGGGGGCCCGCCCGTGTCGTCCTCGCGGTGCCGGTCTGTTCCCGGGAGGCCGCCACGGCGGTACGCCCGGAGGCGGACGACCTGGTGTGTCTGCATCAGCCGGACACGTTCGGGGCCGTCGGGCTGTGGTACGAGAACTTCGAACAAGCGGCGGACGAAGAGGTGATCGACGCCCTGCGGGCCTCTCCGTCCCATGAACCGCTCAGGCGGCTCAGGCGGCCAGATGCGCCTTGTCCCCCATGACCACGACCGGGTGCTGCTTGGGGTCGAGGTTCCTCAGCAGATACTCCATACCGGACTTGGACAGGCTGACGCACGCCGAGGTACCGCTGCCGTGATCCATGTGCAGCCAGATGCTGCCGCCCTTGCTCTGCCCCTCGGGACGCGTCTGATCGAGCGGTGAGGTGCCCTTGACGCGGTTGTAGTCGATGGCGATGACGTAGTTGAAGTCGGTCCAGTGCGATTGGGGCCAGTAGTGGGGCGCCGCGAAGGAGCCGGACCTGGTGTACGGCAGCCGGGCGCCGGGGTCGGGCAGCACACCACCCGCGTCGCTGAGCGTGTAGACGCCGACCGGGCTGCGCTTGTCGCCCTCGTGATGGCTCGTCGTCCAGCCGCGCTTGCCGTTGTGCGCGGCCCAACTGCGCGTTCGCTTCCAGTCCCTGCCGTCCTTGGTGTAGAGCACGACCGTCGCGTCCGCGGAGTTCACTCCTTTGCCGTAGACCGCGACGACTTGGCGGGAATTTCCGGGGATCCTGGACTGGAGGGTGTTTCCCACCTCGGGAATGCGCGTGGGGTCCGACACCGGCGCCTTGCTGCGCAGCGCTTGTCCGCCCTGGGCGCCGCCCTTGTCGCCACCGCTGTCCCCTCCGCCGCCGCAGGCTGTCAGAAGGGCGAGGACAGCGGCGGCCGCGGCCGCCCCGCGGATCGGCGTCGTGACGGAAATTCGCATGTCCCCCATCGTCCCACCCCGGCGTGGAGGCGGCGCACCCGGATTGGCGTGTTCCGTACCGCTCCCGGAAAAAGCAGTTGAATTCCGCCTCCACCGGCCGTCAACCTTTCACGTCTCCGACCAGCCCTCCTCTCTCTCCCACCCGCCCGAGCCTTGGGACGTCATGCACATTCGCGATCTTCCGTATCCCGATCCCGGCCGACCCGACGTACGGTCAGGTCCCCGGTTTCTGTTCTGGCTGGGCAGGAATCAGCTGGGCGGGCAGATCAAGGCCACTCTGTGGGGCCTGTTGCACATGGCTGCCCTGGTGTCCTTCCCCATCGCCATCGGACTTGGGGTGCAGGCGGTCGTGGACCGCTCCGGCTCCCGGCTCGCGCTGGCCGGAGCGGTGATGGTGGGGCTGACCGTGCTCACCGCGCTCGGGGACGCCATGCTCCACCGCGCGGCGGTCACCAACTGGATCACGGCGGCGGCCCGGGTGCAACAGCTGCTGGCCCGCAAGGCGGTCGAGCTGGGGTCGGCGCTCACCCGGCGGGTCGCGGCGGGCGAGGTCGTCGCCGTCTCCACGGGCGACGTCGAGAAGATCGGCTGGTTCGTGGAGGCGCTGTCCCGCTTCACCGCGGCGGCGATCACGACCATCGGGGTGTGTGTGGCGCTGGTGATCTATCAGCCGGCGCTGGGAGCGGTGGTCGCGGTCGGCGTGCCCGCGCTGGCACTGGCCGTGCTGCCGCTGCTGCCGCGCGCGGCGCGCCGGGCCGACGAGCAGCGGGAGAAGGCCGGCCGGGCGACCGAGCTGGCCTCGGACACCGTGGCCGGGCTGCGGGTGCTGCGCGGCATCGGCGGCGAGGAGCTGTTTCTCAGCCGCTACCGGCGGGCGTCGCAGGAGGTGCGGGTCGCGGCGGTTCGCAGCGCGCGGATGTGGGCGCTGATCGCGGCCGTACAGGTCGCGCTGCCGGGGCTGCTGCTGATCGGGGTCGTCTGGTACGGGGCCGAGCTGGCCCGGGACGGGCGGATCGCGGTGGGCGAGCTGGTCACCGTCTACAGCGCGGTCACCTTTCTGCTCTTCCCGCTGCGGCACTTCGAGGAGATCGCCATGGCGTACTCCTTCTCACGGCCCTCCGCGCGGCGCGCGGCACGGGTGCTGGCACTGCGGCGCTCCTCGCTCCACGGCGAGGAGCAGAGGGGTGGCGACGGGCGTGGGGCAGGGCACAAGGACGGGGAGCGGCTCGGCGGCGATCTGTACGACCCGGCGAGCGGGATGCTCGCGCCGACCGGGCAGCTGACCGCGGTGGTCTGCGGCGACCCGGACGCGGCGGGGCGGCTGGCGGACCGGCTCGGCGGGCACCCCGCCGAGGGCGGGGCGGGGGCCGGGGACGGTAGCGGGGCGCCGTCGGCGCTGCTGGGCGGGGTCGCTCTGGACGAGGTGCCGTTGGCCGCCGCGCGCGGCGCGGTGCTGGTCCAGGACAAGGATCCGGTGCTGTTGTCGGGGACGCTCGCCGAGCTGCTCGATGTGCCGAGGTCGGGCGAGGTCTCGGAGCGGGAGGCACTGGAGGCGGCCGAGTGCGCCGACGTGCTGGCCGCACTGGCCGAGGCGTCGACCGACGAGTCCGGCGAGGCGGACCCCATGCGCACCCGTATCACCGAGCGTGGCCGCTCGCTGTCGGGCGGCCAGCGGCAGCGGCTGGCGCTGGCCCGCTCGCTGGTGACCGACCCGGAGGTGCTGGTGCTCGACGAGCCGACATCCGCCGTGGACTCGCACACCGAGGCGCGGATCGCGGAGGGGGTGCGGCGGCTGCGGGCCGGGCGGACGACCGTGGTCCTCACCTCCAGCCCGCTGCTGCTGGACCGCGCCGACCGTGTGGTGTTCGTGCACGACGGCGAGGCGGCGGGGGTGGGGACGCATCGCGAGCTGCTGGGCACCGATCCCGCGTATCGCGCGGTCGTCACGCGTGAGACGGATGACGAGGCCGGCGAGCGGACGGCCGGGAGCGGCACCGCGGGGCTGGACGGCACCGCTCTTGAGGACATCGAACGGATCGAAGAGCAGATCGAGGAGTCGGCATGATCGGCGTGGCGCCACCCGCCTATGACCCGGCCGCACCGGAGTCGGCGACGACGCTGCCGGTCGGCACGCCCATGACCGTGCGGGCCTATGTGCGTGAGCTGTTGCGGCGGCACCGGAGGGCCTTCACCGTGCTGATGGTGGTGAACGCGACCGCCGTGATCGCCTCGATGGTCGGCCCGCAGCTGCTGGGCGGGCTGGTCGAGGATCTCGCGGAGGGCAAGGAAGACCTCCCCATCGGGCGCACGGTCGCGCTGTTCACCGTGGCGCTCGCGGTGCAGACCGTGTTCGTCCGGATGGTGCGGCTGCACGGCGCGGTGCTGGGCGAGCAGATGCTGGCGGATCTGCGCGAGGACTTTCTCGTCCGGTCGGTGGGGCTGCCGCCGGGCGTACTGGAACGGGCCGGGACGGGGGATCTGCTCTCCCGGATCACCACCGATATCGACCGGTTGGCGAACGCGATGCGCGAGGCCGTGCCGCAGCTCGCCATCGGCGTGGTGTGGACGGGGCTGCTGCTGGGCGCGCTGACCGTGACCGCGCCGCCGCTGGGCCTCGCGGTGCTGGTCGCGCTTCCGGTGCTGGTGGTCGGCTGCCGCTGGTACTACCGGCGCGCGCCGAGCGCCTATCGCTCGGAGGCGGCCGGGTACGCGGCGGTGTCCGCGTCCCTCACGGAGAGCGTGGACGCCGGGCGGACCATCGAGGCCCACCGCCTGGGCGACCGGCGGATCGCCCGGTCCGACCTCCGTATCCGGCAGTGGACCGCATGGGAGCGCTATACGCTCTGGCTGCGCTCCGTGCTCTTCCCCGTGATCAATGTGACCTACACGCTGATCACCGGCTCCGTGCTGATGATCGGCGGTGTCTGTGTGATGCGGGGCTGGATGTCGATCGGCGATCTCACGACCGGGGCGCTGCTGGCGCAGATGCTGGTCGAGCCGATCGGGCTGATTCTGCGCTGGTACGACGAACTGCAGGTCGCGCAGGTGTCGCTGGCCCGGCTGGTGGGGGTGCGGGAGATCGAGCAGGGCCCCGCCGACGGCGGGGTGACGCCCGGCGGCCGGGATGTGCGAGCGGACGAGGTGCGGTTCGGCTACCGGGCGGGCACCGATGTGCTGCACGGGGTGTCGATGAAGGTGCGGCCGGGGACGCGGCTGGCGCTGGTGGGGCCGTCGGGGGCGGGCAAGTCCACGCTGGGCCGGCTGCTGGCCGGGATCTACGCGCCCCGGGCGGGCCGGGTGACCCTGGGCGGCGCGGAGCTGGCCCGGATGCCGGCCGAGCGGGTGCGTGAGCACGTCGCCCTGGTCAACCAGGAGCACCATGTCTTCGTGGGCTCGCTGCGTGACAATCTGCTGCTGGCCCGCGCCTCGGCGCGGGATGCCGAGCTGTGGGCGGCGCTGGCCGCGGTGGACGCCGACGGCTGGGCGCGGGCGCTGGACGCCGGTCTGGACACGGAGGTCGGATCGGGCGGTCTCGCCCTCACCCCCGCGCAGGCACAGCAGATCGCGCTGGCCCGGCTGGTGCTCGCAGATCCGCATACGCTGGTGCTGGACGAGGCCACCTCGCTGCTGGACCCGCGGGCGGCGCGCCATCTGGAGCGGTCGCTGGGCCGGGTGCTGGAGGGGCGGACCGTGGTCGCGATCGCGCACCGACTGCACACCGCGCATGACGCGGACGTGATCGCCGTGGTCGAGGCGGGCCGGATCAGCGAGCTGGGCAGCCATGACGAACTCGTCGCGGCGGACGGGGCGTACGCGGCGCTGTGGCGCTCCTGGCATCAGTGACGCCGCTCTCACCGGCCCGGCCCGGGCACCGTCCGGGCCCGGGCCGGTGCCGATCAGATGATGCCGAGGGCGCTGAGGCCGCCCATTCCGCCGAGCAGCATGAAGACCGGCATCAGCACCTTCAGCTCGACCCAGCTGCCCGCCCGGAAGCGCATCCCCTGCGGCGGCCCGACCGGGTACCAGCGCCTGCGGCCAATCGGGATGGGCCACAGGATCGGGCAGCCGGATACGGTGAGCGCGTCGCCGATGTCGTGCACCAGGGCGCCGAGGATGATCGGCAGGCCGAGCCAGAGGTACTCCTGGCCCGGTGCGCTGAACAGCCAGTCCGCGCCGTTGCCCGGCTTGTGCAGCACATCGGCGAGGATCCATGCGCTGGTCGCCCCGAGCAGCCATACCAGGACATCGCTGGAGACCCGCGCCGCACGCCACAGCAGTCCCTCGACGGCCAGCACCATATGGACGAAGAGGATGCCGAGCACCGCCCAGCGGCCGCCGACCATGGCGAGCGCCGAGGCGCCGCCGCCGATCAGCACCGCCCAGACCCAGGTGTGGGTGAGGGTGCGGTGACCGCCCGAGCGGCGCGGGTCGCCCGGCTTCCTGGTGGTCTTGTAGACGGAGTGCGAGATCTTGTCGATCACTTCGCACATGCCCCGGGAGATCGGGCCGAAGGCGCGCGATATGGTCGCCGCCTTGTGATCGAGGTCGGGGGCGAGCGCCGCTCCGGCGCAGATCAGCGCGCCTACGACAAGCACCGGCCAGGGCATCGCGTGGCCGGCCGCCGCGACCGCCGCTCCCACCCCCAGCCAGGCCGCCGCCCCGGACAGCGAATGCGCCGGTCCCATCATGGTCGTACCCCGCCCCTGTTGTTCTTGCCCGCGTCCGCGCGGTAGTTGGTTGCATCGGACCGGCACAGCCTAACTGCGAACGATCTTCGTCCGTACAGCCGGTTCCCGCCCGGCGGGGGAAACCAGGCAGTATAGGCACGTGACTCTTATCGATCAGCTGCCGAGCGACGCCGACCCCGACGCCCTCTTCGAGGCGTTCTCGACCTGGGTCGAAGAGCGGGGTATCTCGCTCTATCCGGCCCAGGAGGAAGCGCTGATCGAGGTGGTGTCCGGGGCGAACGTGATCCTTTCCACCCCCACCGGCTCGGGCAAGAGCCTGGTGGCGGCGGGCGCCCACTTCGCCGCGCTCGCACGTGACGAGGTCACCTTCTACACCGCGCCGATCAAGGCCCTGGTCTCGGAGAAGTTCTTCGAGCTGTGCAAGCTCTTCGGCACCGAGAACGTCGGGATGCTCACCGGGGACGCGTCGGTCAACGCGGACGCGCCCATCATCTGCTGTACGGCCGAGGTACTGGCGTCCATCGCTCTGCGGGACGGCAAGGACGCAGATGTCGGCCAGGTGGTGATGGACGAGTTCCACTTCTACGCGGAGCCGGACCGGGGCTGGGCGTGGCAGATCCCGCTGCTGGAGCTGCCCCGGGCGCAGTTCATCCTGATGTCGGCGACGCTCGGCGACATGAGCCGGTTCGAGGAGGATCTGACCCGGCGCACCGGGCGGCCCACCGCGGTCGTACGGTCCGTGACCCGGCCGGTGCCGCTGAGCTACGAGTACCGCACGACGCCGCTCACCGAGACGCTGACCGAGCTGCTGGAGACCCGGCAGGCGCCGGTCTACATCGTGCACTTCACCCAGGCCGCGGCGGTGGAGCGGGCCCAGGCGCTGATGAGCATCAACATGTGCACGCGCGCCGAGAAGGACGAGATCGCCTCGCTGATCGGCAACTTCAGGTTCACCACCAAGTTCGGCCGGAATCTGTCCCGTTACGTCCGGCATGGGATTGGGGTGCATCACGCGGGCATGCTGCCGAAGTACCGGAGGCTGGTGGAGAAGCTGGCGCAGGCCGGGCTGCTCAAGGTCATCTGTGGTACGGACACGCTCGGGGTGGGCGTCAATGTGCCGATCCGGACCGTGCTGTTCACCGCGCTGACGAAGTACGACGGCCAGCGGGTGCGGACGCTGCGGGCGCGGGAGTTCCACCAGATCGCGGGCCGCGCCGGCCGGGCCGGGTTCGACACCGCGGGCTTTGTGGTGGCTCAGGCGCCCGAGCATGTCATCGAGAACGAGAAGGCGCTCGCGAAGGCCGGGGACGATCCGAAGAAGCGCCGCAAGGTGGTCCGCAAGAAGGCACCGGAGGGCTTTGTCAGCTGGGGCCAGAACACCTTCGAGAAGCTCATCGCGTCCGAACCCGAGCCGCTCACCTCCCGGTTCCGGGTCACCCACGCGATGCTGCTGTCGGTCATCGCCCGGCCGGGCAACGCCTTCGAGGGGATGCGACGCCTGCTGGAGGACAACCACGAGCCGCGCAAGAACCAGCTCCGCCACATCCGCCGGGCGATCGCGATCTTCCGCTCGCTGCTGGACGGCGGGATCGTGGAGCGGCTGAAGACCCCGGACGCGGAGGGCCGGATCGCCCGGCTGACGGTGGATCTGCAGCAGGACTTCGCGCTCAACCAGCCGCTGTCCACCTTCGCGCTCGCCGCGTTCGAGCTGCTGGACCCCGAATCCCCGTCCTACGCCCTGGACATGGTCTCGGTCGTCGAGTCGACGCTGGACGATCCGCGGCAGATCCTGGCGGCCCAGCAGAACAAGGCGCGCGGCGAGGCGGTCGCCGCGATGAAGGCGGACGGCGTCGAGTACGAGGAGCGCATGGAGCGGCTCCAGGACGTCTCCTACCCCAAGCCGCTGGAGGAGCTGCTCTTCCACGCCTACGGCCTCTACCGCAAGAGCCACCCGTGGGTCGGCGACCATCCGCTGTCGCCCAAGTCGGTGATCCGCGACATGTACGAGCGGGCGATGACCTTCACGGAGTTCATCTCGTTCTATGACCTCGCGCGCACCGAAGGCATCGTGCTGCGCTACCTGGCCGGCGCCTACAAGGCGCTGGACCACACCGTGCCGGACGATCTGAAGTCCGATGACTTCGAGGACATCATCGCCTGGCTCGGCGAGATGGTGCGGCAGGTCGACTCCAGCCTCCTCGACGAGTGGGAGCAGCTCGCCAATCCGGCGGAGGAGTCGGCGGGGGAGGCGCAGGAGCGCGCCGACCAGGTCAGGCCCGTCACCGCGAACGCCCGCGCGTTCCGGGTGCTGGTGCGCAACGCGATGTTCCGGCGGGTCGAACTGGCCGCGCTCGACAAGGTCGCGGAGCTCGGCGAGATGGACGCGGACGCCGGCTGGGACGAGGACGCCTGGGCGGACGCGATGGACGCGTACTGGGACGAGTACGAGGAGCTCGGCACCGGACCGCAGGCACGGGGACCGAAGCTGCTGCGGATCGAGGAGGAGCCCGAGCACGGGCTGTGGCGGGTGCGGCAGACCTTCGACGACCCGAACGGCGACCATGACTGGGGCATTTCGGCCGAGGTCGATCTCGCCGCCTCCGACGAGGAGGGCCGGGCGGTGATCAGGGTCACCGACGTGGGCCAGCTGTAGCCTCCTGGACGTGGTCCGTGCCACGGGCCCTCGCACCGAAGGAGCACCACCGATGACCAATCCCGCCGAGCGTCTGGTCGATCTGCTCGACCTGGAACGGATCGAGCTGGACATCTTCCGCGGCCGCAGCCCCGATGAGTCGCTGCAGCGGGTGTTCGGCGGGCAGGTGGCGGGGCAGGCGCTGGTGGCCGCCGGGCGGACGACCGACGGGCAGCGCCCGGTGCACTCGCTGCACGCGTACTTTCTGCGGCCGGGGCGGCCCGGCGTGCCCATCGTGTACCAGGTGGAGCGCGTCCGGGACGGGCGCTCCTTCACCACCCGCCGGGTCGTCGCCATCCAGCAGGGTCGTACGATCTTCAATCTGACGGCCTCCTTCCATCTTCCGGAGCCGGGCATCGAACAGCAGTTGCCGATGCCCGAGGTGCCTGACCCCGAGAGCCTGCCGCGCCTCGCCGACGAGGTCCGCGCGCATCTGGGGACCCTCCCCGAGGCGTTCGCGAGGATGGAGCGCCGGCAGCCCTTCGACATCCGGTACGTCGAGCGGCTGCGCTGGACGGACGAGGAGCTCAAGGGCGCGGAGCCGCGCAGCGCCGTGTGGATGCGCGCGGTCGGACCGCTTGGGGACGATCCGCTGGTGCACACCTGTGCGCTCACCTATGCGAGCGACATGATGCTGCTGGACGCGGTGCGCGTACCCGTCGAACCGCTGTGGGGCCCACGGGGTTTCGACATGGCCTCACTGGATCACGCCATGTGGTTCCACCGGCCCTTCCGTACCGATGAGTGGTTTCTCTATGAGCAGGAGTCGCCCGTGGCCACCGGCGGCCGGGGCCTGGCACGCGGTCGGATCTACGACCGCGAGGGCCGGCTTTTGGTCTCGGTGGTGCAAGAGGGGTTGTTCCGCCCGCTGCCGCCCGCCGAGGGGACCACTGAGAGCGGCTGAGCCCTCGGTGACGGGCCGGTCCATGGCTCAGCACCTGCCGACCAGCTTGCGCCACAGGCTCCGCGGGCGGCCCGGGGGCCGGATACGGCCACTGTGCGGCGGCACCACCGCGGCGTCGGGCCGCGGCGCGGGCCGGGACCGGCGGGCGTCCCGCACGGCGGAGGCGAGAGCGACCCGATAGCGCATGATCTCCCGCGGATCGTCGGCCGTCAGCACCGTGTCGACGACCTCCCGGGCCGCGGCGGCCGTGGGACGCACGGGGATGAGCGCGGGGCGAAGCTCACGCACATAGGCCCGCTCGTGCGGATCGTCGACGGCCGATGCCAGCTCGATGGAGCCCAGCACCGCCGCCAGCGCCCCGGCCCGCTCCCAGGGATCCCGGGTCCGGGCGAGCAGTTGGTCGATCCGCCGGGCCCGCCATTTCGCCCCCCGCGCATCCTCCCCGGCGGCCAGCGTCGCGGTCAGCCCCGGCGGAGTGCGCCCGGTCAGCAACTCCGGCTGCCGGGCGGCGAATTCGATGAGATCCGCCGCCAGATAGAGCCATACGACGGCCCGGTACCGATTGACATAGAACCGGACCGGGGCGAAGAAACCGCCGCGCGCGAGACGGGTGAGCCGCCCCTGGCTGATGCCCAGCAGCTCGGCCCCCTCCGCCGTGCCGACCACGCGGAGCCTTGCGCGCAGCGCCTCCGGGAAGCCCTCGGCGGCGGTCACCCGCGCCAGCTCCTCACGCGCCACCCGCCGGCCCGTGCCGGTGGTGAGGGCGCGCACCTCTCCGAGCTGCACGGCCAGCTCCAACTCAAGCGGTTTGAGGCCCAGCGCCCGGGCCGCCGTACTGAACGCGACGCTCTCCCCCGGGCCGCTCGACTTTCCCGCCCCGGCCGGCTCCACCGGCCCGTCCAGACCCTGTGGCCCCCGGCGCCCCCGCAGCTCCTGATGCACCCGCACTGCCATGACGATGTCCTCCCCCGCGATATATCAATCACTGACAGTGACGACGATAGCCGCGAAGCAAGACGGTCCGTCAGGCCTGTGGATAACTTCCGCTCGGCCTCAGCTGGGCGCGCCGCTTTCCTGCCTGGCCTCGACTCCCAGATGCTCCCCCACCCGGTTGACCAGCAGTGCCATTTCGTAGGCGACCTGCCCCACATCGGCCTCCGGGCCGCTGAGCACGCACAGGCAACTGCCGTCGCCCGCCGCCGTGACGAAGAGGACCCCCTCTTCGAATTCGACCATTGTCTGCCGTACCCGGCCCGTCCGGAAGTGGTGCCCTGACCCCTTGGCGAGGCTGTGCAATCCGGAGGCGACCGCGGCCAGGTGCTCGGCGTCCTGGCGCTCGAGCGATGAGCTCGCCCCCGTCACCAGCCCGTCGTTCGACAACACCAGCGCATGCCGTATCTGTGCGATCCGCTCGGTCAGGTCGTCCAGTAACCAGTCGAGCCCCTTGCTCGGTGCCATTCCATTCCTCCCCGATTCCCTTTCAGCTGCGTGCCAGCCTTTCTCACTGCCGCCATCTGGGCAACCCGCCCTGCCGGTCACCCCGTCGTTGTGGGCTGATTGACGCAGGATGGAGACATGGCACAGAACATGACCAAGGAGCAGTGGCAGAAGTTCCTCTTGGAGGGCACCCGCACCGGGAAGCTGGCGACCGTGCGGGCCGACGGAAGCCCGCACATCGCGCCCGTGTGGTTCCTGCTCGACGGCGACGATCTGGTCTTCAACACAGGTCAGGACACGGTCAAGGGGCGGAACATGGCGCGGGACGGCCGGGTCTGCGTATGTGTCGACGACGACCGGCCCCCGTTCGCCTTCGTCACGGTGCGGGGGCGCGCCGAACTCAGCGATGACCTGGAGCAGGTCCGCGAATGGGCCACCCGGATCGCGGCCCGTTACACGGGCGAGGACCGCGCCGAGGAGTACGGCGCCCGCAACAGCGTGCCGGGCGAACTGCTGGTCCGGGTCCGTATCGAGAAGGTCACCGCGTTCTCCGGCGTTGCCGAGTAGCCGGATTCGACCGAACGACTAGCCGGATTCGGCCGAAATCCATCACTTCACGGCGGACCGCCGCCCACCCGGCGTTTACGGGCGCATGAGGACCTTTATCGCTCCGTCCTCCTTGTGCTGGAACATCTCATAGGTGCGGGCGGCCTCGTCCTCTTCCTGGCTGTCGAAGTCCCGCAGGTCGAAGACCTCGACGCCGTCGGCGCCGCGCCCGGCGCAGCCGCTCGGGGACGAGGTCCACGCCATGCCCGGCCGGCTCCCCGGAGGCCGGCGACGCGGCAGGCCATGCCCCCGATGGGGCCGAGTGCGAGCACGGCCAGCGTGCCGTCCGGCGGGACGGCCGCGTACTAGGGCCTGGGCGCCCGGCACAGCGCCGTAGAGCTTGGCGCAGCCGAACAGCTCCGCCCCCATGCCGTGCTCGACGACCTGGGTGTTCTCGCACTGCGCCGGCAGCCCTCGCGGCACATCCAGCAGTGGCCGCAGGCGATCTGGAACGGCATGGGGTCGGGCACCGTCTCCACGCGTACATCGCGCCGACCCTGCCGGGTCACCGCTCGCATCGCCGTGTCCCTTCGCCGTGGTCTTCCGCTCCACCGCCGACAGGCTCTTCCGGGTACCCCGAGGGGCCGGGCCGCACCGCCGGCGGGAAGACGACCCGCTCCGCCGCCCGGGCCGTCTCGGCGGCGACCGCGGCCGGGTCGGCACCCGCCGTGCTCAGGACGGCCAGACATGCGCCGTCCCCCAGCGCCGCGACGAACAGCCGGCCCGCCCCCGTGTCGATCACCGTCTGCCGGGCCGGGCCGCCGCGCGCACGACGGCCCGCGCTCCTGGCGAGGCCGTGGAATCCGGAGGCGACGGCGGCCAGGTGCTCGGCGTCCCGGCGGGAGAGTCCTCGGGACGCGCTGACGGTCGCCCCGTCGTGGGAGAGCACCACGGCATGGCGTATGCCCCCGACCCGGGCCACCAGATCGTCCAGGATCCGGTCGTGGTCGGCCATGGAGCGGGCTGCGGTGCGGCGGCGCGTGGTCATGGGCGGTCTCCCTCGGTCGGGATGCGCCGCGCCGGGCGGCGCACCAGGTGTCCCCCCTTGGGCCAGGGACGCTAGACCCGGCGGGGGCGCACACTGGGGGCGCATTCGGAACCTGTTGGAATTTGACAGGGACAGATGCCAGAGCGATCGATCAATGCGCGAATCTGCACTCGTGGCGGGCGTTTCCTGGGCACCGCGGGCAGCCTCGATGATCGGGACACGTCGTAGGCTGCAAACTCACCGACCGAGGAGTCTCGATGCGCCATGAGCACGCCCATGGAGACAGTGCCGCCGAGGTGAGGGACTTCTTCACCCCCCGGGCGGCTGACTGGGACAGCCGTTTCCCGGACGACGGCCCGGCCTATGCCGCCGCCGTCGCCGACCTCGGCCTGCGCCCCGGGGACACGGTGCTCGACGCGGGTTGTGGTCGGGGCCGTGCGCTGCCCGCGCTGCGCGAGGCCGTCGGCCCCGAGGGGACCGTGCTGGGGGTGGATCTCACGCCCGCCATGCTGGAGGCCGCCGTACGCGCCGGCCGTGCCGGCAGCGCGGCGCTCGCCCTCGCCGACGTAGCGCGGCTGCCCCTGCGCGACGGCTGTCTCGACGCGGTGTTCGCCGCCGGGCTGATCTCCCATCTCGCGGAGCCCGGGGCCGGGCTGCGCGAGATGGCCCGAGTGGCACGCCCCGGCGGGCGGCTCGCGCTGTTCCACCCCGTGGGGCGGGCCGCGCTCGCCGCCCGTCACGGCCGCCCGATCACCCCCGGCGATCTGCGGGCGGAGCCCCGGTTGAGGCCGCTGCTGGCCCGTTCCGGCTGGCGTCTGGAGTCGTACACCGACGAGGACACGTGCTTTCTGGCGCTCTCGGTCCGCACGGACGCTCAGGATCCTTGGGGCTGAGCGGCCGGCGCCGGCTCATCTCGCCCGGTGAGCCGGCGCGCAGGGGCGGCCCCTTTTGCCGGCCGGCAACGCCCTGACGCTGACGGCCGAGGGGCGAGCCGAACCGCGCCGCCGGCTGGCGGACCCGGCGGACGCCGACCCCGGCGCGGCATCCTCACCAACGCCCGGGCCGCGGCCAGGCCGGACTGTCCTGGCCGCGGCGCACCCTGGACACGCTGCGGGCGGCGGACGGCTGCTAAACCGACCCCGGCACGATGTCTCGACGCCGTGGCTACCGGCTGGTTAGGGTGCGCCGACGACGGATCGGCCCATCGGATCCGGAACCGCAAGAGGAGGCTGCCGTGCCCGCCACGGAGGAGTCAGGCGACGACGCGCTGTATGTACTGACCGCAGTGCTGCTGACACCCGCTCAATTCCCGAGCGTGCTCGGCGACGACTACCCCGAGGCGTGCGCCGCGCTCGGCCTGGAACCGTACGAGGTCGGCTACGGCCTGGTGCTGGGACAGGACGGCGGCGGTGCCCGCTGGACCGTGGTCACCGACGATGTGTCGCTCGTGGCCTGCGCCATCGCGACATGGGACTGCGGTATGGAGTACGACCTGTCCCTCGGCGACCGGACCGTGGTCGCCTCCCTGCCCGGCTGGCCGCTCGCGGTGGCCGTGGCCGCTCCAGGCATTCCGGCGCCGCACGACCCCGCGCCCGACCCGGAGCTCGGGGACGCCACACAGCCGCCGCTCGCGCCGCCGGACGCCGAGCGGTGGGGCCCGGCGCAGCGGCGGCTCGGCGCGGACGAGATCGCGCTCCAGTGGGCGATCTGGCGCGAACAGGTCGACAGTGAGGTGACGTTCGTGTCCCCGGGTGAGAAGCCGCACGGGGGCGTACGGCGGGTACTCGAAGAGGCGCGCGGCTATGTGGAGGCGCCGCCGCCGCTGGGCCGGATCCGATCCGCGTTCGCCGCCGGTGACGCGCGGACGCTCCGGGCCGACGGGCCGGGCTGGAGCATGGTGGCGCGGACCGACGACATCGCCTTCGTCCTGCTGGACGACGCGCCGGGAGAGGTACTGCCGGTGGGCCGCGGCCCGGAGCTGCCGGAGCTGCTGACGGCTCTGGACGAGCTGGCCGTACGTCCGCTCTGAGCACGCGGCGAGGCGTCGCGCCGGTCACCACCGCGAGGGCGGGCCGACGAGGAGGGCGGCCTCGGCCGTGTCCGGGTCGTCGTGCCGGCGCAGCGCGTCGAGCTCCGCCCGCCACACGTCCGCCCAGCCGCTGTTGCCGCCCACGCCCATGACCAGCGCGAGGGCGGTCAGCGGCGCCGCCGCGCTCGCGCAGCGCGCCGACGACGGTAAGGACCGCATGGGGCACCGCGGCATGGTCGTGGTCGAAGGAGAGACAGCCCCCGAACCGGAGGCGGTCGGGGCGCTCTTCGACCAGCGACAGACAGCGCTCCCAGCGGGCCGGGGCGGCGTCGCCCGCGTGCAGCGCGGGCAGGCGACGCTGAGCGCCGCGCCACTGCCCTCGCGCCGCGGACCGGCGGCCAGGAGCGCGTCCACGGCGGCGTCGGCCGACGCCGGCCTGTCGCCCGTCGACCGCCGGAGCCGGTCGACGACGGCGGACGCGCAACCGGCGAGGCGGCGCAGCGCGTCGGCGCGCTGCTCCCCGGGGCGCCGGGCCGTCCGGCCGTCGCGCCCCTCTCTCCCCGGCTGACCGGGCCCGGTGGGCCCTGGGCGACCCGCGATCGGTGCTGCACGGTCACTCCCAGGCGCGTGCCGCCCTGGGGTCCGAGCCCGGCCAGCGGTCTGAGGGGACCCAGGTCAGCGGCCGAGCTCCTTGCGGGAGACCCTGCGCAGCCTGCGGCGCTGCGAGGGATCCAGGAGCAGATAGGCCGCCGCCGGCACCCCGACGATCACCAGCAACGCGGCCCAGAACGGCAGCAGCCACAGCATGATCACACCTACCGCCACACCTCCGACGGCAACCTTCGCGCGTGTGGACATCTCACCCGCCTCCTTCACGGCCCATAGCCGCGTTCACTCCTCACAACGGACACCGGCGTCGCGCGGTTCCTCATCCCGGCCGCGTCCTGTACCCTCGGCCGCTCCGGTCTCCACTAGTCAAATTTGAGGAATGCGTCAGCGCTGTGACACCACCCCCCGCGGCAACGCCCTCCGAGATCGCCGAACTCTGCCGCAGTACGGCCGTCTTCCTGCCCGCCGATCCGGCGCGCACCGGCCGGATCGGCTTCTGGCGGCCGGACGGCCCGCCCCCTTCCGGCCCCGCCACCGGCTCCACCGAGGAGCTGACCGTCGTTGTCCCGGACGCCGGTGACGGCGGCCTCGAGGTCCACACGCGCACCGTACGGGCCCTCGTACTGCCCCTGGGCGAGGCGCTGCCGGTGCTCACCCGGGCCAGGGCACGGGCCTCGCAGCCGGGCCCGGCGCAGGCCGACTCCGCTCAGGCCGACCCCGCCACGGCCTTCTGGGGCGCCGCCGCCGTACTCGCCCTCCAACTCGCGGCCCGCGGACGGCTGCTGCCCGGTCTCACCGCCACCGACCACGATGCCTGGCGCGTCGGCCCGCTCACCCCCGACGACCTGCGACGGGTGCGCGAGCTGGCCGCCGCCATGCCGCCGACCGCCCACGCGCTGCCGCTGCCCGGCACCGACCCCGTGCTGCTGCCCGACCCCGAGCGGCATCTGCGGGCGTTCCTCGACGCGGTGGCGGACGGGCTGCCGCGCTCGCCCGCCGCGTCCCTGGCCGGCGGCGGCCCCGCCTTCGCCGCCGCCGCGCCGCGGCGCCTGCCGGAGCAGCGCGCCTGGGCGGCCGATGTGGCCGCCGGTCACGACGCCGGCGTACGGCTGTCGCTCCGGATCGAGCTGCTCCACGCCGGCGACGGCGGTGCGGCGGCCGGTCCGGACTTCCGTGCCGTCCTTCAGCTGCACAGCCTCACCGACCCGGCCCTGGTCGCGGACGCCGCCGACGTCTGGGCGGGCGCCTCGCCCGTCGCGGCGGCCCTGGGCCCACGCGCCCGGATGGACGCGCTGCTCACACTGCGGCGCGCTGCCCGCGCCTGGGCACCGCTCGCTCCGCTGCTGTCGGCCGCCGTACCCGAGGCGATCGACCTCGCCGACGAGGCGGTCACCGAGCTGCTCGGTCCTGCGGCCGGGGCGCTGGATGCCGCCGGGATCCAGGTGCACTGGCCCAAGGAGCTGGTGCGCGGGCTCACCGCCCGCGCCGTCGTCGGCCCGGACGGCGAGGGCGACGCCGAGGGCGGTACCGAGCCCCGGATGCCCTCTCATCTCTCCGCCGACGCGCTGCTCCGCTTCAGCTGGCGGTTCGCGGTGGGCGATCAGGAGCTCACCCGCGCCGAGCTCGACCGGCTCGCCGAGGCCAGCCGCCCGGTGGTGCGGCTGCGTGACCAATGGGTCGTCCTCGACCCGGAGTCGGCGCGCCGCGCCCGGGACCGGCAGGACCGCAAGCTCACCCCCGCCGACGCGCTGAGCGCGGTAATCACCGGCCGTACCACGGAGGCCGACGGCACCGAGGTGGACGTAGAGCCCACCGGCTGGCTGGCGGCGCTGCGCGACCGCCTCGCGGACCCCGAAGGGGCCGCCCTTCCCGGCCGGCCGCCCGTCGCCCAGCCCGCGGCCCTCGCCGCCACCTTGCGCGACTACCAGCTGCGCGGCCTGGACTGGCTGGTGCGGATGACCTCGCTCGGCCTCGGCGGCTGCCTCGCCGACGATATGGGGCTCGGCAAGACCATCACGCTGATCGCGCTGCATTTGCACCGGCGGAGTGTCCCCGAGGCCGCCGGGCCCACCCTCGTGGTCTGCCCCACCTCCCTGATGGGCAACTGGCGGCGCGAGATCGAGAGGTTCGCGCCGGGCACCCCGGTGCGCCGCTATCACGGCGCCGCGCGCAGTCTGGAGGGCCTTACGGACGGCGAGTTCGTCCTCACCACGTACGGGACGATGCGGCTGGACGCGGGGCGGCTGGCCGGGGCCGGACCCTGGGGCATGGTGGTCGCCGACGAGGCGCAGCACGTCAAGAACCCGTTCTCGGCGACCGCGAAGCAGCTGCGCACCATCGGGGCGAAGGCGCGCGTGGCGCTGTCCGGGACGCCCATCGAGAACAACCTGTCCGAGCTGTGGGCGATCCTCGACTGGACCACGCCCGGTGTGCTGGGCGCCCATGGTGCGTTCCGCAAGCGCTATGCCCAGCCCGTCGAGAGCGGCAGCGATCCGGCGACCGCCGCGCGGCTGGCGAAGCTGGTCCGACCCTTTCTGCTGCGGCGGCGCAAGTCCGATCCGGGCATCGCCCCCGAGCTCCCGCCGAAGACCGAGACCGACCGGGCCGTCGCGCTCACCAAGGAGCAGGCCGGGCTCTACGAGGCGGTGGTGCGCGAGATCCTCGCCGAGATCTCCGGCACCGGCGGCCTGGTGAGGCGCGGACTCATCGTCAAGCTCCTCACCGGGCTGAAGCAGATCTGCAACCACCCGGCGCAGTATCTGAAGGAGGACCGGCCCACGGTCCCCGGCCGCTCCGGCAAGCTGGAGCTGCTCGACGAGCTGCTGGACACGATCCTCGCCGAAGGTGCGAGCGTCCTCGTCTTCACGCAGTACGTACAGATGGCGCGCATCCTCGAACAGCATCTGGCCGCGCGCGGGGTGCCGACCCAGCTGCTGCACGGCGGTACGCCGGTGGCGCGGCGCGAGGAGATGGTGCGGGCGTTCCAGGACGGTGAGGTCCCGGTGTTCCTGCTGTCGTTGAAGGCCGCGGGCACCGGGCTGAACCTCACCCGGGCCGGGCATGTCGTGCACTACGACCGCTGGTGGAACCCGGCGGTCGAGGCCCAGGCCACCGACCGCGCGTACCGCATCGGCCAGACCCAGCCGGTGCAGGTCCACCGCATCATCGCGGAGGGCACCGTGGAGGACCGGATCGCGGCGATGCTCGAGCGCAAGCGGGAACTGGCGGACGCGGTGCTCGGCGCCGGCGAGGGCGCGCTGACCGAACTGACCGACGCCGAGCTGACGAAGCTCGTGGAGCTGAGGGGGACCGAGCGATGAGCCGTGCCGAGACCACCTACGACGAGGGCGGGCCCGAGCGCACCTTCGCCGCCCTGCCGCCCGCCCGCGGCCCATTCGCCCGGACCTGGTGGGGCCAGGCGTGGCTGAAGGCCCTGGAGGACACGGCGCTGGACGGCGAGCAGCTCAAACGGGGGCGCAAGCACTCGCGGGAGGGGGCGGTCGGGGCGGTGTGCGTGCGGCCGGGGCGGATCACCGCCGTGGTACGGGGCCGGGACCGCACGCCCTACCGCTCCGACGTCCTGCTGCAGGAGCTGAGCGGGGCCGAATGGGACCGGCTGCTGGAGGTGGTCGCCGACCGCTCGGGCCATATCGCCGCACTGCTGGACCGCGATATGCCACCGCAGCTCGTCGAGGACGCGGCCGCCGTGGGCGTCGAACTCCTGCCGGGCATAGGCGATCTGGAGCCGGAGTGCGCCTGCGAGGCGTGGGACCACTGCCCGCACACCGCCGCGCTGTGCTATCAGGTCGCCCGGCTGCTGGACGAGGATCCGTTCGTACTGCTGCTGATGCGTGGCCGGGACGAGCGGGAGCTGCTGGACGAGCTCCAGGTGCGCAGCGTGGCGCGGGCCGCCCGGCACACGGCTTCGGAGGGGGCGGGGGACGCCGCCGGTCCGGACCCGCAGGGCGTACCGGGCATACCGGCTCGGGAGGCGTTCGCCGTGCCCGGCCCGCCGCCGCTGCCCGCGCCCCCGCCCGCCGTGGCCGCACCCGGCCGGCCCCCGGCGCTCGTCGGCGGCACGGATCCGGCGCCGGGGCTGGACGTCGCCGCGCTGGAGTTCCTCGTGGCGGACGCCGCCGTACGCGCCCAGCGGCTGCTGGCCGAGGCGCTGGCCCCGGACCATGCCACGGCCCCGGTTCCGGCCGGGCTCACGGTGTGGCAGGACACGGTGCGGATGACCGCCACCGGTCCCCCGGCCGCGATCGCCGCCCGGCTCGCGACCGGTTGCGGCCGCGACCGCCCCGGCCTGGCGCGCGCCGTACGCGCCTGGGAGCACGGCGGGGCCGCCGCGCTCGCCGTCCTGGAGGAGGAGTGGACACCGGACGCGGAGTCGCTGGCGCGCGCCCACGCCCAGCTCGCCGCCGCCTGGGAGGAGGGCGAGCGAGCACCCCGGCTGCGCGCGACGGGCAACCGCTGGACGGCGGTGGGCACCGACGCCCAAGTGCGCTACGGACGTGACGGACGCTGGTGGCCCTACCGCAAGGAGCGCGGCCACTGGTGCCCGGCCGGCCCACCGTCCCAGGACCCGGCGGCGGCCCTCACGATGCTCGCCTCCGGCTGAGGGGGCGCGCCTGCTCCCCCTGATCGCCGTGATGGGCACCGGACTCAACGCCACCCACCAGGACCCCAAGGGGTGCGGGCGCGACCCACCAGCGCCCATACAGGACAATCCGGACATCTCGGTGCCCCCGTCGGCGCCGTCGTCCACCACGAGCAGCAAGACCGACGCACCCGAGCCGGCTCCGGCGCGGCCGGCACCGGCGCGGCCGCAGCTGACCGATGCCCAGGCCGCCGACTACGAGATCGCCGACTGGCTCGGCGGCCGGCAGCCGACGTCCTGAGCCAGGAGCCCCGGCCGCCGGTCCCGTCGGGGGGCGGGACCGGCGGCCGGCACCCGGTCAGCCGCGTGCGGCGAGCAGATGGTCCATGGCGAGCTGGTCGAGACGCTCGAAGGCCATACCGCGCTCCGCGACGGCGTCGACGTCGAAGTCCTCGAAGGCGGTGCGGTCCGCGAGCAGCGCGGCCGGGGTCTCGCCCTCGTTCAGTGTGGGCTGCGCCAGCTGGTCGAGGCGCGAGGCGCGCAGCGCCTCCTGGACCTCCGGGTCGGCCCGGAAGGCGGCAGCCCGCTCCTTGAGGATGAGGTAGTTGCGCATGCACCCGGCGGCGGAGGCCCAGACGCCCGCGATGTCCTCGGTGCGCGGCGGCTTGAAGTCGAAGTGGCGCGGGCCCTCGTAACCGGCCGTCTCCAGCAGGTCGACGAGCCAGAAGGCGGCCCGCAGATCACCCGCCCCGAACCGCAGGTCCTGGTCGTACTTGATGCCGGACTGGCCGTTGAGGTCGATGTGGAAGAGCTTGCCGGCCCACAGCGCCTGGGCGATGCCGTGCGGGAAGTTCAGCCCGGCCATCTGCTCGTGGCCCACCTCCGGGTTCACCCCGTACAGCTCGGGCCGCTCCAGCCGCTCGATGAAGGCGAGGGCGTGGCCGACGGTCGGCAGCAGGATGTCGCCGCGCGGCTCGTTCGGCTTCGGCTCGATGGCGAAGCGCAGATCGTAGCCCTGTTCGGTGACATACTCGCCGAGCAGGTCGAACGCCTCCCTCATCCGGTCGAGCGCGGCCCGTACGTCCTTGGCGCCACCGGACTCCGCACCCTCCCGCCCGCCCCACGCCACATAGGTCTTGGCGCCCAGCTCGACGGCGAGGTCGATGTTGCGGATCGTCTTGCGCAGGGCGTAGCGGCGCACGTCCCGGTCGTTGGCGGTGAAGGCGCCGTCCTTGAAGACCGGATGGGTGAAGAGGTTGGTGGTGGCCATCGGCACGGTCATCCCGGTGGCGTCCAGGGCCTGCCGGAAGCGCTTGACATGCGACTCGCGCTCGGTCTCCGAGGCGCCGAAGGGGATCAGGTCGTCGTCGTGGAACGTGACGCCGTACGCGCCGAGTTCGGCGAGCCGGGTCACGGACTCGACGGGGTCGAGCGCCGGGCGGGTGGCGTCCCCGAACGGGTCCCTGCCCTGCCAGCCGACCGTCCACAGTCCGAAGGTGAACCGGTCCTCAGGGGTGGGGTGGTAGCTCATCGCGGCTCCCTCGTCTGTTGCGTGGCTATTTCGTCATGGCACTTTACAAATTAGTATGCGCGAGCATTCCGGGGAAGCCCCGCACACCGCACATCGCACACCAGGGACACGAGGGAGACCGCGAGATGGCAGCAGCAGCCATGCCCATGCCGGAAGGACCGCTCGTCGTTGGCGTGGACAGCTCCACGCAGTCGACCAAGGCGCTGGTCGTGGACTCCGCGACGGGGACGGTCGTCGCGCGCGGGCAGGCCCCGCACACCGTGAGCGGCGGGGCCGGAGGCGACGGCAAGGAGTCCGTCCCGGAGGAGTGGTGGGAGGCGCTGGCCGAGGCGCTGCGCCAGTGCGGGACGCACGCCCGGGAGGCGGCCGCGGTCTCCGTCGGCGGCCAGCAGCACGGCCTGGTCACCCTGGACGCCGCCGGCCGCTCGGTGCGGCCCGCGCTGCTGTGGAACGACGTACGCTCCGCGCCGCAGCGCGACCGGCTCGTCGAGGAGCTGGGCGGCCCCAAGGCCTGGGCGGAGCGGGTCGGCAGCGTGCCGGCGCCCGCCTTCACCGTCACCAAGTGGGCCTGGCTGAAGGAGAACGAGCCGGAGGCGGCCCGCGCCACCGCGGCCGTCCGGCTCCCCCACGACTACCTCACCGAACGGCTCACCGGCTACGGAACGACCGACCGCGGCGATGTCTCGGGCACCGGCTGGTGGGCCTCGGCGACCGAGGCGTACGACGAGGAGATCCTGGACCGGGTGGGGCTCTCCCCCGCTCTGCTGCCGCGTGTGCTGCGCCACGGCGAGGCCGCCGGTACCGTACGGGACCTGCCCGATCTGCCACTGCCCACCGGCGCCCTGGTGGCCACCGGCACGGGCGACAACATGGCGGCCGCCCTCGGGCTCGGGCTGCGCCCGGGGCAGCCGGTGCTCAGCCTCGGCACCTCCGGCACCGTGTACGCGGTCTCGGCGCGCCGGCCGGCCGACCCCACCGGGGTGGTCGCCGGGTTCGCCGACGCCCGCGACGCGTGGCTGCCGCTCGCCTGCACCCTCAACTGCACGCTCGCCGTCGACCGGATCGCGGCGCTGCTGGGCCGCGACCGCGAGGCGGTGGAGCCGGGCGGGTCGGCCGTCCTCCTGCCGTTCCTCGACGGCGAGCGCACGCCCAATCTGCCGCACGCCTCCGGGCTGCTGCACGGTCTGCGCCATGACACCACACCGGGCCAGGTGCTCCAGGCCGCCTACGACGGCGCGGTCTTCGCCCTGCTCACCGCGTTGGACCAGGTCCTGGACGCGGACGCGGCGCCCGACGCGCCGCTGCTGCTCATCGGCGGCGGCGCCAAGGGCACGGCGTGGCGGGAGACGGTCCGGCGGCTGAGCGGACGCCCCGTCCAGGTGCCCCGGGCCGAGGAGCTGGTCGCTCTCGGGGCCGCCGCCCAGGCCGCCGGGCTGCTGCTGGGCGAGGACCCGGCCGCGGTGGCGCGGCGCTGGGCGACCGCGGAGGGGCCGTCGTACGCCGCGGTGCCGCGCGATGAGGCGGCGCTGGGGCGCCTCTCCCGGGTGCTGTCCGACGCGGACGGACTGCTGCGCCGGGCCTAGCGATGCCGGACGGCGAGAGCCAGGGGCCCGGGCCCGGGCGGGCGTGGCGGCCCGGGCAGGATGAGCGGTACCGCTCGAGAGGAGACGGATCAGGTGGCAGCGCCACTGCCCAACACCCAGCAGGCGATGCGCCGGCGCAATCTGTCCCTCGTGCTGCACGCCGTGGCCGCGCACGGCCCGCTGTCCCGCGCGGCCGTCGCGGCCCGGGTCGGGCTGACCCGGGCGGCCGTCTCGACGCTCGTCGACGAGCTGACCCGGGACGGGCTGCTGGTCGAACTGGGCCCGTCGCGGCCCGGCACGGTCGGCCGCCCCGGATCCGCGCTGCAGCTCAATGAGCGGGGTCCGGCCGGTCTCGGCGCGGAGATCGGCGTGGACCACCTCGCGGTGTGCGCGGTGGACCTGGGCGGACGGGTGCGGGCCCGCAGCGAGGTCGCGTCGCCGAACCGGGACCGCGGTCCGGCCCCGGTCATCGGCCAACTCGCCGCCCTGGCACGGCAGGTGGCGGCGGAGGCGGAGCTCGACGGGCTACGGCCGGTCGGGCTCGCGGTGGCCGTGCCCGGGCTGGTCGCGCGGGAGTCGTCCCTGATCGTCCGCGCCCCGAACCTCGGCTGGGAGGGCGTGGACATCGGCCCCGGGCTGCGCGCCGCACTCCCCGACCTGCCGCTCACCGTGGACAACGAGGCGAATCTGGGCGCCCTCGCCGAGCTGTGGCGGGGCGGCCATGACCCGGCGCCGCGCGACTTCGTCCATGTCTCGGCCGAGATCGGCATCGGCGCGGCGGTCGTGCTCGACGGGCGGCTGCTGCGCGGCACCCACGGTTTCGCGGGCGAGCTCGGCCATGTGCCGGTACGCCCCGACGGGCCCGCCTGCCCGTGCGGCGGGCGGGGCTGTCTGGAGCAGTACGCGGGCGAGGAGGCGGTGCTGCGGGCGAGCGGCCTGTCCCCCCTTCAGGCCGCGGCCCAGCACCCCGGCCCCGGCGGCCGGATCGCCCTGCTGGCGGTACGGGCGGCGAGCGGCGACCGTCAGGCACGGAGCGCGCTGCGCGGCGCTGGCGCGGCGCTCGGTATCGCCCTCGCGGGCGCGGTGAACCTCCTGGACCCGGAGAAGGTGGTGCTCGGCGGGGCGCTGACGCCGCTGGCGCCCTGGCTGCTGCCCTCGCTGGAGCGGGAGTTGGCCCGCCGGGTCGCGGACCCGGCCCGCTCCGGGCAGGGGGCGGTGACCATCTCCCTGCTCGGTCCGGACGGTCCACTGCTCGGCGCGGCCAACTCGGTCGTCCAGGCGGTCCTCGACGACCCGGCGGGGCTCAGGGGCCCCGCCGGGGCCGACGAGCACGCCGGGCTCAGAGAAAGCGATGCATGATGTGCAGCCCGACGCAGCCCTTCGTCGGATGCTCGAATGCCTCCGGTACGGTGCCCACCACCTCGAAGCCGAGGGAGCGCCACAGCGCGACCGCCCGGGTGTTGCTCTGCACCACGGCGTTGAACTGCATCGCCCGGTAGCCCTCGGCGCGCGCCCACTCCAGCGCGTGCTCGCCCAGGGCCCGTCCCACGCCGCGCCCGGCGTGCTCGGGAGCCACCATGAAGCTGGCGCTCGCGATATGGGAGGCGGGCCCCATGTGGTTCTGGTTCATCTTGGCCGAGCCGAGCACGGTGCCGCCGGCGTCCGTGGCGACGACGGTACGGCTCGGGGGCCCGAGCATCCAGATGTCACGGGCCCGGTCCTCGTCCAGGTCCCGCGGATAGGTGTAGGTCTCGCCCGCGGCGACGATCCGGTGCAGGAAGGGCCAGATGGCGGACCAGTCCTCGGGGGTGGCGGTCCTGATGAGGGGCATGGGGGCCAGCATGGCGCCGGGGACGGCGGCCCGCGAGTGGTTTTCGCGGCCGCCGCTGCCGCCCGCCGGCCGTCGCGCGCCTCCCGGGGTCATCCGCCCCGTGATCGTATGATCTGCCGGTGACTGCCGAGAGCCCCGCGGCGCGTCAGTGAGCGCCGCGCAGGAAGTCCTCGAGACCCGCCAGATCATCGGTGTTGAGGTAATCGACGTCGGCGGCCAGGAGCTCGCGCCACAGGGCGAGACGCTCCGGCCCGGCCACATCGGGAGTGGCCCAGAAGCGCACCTTCTGGCGGGCGGCGTGCGCGGAGCCGACGATCTGGCGCAGCTTCCCCCGTTCCGCCTCCGGCATCTGACCGGTGCCCAGCCAGCCGAAGGTCTTCGTCCAGTCGGCGCTGATGAGCGGGGTGAAGGAGGCGGGCACGCCGGTGCCGAGGTCCTCAAGCCGCCCGTCGTAAAAGGCGTGGCGCACCTTCTCGGCCTCCATGGGGGCCCGCGCGCCACGGTCCCCGGAGATGACCGCGGTCACCGGGCCACGCCGCACCCGGCCGCCGACCCCGCCGTAGGCGGCGCTGAACATGGGTCCGTAGCGCCGCAGCCGCTTGGCGAGTTCGAGGTAGGTGGGCTCGCCAGCGGTCTTGATGTCGATCAGCAGTTGGAGCGACAGGTCGTAGCCGCGGAAGACCCAACCACCGCCCGCCTTGACGCGCCCGGCGAGCGGGTCGAGGTAGAGCGACTCGAGGGTGCGGGTGGGATCGAGTTCGGAGGCGTCGTGGGCGACCAGCAACTGGCCGTCGACCAGCCATATGTCGGCCTCGACGCTGCCGAAGCCGTGGGAGAGCGCGTCGGTGAGCGGGTGCGGGTGCTCGTAGTCGTTGTGCGCGTGGGCTCTGGCCAGCGGGGGCTTGTTCTTGCCGGTGGCTGTCGAATCGGCGAACGCGGGCGCGGCCACGCCGCCCGCCAGAGCGGCTCCGAGGGTGACGACAAAGGCGCGGCGTGTACGGCGGACCATGGGGCCTCCCGGCTCTCGTCCCGGCGCGGTGCCGGATGTGCACGACGGACGCCAGTGAGTATCGGGGGGCCATGGACCCCGTGGGCAGGGGCGTGCGAAGAGTTCCACGGGTGGTCCCCGGCCATTTCCTCGCCGTTCCCACGGCACCGGCGGCGCGGGGCGAAGTACGGGACGGACACCGTGAGTTGGCGGCGGTCACAGGGAGGCGGGGCGCGATGACACGGTGTGGGCGCGGGTTTCGGACGCGCGTGGCGGCGGTTCTCGTCTGGACCGCGCTGGTCGGTACGGGCGTCGCCGGGGCGGGCCCGGCGCACGGCGCGGCCGACGCGCCGCACTTCACCGTACGCGCCGTCATCGCGCCGGGCGTCGAGTACCGCGCGTTCACCCTGGTCGCCTCGCACGGCACGGCCTACGGCCATCTGCTCACGGTCGATCTGCGCCATCCCGGCGTCCGGCTCGATCTGCTCACCGCGGGCGCGGTCGGCGCGCGCGAACCGGTCTCCCGGATGGCCGACGAGCGCGGTGCGGTCGCGGCCGTGAACGGCGACTTCTTCAACATCTCCGAGACCCAGCACCCCGGTGTGCAGGCGACCGGCGCCTCGGTGGGACCGGCGATCGCGGGCGGGACACCTCTCAAGGCGGCAGTGCCCCTCGGCCAGCGCTTCGGCCCGGCGCTGCCGCGCGGCACCACCACCGAGGACGTGGTGGGCCTGGGCACGGACCGGGTGGCCCGGATCGGCCGGCTCACGCTGCGGGGTGAGGTGTCGGCCGAGCGGGGCACGCTCCCCCTGCGCGGATTCAACCAGTACGCGGTGGCCGAGGGCGGCGTCGGGGCGTACACCCCGGGCTGGGGCACCGCGTCCCGGGTGCGGGCGACCTGCGGGACGGACACCGACCGGGCCGCGCCCTGCAGCGCGCAGACCTACGAGGTGACGGTGCGCCGGAACCGGGTCACCCAGGTCGCGGCCACGCCGGGCAACGGCACGATCGCGGCGGACACGGTGGTTCTGGTGGGGCGCGAGGCGGGCGCGCGGGCGCTGCGCGCGCTGCGGGTCGGCGACACCGTGCGCGTCGGGTACCGCCTGGAGGGCGCGGCCCCGGCGCCGATCGCCTTCGCGGTCGGCGGCTTTCCGATCGTGCGCGACGATCGTCCACTCGACGGGCTGGACGCGGTCAACGCGGCGGTGCGCACCGCGGCCGGGATCGACGACGGCGGGCACCGGCTGTATCTGCTGGCGCTGGACGGCGGTGCGGACTACCGCCCCGGGCTGACGGTCGGCGAACTCGCGAACGTCATGCTGGAGCTCGGCGCCGACGACGCGGTCAATCTGGACGGCGGCGGCTCCTCCACGCTCGCCGCGCGGGAGGCGGGCGAGGGGTCGACGACCGTACGTAATCACCCCTCGGGCGGCTCCGAGCGCCCGGTGCCCAACGGAATCGGAGTATTTACCCGTCCCTAGCGCCCGCCATAACCCTGCACACCACACTCTTTTGAGTGAATGCACCGCCCCAAAGAGCGCTGCTAGCTTGGAACTTGCTTCAGCGGAATTTCTCTTCAGATCCGTACAGGGATGGGTGAGTATTCACGATGACGACGTCCGTTGAGCCGGGTTCCGGTACCGATAACGCGCAGCCGCTGTCGAGTCTGGGCACGGCGGCCGCGCGGAATCTGGCGACAACGACCAAATCCGTCCCGCAGATGCAGGGCATTACCTCGCGGTGGCTGCTGCGTATGCTGCCGTGGGTGCAGGTGCCGGGCGGTTCCTATCGGGTGAACCGGCGGGCCTCGCATACGCTCGGCGACGGGCGGGTGGAATTCACCACCACGGGGTCCGCGGTGCGGGTCATCCCGGTCGAGCTGCGCGAGCTGCCGCTACTGCGCGGCTTCGAGGACACCGCGGTGCTCGAGGCGCTGGCGGACCGGTTCACCCAGCGCGAGTTCGCGCCCGGCGAGGTGCTCGTGGAGGCCGGGCGCCCGGCCGATGAGCTCCTTCTCATCGCGCACGGCAAGGTCGACAAGCTGGCCGAGGGCGCGTTCGACGAGCCCGCGGTGGTCGGCTCGGCGGCCGGCGGTGACCATGTCGGCGAGCGGGAGCTGGCCGCGGCCGAGGCCGGCACCTGGGGCGTCACCGTCAAGGCGGTGACCTCCTGCACGGCGCTGGCCCTGTCCCGGCGGGAGTTCGAGGAGCAGCTGGACCGGTCGCGGGAGCTGCGGGCGCATGTGGAGGCGGTGCGCTCGGCGCCCGCGGCCGAGCAGAACGAGTACGGCGAGGCGTCCATCGCGCTGGCCTCGGGGCATGCGGGAGAGCCCGCCCTGCCGGGGACGTTCGCGGAGTACGAGCTGAGCCCGCGCGAGTACGAGCTGAGCGTGGCCCAGACCGTCCTACGGGTCCACACCCGCGTCGCCGACCTCTACAACGACCCCATGAACCAGGTCGAACAGCAGCTCCGCCTCACCATCGAAGCCCTGCGCGAGCGCCAGGAACACGAACTCATCAACAACCGAGAGATCGGCCTTCTGCACAACGCCGACCTCTCCCAGCGCATCCACACCCGCAGCGGCCCGCCCACCCCCGACGACCTCGACGCACTACTGGCCACCGTCTGGAAGGACCCGGGGCTGATCCTGGCGCATCCGCGCGCCATCGCGGCGATCGGCCGCGAGCTCAACAGCCGTGGTATCTCCCCGCAGCACGCGGAGGTGAACGGGCATGCGGTGCCCGCCTGGCGCGGCGTGCCCCTTTTCCCGTGCAACAAGATTCCGGTGACCAGCAGCGGGGTGAGCTCGATTCTCGTCCTGCGCACCGGGGAGGAGAACCAGGGGGTCATCGGGCTGCATCGGACCGGCATTCCCGATGAATACCAGCCGAGTCTCTCCGTGCGGTTCATGGGAATCAGCGAGCAGGCCATCATCTCGTATCTCGTCAGCGCCTACTATTCCGCGGCCGTCCTGGTCCCCGACGCACTCGGAATCCTGGAGAACGTGGAAATCGGACTCTGACGGCCTTACGCATCACTCTGCATGAGTCTGCGGCCTTCGCTTACGTTCCCGTACACCTACTGAAATGAGTGATGAGCACTTATGACCACTTCCGTGGAGTCCGGTGAGCAGCCGCTGAGTCTGGGCACGGCCGCCGCGCGGAATCTGGCGACCACCACCAAGTCCGTTCCGCAGATGCAGGCCATCTCGTCCCGGTGGCTGCTGCGCATCCTGCCCTGGGTGCAGGTGTCGGCCGGTACGTACCGGTTGAACCGGCGGCTGAGCTACACGGTCGGGGACGGGCGGGTGGAGTTCATCACCACCGGATCGCAGGTGCGGGTGATCCCGCCGGAGCTGGGCGAGCTGCCGCCGCTGCGCGGCTTCGGGGACGCCGCGGTGCTGGAGTCGCTGGCCGATGGCTGTGTCCAGCGGGAGTACGCGCCCGGGGATGTGCTGGTCGAGGCGGGGCGCCCGGCCGATCAGGTGTATCTCATCGCCCATGGCAAGGTGCGGCAGATCGCCCCGGGAGCGTACGACGAGGGCACGGCGCTGGCGGTGCTGGCCGATGGGGAGTACTTCGGCGACTCCGTGCTGACCGGCCCGGAGCGCACCTGGGAGTTCACCGTCCGGGCGGTCACCCGTACGACGGTGCTCACCCTCCCCCGCCGCGCCTTCCGGGAGGCCGCCGACCGTTCCGATGCGCTGCGCGACCATCTCCAGGAGCTCTCCGACCGGTCCGTGCCCGCGCAGAACCGGCGTGGCGAGGCCGATATCGCGATCGCGTCCGGCCACTCGGGAGAGCCGGTGCTGCCGGGGACGTTCGCGGAGTACGAGCTGAGCCCGCGCGAGTACGAGCTGAGCGTGGCCCAAACCGTCCTACGGGTCCACACCCGCGTCGCCGACCTCTACAACGACCCCATGAACCAGGTCGAACAGCAGCTCCGCCTCACCATCGAAGCCCTGCGCGAGCGCCAGGAACACGAACTCATCAACAACCGAGAGATCGGCCTTCTGCACAACGCCGACCTCTCCCAGCGCATCCACACCCGCAGCGGCCCGCCCACCCCCGACGACCTCGACGAGCTGCTCGCACGGCGCCGCAAGACCCAGTATCTGCTGGCCCATCCGCGCACCATCGCCGCCTTCGGCCGTGAGTGCAGCAGCCGGGGGCTGTATCCGCAGGGTGCCGAGGTCGCCGGGGTCGCGGTGCGGGCCTGGCGGGGTGTGCCACTGCTGCCCTGCAACAAGATCCCGATCAGCGAGTCCGGCACCAGCTCCATCCTGGCGATGCGCACCGGGGAGGAGAGCCAGGGGGTGATCGGCCTCCATCAGACCGGTATTCCGGATGAGTACGAGCCGAGCCTCAACGTTCGGTTCATGGGCATCAGCGAGCAGGCCGTGACGTCGTATCTCGTCAGCGCCTACTACTCCGCGGCGGTGCTGGTGCCCGACGCGCTCGGTGTGCTGGAGGACGTCGAGGTCGGCCGCTGAGCGGTGCCGCCACCGCGGGCGTGGGTCAGGGCCGGACGCTGCTGACCACGTCCGCGGTGGCGGCGAGCCCTTCGGAGATCGTCGGGGCCACGCTGCTGCTCGCCAGATAGAAGCCGAGCGTGACGCAGACCAGCGCATGCGAGATGCGTAGTCCGCCACTGCGCAGAAAGACCACCGCCAGGATCAGAAGCAGTAGGACCACGGAGATGGAAATGGCCATGGGGAGCCTCCTCGGCCGCTACGGAGGATCGGGATCCGGCCGTCAGTGTGGCCCAGAATCGCCCATGAACCGCCGCACCGTCGTGCTCCATACGGGTGCCGATCTGCTGTTCGAAAGCCTCCTCGGCGGTGTGGCGGGCCGTCCCGGCCGGTCAGCCGGTGGGGGCCGCCAGGTACATCAGACCGGCGAGCGCCTGGCGGTGGCGACCCGGGGTGCCCAGCGCGATCTCATCGGTCTTGGCCCGCTTGAGATAGAGATGGGCCGGATGCTCCCAGGTCATGCCGATGCCGCCGTGCAGCTGGACGCACTCCTCGGCCGCGTGGACCGCCACCTGGGCGCAGTAGGACTGCGCGACGGCGACCGCGACCGGTGTGTCGGGGCTGTCCGTGGCCAGTGCGTCGGCGGCGTGCCGGGCGGCGGCACGGGCCGAGACCAATTCGAGCCACAGGGCGGCCATCCGATGTTTGAGCGCCTGGAACGAACCAATGGGGCGGCCGAACTGATGGCGCTCCTTGGTGTGGCGGACGGCCTCCGTCAGACACCATTCGGCCACGCCCAGCTGCTCCGAGGCGAGCAGCCCGGCGCCGGTCAGCAGCGCCCGTCCGACGGCGGCGCCGGCACGGTCGGGCCCGGCCAGCCGGCGCGCCGGGGCCCCGGAAAGGGTCACGGTGGCCAGCGGCCGGGTGAGGTCGAGCGAGGTGAGGGGTTCGACGGTGACGCCGGGCTCCGCGGTGTTCACGGCGTACAGCCCGTATCCGTCCGGCCCGTCGGCGGGGACGAGCAGCACCTCGGCGCCCGCCGTGCCCGCGACGCCCGTAGTACGGCCGTCGAGAGACCCGTCGCTCCCGGCCCGTACGGTGGCCGTGGGCGCGGTGCCGTCCGGTGCGGTGGACAGCGGCACCGCCAGCGCGCCGACCGTACGGCCCGCGGCGAGCGCGCCCAGCAGCCGCGCCACGGCCTCCTCGTCGGTGTCGCAGCCGAGCAGGGCGGCGACGGCGAGGACGGCGCTGGTGAGGTAGGGCACGGGGGCGACGGCGCGGCCGAGTTCCTCCATCACGACCGCCGCCTCGCGCGCGGTGGCGCCCTGTCCGCCGAGCTTGTCGGGCACCAGCAGCCCGGCCGTGCCCATCTCGGCGCCGAGCGCGCGCCACAGCGTGGGGTCATGGGGCCGGCCGCTCTCCGCCTGGGCGAGCACGGCGGAGGGCGGGCAACGGTCGGTGAGCAGCGACCGCACGGCCGCGCGCAGATCGTCCTCGGCCTCGGAGTAGAGCAGTTCCGGGGTGCTCATCGGGGCAGGTCCTTCCACGCGACGTCCTTGTCGGTCCGCGGCTCGGGCGGCAGGCCCAGCACGCGTTCGGCGATGATGTTGAGGAGCACTTCCGAGGTGCCGCCCTCAATGGAGTTGCCCTTGGCGCGCAGATAGCGGTAGCCGGCCTCGCGCCCGGTGAAGTCGACCAGTTCGGGGCGGCGCAGCGTCCAGTCGTCGTAGAGCAGGCCCTCCTCTCCCAGCAGTTCGACCTCCAGGGCGCTGAGCTGCTGGTTGAGGCGGGCGAAGGCGAGCTTCATGGCCGAGCCCTCGGGCCCTGGCTGGCCGAGCGCGAGCTGCTGGCGCAGCCGTTCGCCCGCCAGCCGGGCCGCCTCGGCCTCCACCCACAGCCGCAGCAGCCGCTGGTGCAGATCGTGGGTGCGCAGCTCGGGCCGCTCCCGCCAGGTCCCGGCGACGAGGCCGATCATGCCGCCCTCGCGGGGGGCGCGGCCGCCGCCGATGGCGACGCGCTCGTTCATGAGGGTCGTCTGGGCGACGCGCCAGCCCTCGCCGGTCTCACCGAGCCGCCGGCTGTCGGGGATCCGCACACCGGTCAGGAAGACCTCGTTGAACTCGGCCTCTCCAGTGATCTGGCGCAGCGGCCTGACCTCGACCCCGGGGTCGGTCATGTCGCAGATGAAGTAGGTGATCCCGCGGTGCTTGGGCAGGTCGGGGTCGGTGCGGGCGATGAGGATGGCCCAGCGGGCGAGGTGCGCGCTGGACGTCCAGACCTTCTGCCCGTCGACCACCCAGTCGTCGCCGTCGCGGACGGCCCGGGTGGCCAGGGCCGCGAGATCGGATCCGGCCCCGGGCTCGCTGAACAGCTGGCACCAGACCTCCTCGCCGGTCCACAGCGGGCGCAGCAGCCGCTGCCGCTGCTCGTCGGTGCCGAAGCCGAGAATGGTGGGCGCGGCCATGCCGAGGCCGATGCCGATGCGGCGGGGGTCGTTGTCGGGCGCGCCGGCGGCCTCGAGTTCGGCGTCGACGACGGCCTGCAGCGAGCGCGGCGCGTCCAGGCCACCGAGTCCGACCGGGTAGTGCACCCAGGCGAGTCCGGCGTCGAAACGGGCGCGCAGGAAGTCCAGGCGCTCGGTGGTGGCCGGTGGGTGGGCGTCGAGCAGGTCGCGGACGCGGTGGCGCAGCGCGTCGGCGTCCACGGCGGCCTGGTGCTTGGCGGTGCTCATCGGGCCCCTCCCGCCACCGGCTCCGGCACGACCACGACGCGGCCGGTGGTCACGCCGTCGGCGACGCGCTGGACGGCCTCGGCCGCGCCCTGGAGCGGCACGCGCTCGCTGACCAGGGGCTTGACCGTGCCCTGTGCGGCGAGTTTGGTCAGCTCGTCGTGGCAGGCGCGGATCGCGGCCGGGTCGTGGGTGTTGTAGAGGCCCCAGTGGAGGCCGAGGATGGCGTAGTTCTTGACCAGGGCATGGTTGAGGGCGGCCTGGGGGACGACCCCGCTGGCGAAGCCGACGACCACGATCCGGCCCTCGAAGGCGACGCATTTGACGGACTTGACGAAGGCGTCGCCGCCGACCGGGTCGTAGACGACGTCCGCGCCCCGGCCGCCGGTGGCCTCCTTGACGGCGGCGACGATGTCGTCGCTCCGCCGGTCGAGGACGAGGTCGCAGCCCAGCTCGCGGGCCACCTGGACCTTGTCCGCCCCACCGACGACGCCGATCACCCTCGCCCCGGCCGCCTTGCCGAGCTGTACGGCGGCGCTGCCGACCCCGCCCGCGGCGGCGTGCACGAGCAGCGTCTCGCCGGACTGGAGCCGGGCCCTGCGGTGCAGGCCGAACCAGCCGGTCTGGTAGCCGATGTGCAGCGCCGCGGCCTCGGCGTCGTCCAGCGCGTCGGGGGCGGGCAGCGCGGCCGCCGCGTTCACGGTCACGAGCTCGGCGAAGCCGCCCGCGGGGAGCGTGGGCGTGGCGAGGATCCGCGCGCCCACCTCGCCCTCGGCGCCCTCGCCGACGGACAGGACCTCGCCACACAGCTCGACGCCCGGGGTGAACGGCAGCGGCGGCCGCACCTGGTAGTGGCCGCGGCACAGCAGGGCGTCGGGGAAGTTGACGTTGACGGCCCGGACCCGCACCAGCAGCTCGCCCGGCCCCGCCACGGGATCCGGCACCTCGTCGAGGCGCATGACCTCACCCGGCTCGCCATTGTCGTGCACTCGCCATGCCTGCATCCGGTGGCCTCCACAAACGGTCGGTAGGGACGCGGTAACGCGCCGGGGCGCACATACTAACCAGTCGGTACGACGAGGGGAACCGCTCCGTGCGGGGCCGTCAGCCATCCTGCCTCGCTCGCCCGGCGCCGGGGGAACTCTTGTGCAACTCTGGAGGCACCCTTGAGCCCGACGCCCCGGCAGTTGAGAGTGGACGGCGACATATCGGCTCGTTTCGCGGCGAGTCGATGGCCGCAACGGGACGGGAGAGTGACGACTGTGCCCGACAGCAAGGCGATCAGCGAGGCCGAACTGGAGGCCAGACTCCACGGCATCTGTTTCAAAACAGGTCCGCCGCGCCGCATCGGCGTCGAGCTCGAATGGTTCCTGTACGACCCGCACGACCCCGCACGACCCGTCGAGGCGGCCCGGCTCGATGCCGCGGCCACCGCGCTGCGCGGACTGCCGCTCCGGTCCGCGATCACCTTCGAACCCGGCGGCCAGGTGGAGCTCAGCTCCCTTCCGGCCGACTCCCTCACCGCGTGTGTGGAGTCCGCCGCCGCCGATCTGGTTCTCGTACGCTCCCTTCTCGCCGGACTCGGCCTCGGTATCGCCGGGCATGGGCACGACCCCTGGCGCCCGCCGCGCCGGTTTCTCACCACACCCCGGTACGAGTCCATGGAGACCTACTTCAACCGCCGGGGGCCGGCCGGGCGGTCCATGATGTGCAGCACCGCCTCCGTACAGGTCTGTGTGGACGCGGGGCACGAGGAGCCCGGGCCGCTCGGCCTCGGCCGGCGCTGGCGGCTGGCCCATCTGCTGGGCGCGGTGCTGACCGCCGCCTTCGCCAACTCACCGCTGCGCGAGGGCCGCCCGACCGGCTACCGCTCCACCCGGCAGGCCCTGTGGGCGGCGATGGACCCCGGCCGCACCAACGCCCCGCCCGACGGCAAGGAGCCGCGCGCCGCATGGGCGGCGTACGTACTGGACGCCCCCGTGATGGCCGTACGGGACGAGACGGCGCCCTGGACCGTGCCGGACGGCCTGACCTTCCGCGATTGGACCCGCACGGCCCTGCCCCGGCCGCCCACCCTCGACGATCTCGACTTCCACATCTCCACGCTCTTCCCGCCCGTCCGCCCGCGCGGCCATCTCGAACTGCGCATGATCGACGCGCAGAGCGGCGACGACGGGTGGATCGTGCCCCTCGCCGTCACGGTGGCGCTCTTCGACGACCCTCAGGCCGCGGAAACGGTTTACCGCGTGGTGAAACCGCTCGCCGAGACCGCCGGAGCCCGGCCCGCGCCCTGCAATCCGCTGTGGCTGAACGCGAGCCGCGACGGGCTGGCCGACCCCGAGCTGCGCGCCGCCGCCGTCACCTGCTTCGCGACGGCACTGGACGCGCTGCCCCGGATCGGCGCCTCCCCCGCCATCACCTCCGCCGTCACCGACTTCACCGACCGCTATGTCTCCCGCGGCCGATGTCCGGCCGACGATCTGCTCGCTCCCCTGACCGGGAAGGAGGGACGGCCATGACCGCTCCCGACCCCGACCTCGCCATCGATCCCGAGACGCTGCGGCAGCGCGCCGAGACCGCGCTGCGCACCGCTCGCGAGCGCACCCACACCCTCACCGGCTGCGTGGACGAGCACGACCTCACCGCCCAGCACTCCCCCCTGATGTCCCCGCTGGTCTGGGATCTGGCCCATATCGGCAACCAGGAGGAGCAGTGGCTGCTGCGCGCCGTCGGCGGACGCGAGGCGCTGCGCCCCGAGATCGACTCGGTCTACGACGCCTTCGAGCATCCGCGGGCCGAACGGCCCTCCCTGCCGCTGCTGGCGCCCGCCGAGGCCCGGGGCTACGTCCACGAGGTGCGCGGCCGGGTGCTCGACATCCTGGAGCGGATCGAGCTGCGCGGCGCCCCGCTGGTCGACGCGGGCTTCGCCTTCGGCATGATCGCGCAGCATGAGCAGCAGCACGACGAGACGATGCTCATCACCCACCAACTGCGCCGCGGACCCGCCGCGCTCACCGCCCCGGCGCCGCCCGACACCGCGGACGGCGCCGCGCTGCCCCACGAAGTCCTCGTCCCGGGCGGCCCGTTCACCATGGGCACCTCCACCGAGCCCTGGGCCCTGGACAACGAGCGGCCGGCCCACCACCGGCTGGTCCCGCCCTTCCACATCGACACCACCCCCGTGACCAACGGCGCGTACACGCGGTTCATCGCGGACGGCGGCTACGCGGAGCGGCGCTGGTGGACGCCGGAGGGCTGGGCCCACATCCAGGAGCACGGGCTCACCGCCCCGCTGTTCTGGCGGCGCGAGGGCGGGCAGTGGCTGCGCCGGCGGTTCGGGGTGACGGAGCCGGTGCCGCCCGAGGAGCCCGTGATCCATGTGAGCTGGTACGAGGCGGACGCCTACGCCCGCTGGGCCGGGCGGCGGCTGCCCACCGAGGCCGAGTGGGAGAAGGCCGCCCGGCACGACCCGGACAGCGGCCGGTCCCGGCGCTATCCCTGGGGCGATACGGACCCCACCCCCGACCACGCCAACCTCGGCCAGCGCCATCTGCGGCCCGCGCCGGCCGGCAGCTATCCGCAGGGTGCCTCCGCGCTCGGCGTGCGGCAGCTGATCGGCGATGTGTGGGAGTGGACGTCGAGCGACTTCCTGCCCTATCCGGGGTTCGCGGCCTTCCCGTACCGCGAGTACTCGCAGGTCTTCTTCGGCCCGGCGCACAAGGTGCTGCGCGGCGGCTCCTTCGCGGTGGACGCGGTCGCCTGCCGCGGCACGTTCCGCAACTGGGACCTGCCGATCCGCCGCCAGATCTTCTCGGGCTTCCGCACCGCCCGCGACGCGTCCCCGGAGGCCACGTGAAGGGCATAGCCAGTGGGGAGAGGTGGCGCTGATGTGCAGGCATCTCGCGTACCTCGGGCCCACGACACCCATCGGCGAGGTCGTCATCGCGCCCCCGCACGGCCTGTTCACGCAGTCCTGGGCGCCGCGGCGGCAGGCACACGGCACCGTCAACGCCGACGGGTTCGGCGTCGGCTGGTACGCGTCGGACGACCCGGTGCCCGCGCGCTACCGCCGCGCCGGGCCCATCTGGGGCGATCTGTCGTTCGCCGATCTCGCCCGCGTCGTACGGACCGGGGCGCTGATGGCCGCCGTACGGGACGCGACCGAGGCGAGCGCCGACGGGGAGGCGGGCGCATCCCCGTTCGCCTCCGGGTCCTGGCTGTTCAGCCACAACGGAGCGATCCGCGACTGGCCGCACTCGCTCGCGGACGTCGCCGCCTCGCTGCCGCCCGCCGATCTGCTCGGTCTGGAGGCGCGCTGCGACTCCGCGCTCGTCTGGGCGCTGGTGCTGCACCGGCTGCGGCTGGAACACGAACCGCCCGAAGCGCTGGCCGAAGCCGTCGACACGCTGGCCGCCGCGGCACCCGGCTCGCGGCTCAATCTGCTGCTCATGGACGGGGAGACCATCGCCGCCACCGCCTGGGGCGACACACTGTGGTATCTGGCCGACCCGGGCCGCGCCGTGGTGGTCGCCTCCGAGCCGTACGACGACGACCCGCGCTGGACCGAGGTCCCCGACCACACCCTGCTCACCGCCACCCGCACCGATGTACTCCTCACCGCACTCAAGGAGGCTTCCGCGTGAGCCCCTTCACCGTGACCCGCACCCTGCCCGCCGACACCACCTCGGCCGCCCTGCGCGCCGATGTGGCCGACGGGCTGACCCGCACCCCCAAACAGCTGCCGCCGAAGTGGTTCTACGACGCCCGGGGCAGTGAGCTCTTCGAAGAGATCACCCGGCTGCCCGAGTACTACCCGACCCGCGCCGAGCGGGAGATCCTCGTCGCGCGCGCGGCGGAGATCGCCGATGCCACCGGGGCCCGTACCCTCATCGAACTGGGCTCCGGCTCCTCGGAGAAGACCCGTCATCTGATCCGCGCCCTGCCGAATCTGCACGCCTACGTCCCCGTCGACGTGAGCGAGAGCGCCCTGGAGCTCGCCGGGCAGGCCCTGCTCGCCGACCATCCGGAGCTGACGGTGCACGCGCTGGTCGCCGACTTCATGAGCGGGCTCTCGCTGCCCGACGACACACCGGGGCCACGGCTGCTGGCATTCCTCGGCGGCACGATCGGCAATCTGCTGCCGTCGGAGCGGGCGGACTTCTTCGCCTCGGTGAGCGAGCTGCTCGCACCGGGCGACGCGCTGCTGCTCGGCACCGACCTGGTCAAGGACGAGGCCACGCTCGTCGCCGCGTACGACGACGCGCAGGGGGTCACCGCGGCGTTCAACAAGAACGTGCTCGCGGTGCTCGACCGGGAGCTGGGCGCCGACCTCGACCCGGAGGACTTCGACCATGTGGCGGTGTGGAACGCCGAGCAGGAGTGGATCGAGATGCGGCTGAGGGCCCGTAAGGACCTCACCGCGAAGATCCCCGCCATGGATCTCGCGGTCCACTTCACGGCCGGGGAGGAGATCCGCACCGAGGTGTCCGCGAAGTTCCGGGAGGAGAAGGTGCGCGCCGAACTGGCCGCCGCGGGGCTGGAGTCGCGGCGCTGGTGGACCGACGGCGAGGGCCGCTTCGCGGTGTCGCTGGCGGTACGGACGTAGGGCATCGCCGGCCGCCGCCCGGGGCCGTACGCCCCGGGCGGCGGTCACGGGGGGCGGCGGGCCGCGGAGCCATCTGCCCAGCCTCGGCTCCGTCCCGTCCTGGACCCCGTTGCGGTGCGCGGTGCGCCCGAACGCACCGCCGCCTTCACGGACGACAACAGCAATGTGATGCACATCACACTTCAAGGGGAGGGGTGCAGCACAGCGCGCTGCGCCCCTCCCTTGCTCCGAACTCCCCCTTGTTGTGGCCAAATCGGGCCCCATATCTTTGGCGCGCCCGGCAGCTCGCCGCATACGGCAGCAGGAGAAGGAGCCGTCCATGCCCTTACGGGGACGCCACCGCCGCTACAAGCCCAACCGCATCTCCCGTGCCTCGCTGAGCGTCACGGCCGGCGGCGCCGGGATCGCCCTCCCCCTGGTCGGCGCGGCGGGCGCGAGCGCGGCGTCCGGCGAGACCTGGGACAAGGTCGCCCAGTGCGAGTCCACCGACAACTGGGACATCAACACCGGGAACGGCTTCTACGGCGGGCTGCAGTTCACCCAGAGCACCTGGGAGGCGTACGGCGGGACCGCCTATGCGGCGCGCGCCGATCTGGCCACCAGGGACCAGCAGATCGCCATCGCGGAGAAGGTGCTGGGCGCCCAGGGGCCGGGCGCGTGGCCGGTCTGTTCGGGCAAGGCGGGCCTGACGCATGAGGCCGCCGCGCCCCAGAGCGGGCCGAAGGTCCTCAAGGCGTCCGCCAAGCAGAGCAGACCCACCAAGCAGGTCAAGCAGAGCAAGCCGACGCCCACCAGTCTCCCCGGGCACGCGTCCACAAAATCCGGCCGCTATGTGGTCGTCAGCGGCGACTCGCTGTCCGGGATCGCCGACGCCTATGACGTGGGCGGCGGCTGGAAGGCGCTCTACGCGACCAACCACGCGGCCATCGGCGGCGATCCGGACCTGATCCACCCCGGCCAGAAGCTGTCCCTGAGCGGCGGCAAGGCCGGCGCCAAGTCCAAGGCCGAGCCCGAGACACACCATAAGGCCAAAGCGAAGCCCAAGCCGCGGCCGGCGGCCGAAAAGCCGCACCGGAGCCGGCACCGCACCGCCAAGCCGGCCGCCGCGTCGGGCTTCACCGCGCCCGTCAGCGGCGTCAGCCCGAGCACGGCCTACCGCGCGGCCGGTTCCAGCTGGTCGAGCGGCTATCACACGGGCGTCGACTTCCCCGTGGGGGTCGGCACGTCGGTCAAGGCCGTCGGCGCGGGCCATGTGGTTTCGGCGGGCTGGGCCGACGCATACGGCTACGAGGTGGTCATCCGGCATCCGGACGGCAAGTACAGCCAGTACGCCCATCTCTCCCAGCTGTCCGTGCGGGCGGGGCAGAACGTCAACGGCGGCCAGCGGATCGGCCGTTCCGGCTCGACGGGGAACGCCACCGGTCCGCATCTCCACTTCGAGATCCGTACCGGCCCCGGCTATGGCTCGGACATCAACCCGCTCGCCTATCTGCGGGGGCACGGCGTCAGCCTGTGAGGCGCGCGTGCTGTCGTAGGAGGCGTTGTCCCGGGGGCGTTGTCCTAAAGGCGTGCCACACTCGCGACCATGCACGCCCCGACCCTCCACGCCGCGCCCGACATCGCCGACGACGATCCACGGCTGCGCTACCGGGGCGCGGTGTCCCTGGAGCGCGGCCCCGGGTGGACCGCGCCGTGGCGGCTGCCGTACGAGGACGCCGCGCTGCATCTCCCCGAGGGCGGGATCCGCCGCGCCGCGATGCCGTCCGGGGTACGGGTCACGCTGCGCACGGACAGCACCTCGCTCGTCTGCCGCTACCAGGCCGACCCCGCGCCCCGGCTCAACGGGCCCGAGGAGCGGGCCCGGCTCGATGTGCTGTGCGAGGGGCGGCGGACCGCAACCGTCGAGCTGGAAACCCACGGCGGGGATGCCGAGTCCCGGGTCGACGGCCTTCCGGGGCGGTTGGCGGCGATCGAGCTGTGGCTGCCGCACAACCACCGGTTCCGGCTGCGCGGACTGACGCTGGACGCGGGCGCGGCCATGGGGCGCGAGGGCGGTGAGCGGCAGCCGCGCTGGGTCCACTTCGGCAGCTCCACTCCCAGGGGCGCGGAGCCGCGTCCCCGAGCCGCACCTGGGCCGCGCTGGTGTACGGGTCGCCTCCTTCGCGCTGGCGCCGACACGCGAGCTGATCTCCCGGCTCAAGGACGCGGGCGTGGTCGTCATCCCGTCCGTCGGCGCCCGGCGGCACGCGGAGAAGGTCGCGGGCTGGGGTGCGGACGCGGTCGTGGTGCAGGGCTGCGAGGGCGGCGGCCACACCGGTGAGGTGGCCACCAGCGTGCTGCTCCCCCAGGTCGTGGACGCGGTGGACATCCCGGTCGTGGCCGCGGGCACGACGGGCGCGGTCCGGTGGCCGCGCTCGCCTACGGGGCGGCGGGGATCGCCATGGGCACCCGCTTTCTGCTGACCTCCGACAGCACGGTCCCGGACGCCGTGAAAGCCCGCTATCTGGCGGCGGCGGTCACGGATGTCACCGTCACCAGGGCGGTGGACGGGCACCCCCACCGGATGCTCCGCAGCGAACTGGTCGAGTCGCTCGAACGGTCCGGCCGCGCCGCCGCGCTCGCCCGCGCCGCCGCGCTCGCCCGCGCCGTACGCCACGCCGCAGCCTTCAAGCGGCTCTCCGGGCTGAGCTGGGCGCGGATGGTACGCGACGGGCTGGCCCTGCGCCACGGCAAGGAGCTCACCTGGAGCCAGGTGCTGCTGTCCGCCACCACCCCGATGCTGCTGAAGGCGTCAATGGTGGACGGCCGCACCGACACCGGGGTGATGGCCTCCGGGCAGGTCGCCGGGGTCATCGGCGACCTGCCGTCGTGCGCCGGGCTGATCGACCGGATCATGGCCGAGGCCGACGCGGTGCTCGCCCGGCTCCCCGCCCGGTAGCCGCTGTAGGAACTGCCTGGTCAGCCCGCGGGCGGATCGCCGCCCGGACGTACAGTGGGGTGAGGCGTGACGTTTCACCGCCACGCGGGAGACCCGGCGGACCGGGCTCCCTCCGGCCAGACCATGACACGGGTAATGGAGGCCGTCATGGCCGACCCGAAGGGCTTTCTCACCACACCTCGTCGCCTTCCGCCTCGCCGTCCGGTGGACGAGCGGGTGCGGGACTGGAACGAGGTCTACGAACCGGGCGGTCTGCTGCCGATCATCAACGCCCAGGCGGACCGCTGTATGGACTGCGGCATCCCGTTCTGCCATGAAGGCTGCCCGCTGGGAAATCTCATCCCCGACTGGAACGACCTCGTCTCGCGTGACGACTGGCTGCGCGCGAGCGAGCGGCTGCACGCGACCAACAACTTCCCCGAGTTCACCGGCCGGCTGTGCCCGGCGCCTTGCGAAAGCGCCTGTGTGCTGGCCATCAACCAGCCCGCGGTCACCATCAAGAACGTCGAGGTCGCCATCGCCGACCGGGCGTGGGAGAGCGGATATGTCTCCCCGAAGCCGCCGGAGCGGCTGTCCGGACGGACCGTCGCCGTCATCGGTTCGGGCCCCGCGGGTCTGGCGGCGGCCCAGCAGCTCACCCGCGCGGGACACACGGTGGCGGTGTACGAGCGGGACGACCGGGTGGGCGGGCTGCTGCGCTATGGCATCCCCGCCTTCAAGATGGAGAAGCACCATCTGGACCGGCGGCTGCGGCAGATGCGCGCGGAGGGCACCAAGTTCCGCACGGGTGTGGGCGTGGGCACCGATGTGGACGCGGCCGAGCTCAGGGCGCGCTATGACGCGCTCGTGATAGCGGTGGGCGCGCGAGCCCGGCGCGACCTTCCGGTGCCCGGCAGGGAGCTGGCCGGAATCCATCAGGCGATGGAGTATCTGCCACTGGCCAACCGGGTCCAGGAGGGCGACTACGCCCGGCCGCCGATCACCGCCGAGGGCAAGCACGTCGTCATCGTGGGCGGCGGGGACACCGGTGCGGACTGCCTGGGCACCGTCCTGAGGCAGGGCGCCGCCTCCGTGACCCAGCTGGACATCCATCCGCAGCCCGGCGACGAACGGTCCGAGGGCGAGCCCTGGCCCACCTACCCCAAGATCTACCGGATGTCCGCCGCCCATGAGGAGGCGCGGGAGCTGGCCGCCTCGCCGGAGGCGGATGTGGACGCGCGGGTCTTCTCGGCCACCACCGTCCGCTTCGAAGGCGCGGCGCCGGACGCGGAACGGCCGCACGGCGGCGTACGGGCGCTACGGCTCATCGGGACCGGAGCCGAGGGGCGGGCGGAGCCGGACGCCGAGCGTGTGATTCCGGCCGATCTGGTCCTGCTCGCCCTCGGCTTCCGTGGTCCGGAGCGGGACAGCGGGCTGTTCGAGCAGCTCGGCCTGGAACTGGACGCGCGCGGCAACATCGCGCGGGACACCGACTTCGCCACCGCCGCGGACGGGGTCTTCGTGGCGGGCGACGCGGGCCGCGGCCAGTCGCTGATCGTCTGGGCGATCGCCGAGGGCCGCTCCGCCGCGGCGGCCGTGGACCGCTATCTGGCGGGCTCCACGGTGCTGCCGACCCCGGTCGGACCGGCGGACCGGCCGATGACGGCCTGACCGCTTGACGGCCTGACCACTTGACGGCCTTGACGGTGTGACGGCCTGTCGCGCGGCCTGCCGGCCGGAATACTCTGCGTCCATGATCCCGACATCGCCGCTGCTCACCGTCGCCGACGGTGTCCACCTCTGGTCCCCCACGCCGAGCACCGGATGGGGTCTGGCCAACTGTGGCCTGATCGTCTCCCCCGATGGCGCCGCCGCCTGGGTCGACACCCCCTACGACCGGCACATGGCCCAGGACTTCCTGGACCGCAGCCGGTCGCTGCTGCCCGCCGGCGGACGTATCGGGCGGGTGATCGTCACCCACGCCAACGGCGACCACCTGTGGGGCGCCGACGTCCTGCCCGACCCGGAGATCGTCGCCACCCGCGAGGCGCTCGGCCATATCGCGTACGAGCCAGAACCGCGGCAGCTGCACGCCATGGTGCGCGGCAGCGACCCGGCGACACCGCTCGGCTGGTATCTCCAGCGCCACTTCCAGCGGTTCGACTGGTCCGCCACCCAGGTCGTCGAGCCGAGCCTCACCTTCGTGGGCGAACTGGACCTGCGGATCGGCCAGGTGCCGGTCGAACTGTTCGGGCTGCCGCCCGCGCACACCACGGGCGATCTGGTCGCCTATCTGCCCCAGCAGAAGGTGGCGTTCACCGGTGATGTCATCTTCGCGTCCGGTCCGCAGGACCCCGGCGACCACGCGGTGCACTGGGCGGGCCCGCTCAGCAATGTGATCGCGGCCTGCGAGCGGGTGCTGGCGACCGGGGCACAGGTGATCATCCCCGGCCATGGCCCGGTCCTGGACCCGGAGGGCGTCCGCGGCCACATCGGCTATCTGGAGCATGTCCGGGACCGTGCCCATCAACTGCACACGGCCGGAGTCCCCGCCCTGGAGGCGGCCCGCACGCTCATCGCCGAGAACACCTTTCCGTCCCTGGGGCTGCCCGAGCGGTTGGTGATCACAGTGGGCTCGGAGTACCGGTATCTCAACGGCGCGGGCGAGCCGCCGGCCATCGTGGCGACCATGGCCGATGTCGCCCAGGTGGCATGGGAGCTGGACGAGGGCCGGACACCCTAGGAAGGCCCGTCCGACTTCTGGATGACCTTCCACGATGTCGATGTGCCGGAAGCCCGGGAAGGCGCACACCTGCCCGCCGACACTGCGCGGATCCAGCGCCGAGCGCACCTTCACATGATCCGTCCAGCGCCGGCCGCCTCGGCTCACATGTTGATCATGTGCCCGGCGAGCCCGTGGACGGCCTCCTTCACCGCCTCGCTGAGCGTGGGGTGGGCGTGGATGTTGCGCGCCACTTCGTGGACGGTCAGATCCCACTGCTGGGCGAGGGTGAGCTCGGGCAGCAGCTCGGTGACCTCCGGGCCGACGAGATGACCGCCCAGCAGCTCGCCGTGGCGGCCGTCGCTGATGAGCTTCACAAAGCCGCCGGGGTCGCCGAGCCCCTGCGCCTTGCCGTTCGCGGTGAACGGGAACTTCGCCACCCGCACGTCGAAGCCCCGCTCACGCGCCTGGGCCTCGGTCCAGCCGAAGCTGGCGATCTGCGGCTGGCAGAAGGTCGCGCGGGGGATCATCACATAGTCCAGCTCCATGGTCTCCGCGCCGGCGATCGTCTCGGCCGCGACGATGCCCATCGCCTCCGCCGCGTGCGCGAGCATCAGCTTGGCGGTCACATCGCCGACCGCGAAGATGTGCGGCACGCTGGTGCGGCACCGGCCGTCGACGTCGATGGCGCCCCGGTCGGTCAGCCGGACTCCGGCGTTCTCCAGGCCGTACCCCCGGACCCGCGGCTGGAAGCCGATCGCCTGGAGCACCCGGCCGGCCTGAAGGGTCTGCCGCTGGCCGCCCGTGGTCACCATGACCTTGACCGCGGGGCCCGCGTCGTTGATCGCCTCGACCCGGGTGGAGGTCAGGACGTTGATGCCGAGCCTGCGGTAGCGGCGGGTCAGCTCGGCGGAGACCTCCTCGTCCTCCAGCGGCACGATCCGGTCCAGGAACTCCACCAGCGTCACCTGCACCCCGTAGCTGTGCATGATGTACGCGAACTCGACGCCGATGGCGCCCGCGCCCGCGATCAGCACGCTGCCGGGCAGCTCCGGCGTCAGGATCTGCTCCTCGTACGTCACCACGCGCTCGCTGAGCGAGGTGCCGGGCAGCAGATTGGTGGTGGCGCCCGCGGCGATGACGCAGTGGCCGAAGGTCAGGGGCTCCGTCCGGCCGTCGTTGAGCGTGACCCGCAGTTCATGCGGGCCGGTGAAGCTGCCCTGGCCGTCGTACTGGGTGATGTTGTTCTTCTTCATCAGATAGTGGACGCCCTTGACCCGGCCGTCCGCCACCTTCCGGCTGCGCTCGAACGCCGTCCGGTAGTCCGCGGTCACCTCACCGTTCACCCGGATGCCGAAGGTCTTGGCCTCATGGATGAACAGATGGGCCAGCTCCGCGTTGCGCAGCAGGGCCTTGGAAGGGATGCAGCCCACGTTCAGGCAGACGCCTCCCCAGTACCGTTCCTCGACGATGGCCGTGGTCAGACCGAGCTGCGCGGCGCGGATCGCCGCGACATAGCCGCCCGACCCCGCCCCCAGGACCACGACGTCAAAATGTGCGCTCATGCGTCGCACCTTAGACATTAGAGTCGGGGTATGGCTTCAGACGAGGGGTCCGTACGGGTGGACAGCTGGATCTGGTCCGTACGGCTCACCAAGACGCGCTCCATGGCGGCCTCGGCCTGCCGCGCCGGCCACGTTCGCGTCAACGGCGAACGGGTCAAACCGGCCCACGCGGTGCGGGCCGGGGACGAGGTGCGGCTGCGCCACGCCGGGCGGGACCGGATCGTCGTCGTCTCGCGCATCGTGCGCAAGCGGGTCGGAGCGGCCGTCGCGGGTGAGTGCTTTGTCGACAACAGCCCTCCCCCGCCGCCCCGCGAGCACACCGTGCCGATCGCGCTGCGCGACCGTGGCACGGGCCGTCCCACCAAGCGCGACCGGCGCGAGATCGAGCGGCTGCGCGGCCTGTGAGCGAGTCACCGGTCACTCGACCGTGATCCGTACGGGGCCTCCGTGCGCGTCGGCCCTGGCGATCCAGTCGGCCGGCAGATGGAGCGGCCGGGTCGGCGCCACGGTGCGCGCGAGACGCCGGCGGTGCAGCGTCCGGCCGTCCTGGCTGACGGTGAGGACCGGCCGGGCCAGGAACCGCGAGGTGCGCAGCGAGAACCGGTCGAGCGGCGGGCGGGGGCCGTCCGGGTCGATCCGGTTGGGCGCGACCCAGCGCAGCGGCGCCTCGACCCGTACCGGCACCGGACCCGCGGTCCAGCGCTGATCGGTGAGATAGCGCAGCACCGGCGCGGCGGCGAACCGGCCGTCCAGGGCGGCGATGTCGGCCGTCTCGACGGGGTGCAGCAGGTTGCCCACGGCGAAGACTCCCGGCTCGCCGGTGCGGAATTCGGCGTCGGCCGCGGGACCGCGGGTGCCGGGGTCGAGCGCGATTCCCGCGCTTCTGGCCAGTTCGTGGTCGGGGATCCAGTCGCCGGTGAACACCACGGTGTCGCAGCCGATGGTCGCGGTCCTGCCGTCCCGGTGCCGCAGCCGCACGCCCTCCAGCCGCCCGCGGCCGGTCAGCTCGGTCACGGTAGCGTCGGTGAGCAGCGGAACGCCATGGCACAGCCGGGCGCCGAGGTCGAACGCGCGGTAGGTCTGATGGCGTGGCAGATCGGTGACCATCGCGGCCACCTCGGCCCCGGCGTGGCGCAGGGTGAGCACCGCGGAGTAGCTGATGTGCTCGGCGCCGACGACCACCGCGCGGCGGCCGACGCTCTGGTGATGCGTGGAGACGGCCTGTTGCAGCTGTCCGGTGGTCAGCACGCCCGCCGGCCGGGCGCCGGGGATCAGCCGGGCGCTGCGGGGGCGTTCACGGGCGCCGGTGGCGAGGACGACGGCCGTGGCGGTGATCCGTTCCAGACCCGTCGGACCGGTGACGTCCACGGTACGGGGCCCCGCCCAGCCGGTGGCCGTGACGGCCGTACGCAGGCGAGCTCCGGCCCCGGTCGCGGCGGCGATGTGGTGGCGGGCGTAGTCCGGGCCGGTCATCATCCGGCGCAGCTCGCGCAGCCCGAATCCGGTGTGGTGACAGTGGCGGGGGATGCCGCCCGCGTGCTCTTCGCGGTCGAGGACCTCTACCCGGTCGACCCCGGCGGCGGCCAGTCGGGCGGCGACGGCGAGTCCGGCCGGCCCGGCGCCGATGACCAGTACGTCGACGGCACGGTCGGTGCGGTCAGCACGGTCGGTGCGGTCAGCACGGTCGGTGCGGTCAGCACAGTCGGTGCGGTCGGTGCAGTCCGTGCAGTCGGTGCAGTCGGTGCAGTCAGCACGGTCGGTGCAGTCAGCACAGTCGGTGCGGTCAGCACAGTCGGTGCGGTCGGTGCGGTCAGCACAGTCGGCGCGGTCGGCGCGGTCGGCGCGGTGCTGACGGTCCGTGGTGGTCATCGCCGGGCCTCCGTCCGGTCTGTGGCCGCGCCGGACCGCTCGAACTGGGCGCGTACGGCGGCTCCGCAGTAGAAGCCCTGGCAGCGGCCGCCGAGCGCACGGGTGCGGCGCTGGAGGCCGCCCAGCGACCCCGGCGGCACGGTGGCGGTCAGCGCGTCGCGGATCTCGCCGCGGGTGACGCGCTCGCAGTGGCAGACGACGGTGCCGTACGCGGGGTCGGCGGCGATGAGGTCGGCGCGCTGGTAGGGGCGCGGGAACGCCTCGCCGATGTTCGGCATCCGCACGGGCTCGAGCTCCCGTGCGGGCCCGGGGTCCAGGCCGCAGCCGGTGAGCAGTTCCACGGCATGGGCGGCGATCGCCATCGAGGCGGTCAGTCCGGTGGAGCGGATGCCGCCGACGGCGACATAGCGCTGCTCGGGGTGGGCGTGGATCTGGTAGTCGGCATGCTCGGTGGCGGCGCGCAGTCCGGCGTAGACCGCGGTGACCTCCTCCTCCAGCAGCTCCGGCATGATCCGGGCGCCCTTGTCGCGGAGCGACGCCAGCCCGTCGGCCGACGAACCGGTGGCGGTCTTGTCGTCGAGGTCCTCGGCGGTGGGGCCGAGCATCACATTGCCGTAGACGGTCGGCGCCACCAGCACGCCCTTGCCGAGCGCCGTGGGCACCGGCAGCAGGATGTGGCCGACCAGGCCGCGCGCGAACTTGTCGAAGACGATCAGCTGGCCGCGGCGCGGGGTGACGCCGAACTCCGTATGGCCGAGCCGCCGGTTGATCTCGTCCGAGTACAGCCCCGCGGCGTTGACCAGAAAGCGGGTCCGCAACGGGCCGCGGGTGGTGGCGATGTCGTGGTGGTGCTCGCCGGCGGTGATGGCCCCGGCCGCGCAGTTCAGATGCAGATCGACGCCCGTGCGCACCGCCTGGGTGGCGTAGGCGAGCGTCGTCGTCCAGGGGCAGATGATGCTCTCACCGGGGACGTCAAGCGCCCCGAGGGCGCCCGGTCCCAGGCGCGGCTCGCGGGCGTACACCGCGTCCGCGTCGAGGATCCGCGTCTCGTGACAGCCGTTGCGGCCGGCCTTCTCGGCGAGTGACGGCAGCGCGGCGAGCTGTTCCGCGTCCCAGGCGACGAGCAGCGCGCCGAGCGGCTCGACCGGGATGCCCGCCTCGGCGGCGTAGGCGGTCAGCCGCTGGTAGCCCTCGCGCACCAGCCGGGCCTCCAGGGTGCCGGGCGTGGCGTCGAAACCGGTGTGCAGAATCGCGGTGTTGGCCTTCGAGGTGCCGTCGCCGACGTCGTCGGACGCCTCGACGAGGGCGACCCGCAGCGGGTACCGGGCCAGTTCGCGGGCGATGGCGGCGCCGACCACCCCGGCGCCGATGATGGCCACGTCGTAGACCTCGTCCGGGAGGTCACCCGTGGTCGTTACGGTCATGCTGGTCCCTTGCTCCGTCCTGCTGGTGCTCAGTGGTGGGAGGCGGTCGGCGGTGTGGGGGCCGGCAGCGCGGCCACGGCCGAGCGGAAGCCGGCCAGGCGCTCGGCGGCCTCGTCCGCGGTGATCCGCGGTTCGTAGACGGCGGCCGGCTCCCACACCGGGACCGCCTGTTCGACCGTGAGCCCCGGGTCGAGCCCCAGACGGGCGGCGGCGCCCACGCCCAGCGCGGTGACATCCGGCAGCGCCGATACCTCGATGGGGCGTTGCAGCAGATCGGCCTGGGTCTGCATGAGCAGTGCCGAGCGGGTCAGACCGCCGTCGACCCGCAGGACGGTCAGCGGCCCGCCCAGATCGGCGGCGGCCGCGGCGGCGAGCTCGACGACCTGGGCGGCGATGCCCTCACACAGCGCCCGCACCAGATGGCCGGCGGTGGTGTCGAGGCCGAGCCCGGTCAGCGAACCCCGAAGGTCGCCGCGCCACCACGGCGCCGCGAGTCCGGCGAGCGCCGGGACGAAGGTGACTCCCCCGGTGTCGGCCACGGTCGCGCCGACCGGGTCCAGGTCCTGGGGTCCGCCGATTACGTTGAGGTCGCTGAGCCAGCGCACCGCGGAGGCGGCGGTGTACACCTGTCCGTCGAGGCAGTAGCTGGTCCGTCCGCGAAGCCGCCAGGCCACGCAGCTGACCAGGCCGCCCGTGCCACGGCGGGGCCGGGTCCCGGTCTGGGCTAGCAGAAACGCACCGGTGCCGTAGGTGCACTTGGCGGTGGACGGCTCGGTCACGCGCTGCGCCAGCAGGGCGGCCTGCTGGTCGACGAGCAGCCCGGTGAGCGGGATCTCAGCGCCGAAGGCGGTGGTGGTCCCGACCGTGGTGTCGGCGTCGACGACCTGGGGCAGCCGCTCGTCGCTCAGGCCGAACAGGTCCAGTGCCTTCGGGGACCACTCGACCCGGTCGAGATCGAGCAGCTGGGTGCGGCCGGCGGTGGCGGCGTCGGTGACGAACGCGCCGGTGAGCTGATGGATCAGCCATACGTCGCTGGTGGTGACGGTGCCCTCGCGGGTCAGATGGCGGCGGATCCACGCCATCTTGGGCGCCGCGAAGTAGGGATCGAGCGGCAGTCCGGTGAGTTCGCGCAGGAGGCCGGCATGGGAAGCGAGGTCCGCGCACACCGTCTCCGCCCGCCGGTCCTGCCAGACGAGGGCGTCGGTCAGCGGGTGGCCCGTGACGGGGTCCCAGGCGAGCACGGTCTCGCCCTGGTTGGCCAGGCCGACGGCCGCGACCGGCTCGCCCGCCGCCGCGAGGGCCTGGCGTCCGGCGTGGAGGACCGAGGCGAGCAGCGCGGCGGGGTCCACCTCGACCAGTCCGCCGGACAGATAGCGGGGGCGCACGGGTGCCGCGCCCGAGCCGATCACCCCGCGCTCCGGGCAGATCACCAATGCCTTGGTGCCCGAAGTGCCCTGGTCGACGGCGAGCACCGGGCCGGTCGTGGGACGGGCGGTGGTGCGGTGGCGAGGCTCTGCAGGCTGCATGTCCCGTTCTTCGCTGCCGATTTCGTAGATCTTTTCCGAAAGCCTGGTGCAGCCGCGGGACGGCGTCAAGACCACCCCTGCCCGGTGCCCCGCCACCTGGGCGGACGACAGAGGCCCCCTTGAGCCGTCGGGCGATGCCTATAAGATCCACTCAATCACCAGTTCGCCGAGCGCACCCATGAGCGGGAGGACGCGGCGTGCTCGCGGCTGGCGCACGGTCAGCCGTCCCCTCGATCTCGCGTCCGGTACGTCAGCTCCGTACGAAAGTCATCCGATGCCCGAGGAAGAGTTCCGGCCCGTCTACCACCCCGCGGGCTATGACGGCGGACTGCGTATCGCGCTGCAGGATCTGCGCACCGGCCGCTGGATCTCCATGCGCGATCTGCTGGCCGAGACGCCGACGTGGTCGCAGTGGACCCAGCGCACCCAGGTGCTGGCCGCGGCGGCCGCCGGATCCAATGTGGTGGACGCGTGGCGCACCGAGGAGCCCCAGAGTGTCGCCGCGCTGGTGATGCACACCCGGGTCGTGGTGGAGCGGACGGTGCGTGCCCATCGCGAGGGGCATCCGCGCACCCGGGAGCTGTGGCGGGAGGCGTGGCAGTCCTGCCGACTCGCCGCGCACAACTCCCCGGCGGATCCGGTTCCTTGGGTGTGTCTGCTGGCCCTGGCACAGCTGGACAAGGAGCAGCTGCAGCAGGAGCACCGGATGAGCCCGCCGGGGCCATTGCTGTTCCCCGGCCCGTGGGGGTTGCTGACGGAGGCCGACCGGCGGGACCCCTACAACCGCGAGGCGTACCACCGGATGCTGCAGTTCGTGTACGCGCGACGGGCCGGCGGCTCGCTGGCCGAGGCGGTCAACTTTGTGCAGTGGGTGGTCTCGGGAGCGCCCGAGGGATCGCCGCTGCGGGTGCTGCCGCTGTATGTGCATGTCGAGCGCTACCGGGAGGAGCGGGGCTACGACAAGGCGCTGGACCTTCACTGGGCCACCGAGGACGCGGCCCGGGACGCCCGGAAGGCGCTGCACGGCTGGTTCGACCACGCCGACCGGACGACGAGTTCGCTGCTCGATCTCAGCCATCTGGCGCATGCCCTGTGGGGCGCGCTCGACTTTCCCGAGGCGGCCCGGGTCTTCGAGGCGCTGGGGTCGTACTTCACCCCGCTGCCCTGGGCCTATCGCACCTCCGACCCCAGTGACCGCGCCCTCGCCGAGGACATGTTCCTGCGCGCCCGGATCCGCTCACTGGCCGACGCCCGGGAGCCGAGACCGGGGGCGAACCGGTGACCGGCGCCCCTGTGCTGCCCTTGTTCCTCCCTCACCTCTGTCCACCGCCCTCGCCTTTATCATTCCGGAGGTACCTTCATGTCCACGGCATGGTCGAGTTCGGATTCCGCTCCCCAGCGGGACGAAGAACAGCGACTGCGTGAGCTCGGCTATCAACCGGTTCTGGCCCGTCGTATGGGAGGTTTCGGCAATTTCGCCATCAGCTTCTCGGTCATCTCCGTTCTGTCCGGCTGTATGACGCTCTACGGCTTCGGTCTGGACACCGGGGGCCCGGCGGTCATGATGTGGGGCTGGGCGGGGGTTGGTCTCTTCGTGCTGTTCGTCGGGCTCGCCCTGGCAGAGGTGACCAGCGCGTTTCCCACCTCCGGCGCCCTGTACTACATGGCCGACCGGCTCGGCGGCCGGGCCTGGGGCTGGTACACGGGGTGGCTGAATCTGCTCGGGCTGCTGGGCGCGATCGCCGGAATCGACTACGGTGCGGCCCTGTTCACCGGCGCCCTGTTCAACCTGCAGTGGGGATTCGACCCCACCCCGGAATCGACGATGGTCATCTTCGTCTGCATTCTGCTGCTGCACGCCGTGCTGAACCTGTTCGGGGTGCGGCTGGTCAGCGTGCTCAACTCGATCAGTGTGTGGTGGCATTTGGCGGGTGTCGCCATCATCGTCGGCGCGCTGACGCTCGTGCCCTCCCACCATCAGTCGCCGGAATTCGTGTTCACCGAATTCGTCAATGACACCGGCTGGTCGAACCCCCTTTATGTGGCCGCGATCGGGCTTCTGCTCGCCCAGTACACCTTCTCCGGTTACGACGCTTCGGCGCATCTGTCCGAGGAGACCTCCAACGCCTCCGTCATGGCCGCCCGTGGCATCGTCCGCGCCATCTGGGTGTCCTGGGTCGCCGGCTTCGTCCTGCTGGCCGGGCTGACCTTCGCCATCCAGGACTACGCCGGTACGCAGAAGAGCGGCACCGGGGTGCCGCCGGCTCAGATCCTTATCGACGCCCTCGGGACGGGCGGCGCCACGGCCATGCTGCTCATCGTCATCGTGGCGCAGCTGTTCTGCGGCAACGCGGAGGTGGCGGCGGCCAGCCGGATGGTGTTCGCCTTCAGCCGGGACGGCGCGCTGCCGGGGTCGCGGCTGTGGCGGCGGGTGAGCGCCCGCACCCAGACCCCGGTGCTCGCGGTGTGGCTGTCGGTCGGTGTCGCGGGTCTGCTCGCCCTGCCGTCCCTGTACTCCGAGACCGCCTATGGCGCGGTGACGGCCATCAATGTCATCGGGATCACCCCCGCCTACGCCATCCCCGTCTTTCTGCGGCTGCGCGCCGGGGACCGGTTCCAGCGGGGGCCGTGGCACCTGGGCCGCTGGAGCAAGCCGGTGGGCTGGGTCGCGGTGTCCTGGGTGGCGCTGGTGACGGTGCTGTTCTGTCTGCCGCAGTCCAGCCCGGTGACGGTCGACTCGATGAACTACGCCTCGATCGCGCTGGCCGTGGTGCTGATCCTGGCCACCATCTGGTGGTTCGTCGCGCGCCGCTCGTACCACACCCCCTCCGCCTACGGCACCGCCCGTGAGGAGGCGGAGATCGCGGAGGGCATCGTCTGAACTGGCCGTGGGGGACGGCCCGTTGCCGAGCCGGGTGCGGAAACCTTCCGCACCCGGCTCCGCGCGGTCGGCGGGCTCACCGGCGGCGCAGCGACGCGGCCGGCGGCCGCTCGCGCATCGCGCCGTAGGCCAGGAAGTACGCCGGTGCCCGCTTCAGCCACGGCGCTCTGCTGAGCACCTCGGCCAGCCGCAGCGGCCGTACCCGTCCACCGGCCGGCGCCCGTCCGGCCAGCAACGGTTCGATGACCCGGGCGTGGGCGACGCGCTGCAGCCCCTGCGTGGCGGCGGCGGTCGGCCACCGGCGGCGCTGGACGGCGCGTACGTCACCGAGGCCGACGACCCCGTCGTGCAGCGGTCCGGCGAGATACCGGGCGGCGGCGACGGCGTCCTCGACGGCGAGGTTGATGCCGATCCCGAACACGGGCGACATCGCGTGCGCCGCGTCGCCGATGCACAACAGCCCGGGGCGGTGCCAGCGCCGCAGCCGGTCCATCCGTACGTCCAGCAGCTTCACCTCGTCCCAGTCCAACAGCTCCGGCTTGCGGTCCGCGATCCACGGGGTGGCGTCCGCGAACGCGGACAGGAACCGGTCCAGCCCGTCGGCGCGGCGCTCGGCGTCGGCCCCCTTGGGGATCAGCACGGCGCACTGCCAGTAGTCCCCACGGTCGATCATGGCCGTCACAAAGCGGTCGCCGACGTTACCCACCAGCCCGCGGGGATCGCTCTCGTGCCGCGGCAGCCGGAACCACCACGCGTCCATCGGGCAAGCGAACTCCCGCAGGCCCAGTTCGGGCAGGGCCCTGGCCAGCGAGCCACGGCCGTCGCAGGCCACCGTGAGGGTCGCCCGCAGCTCACCGGTGCCGCCGCCCGGGGTGCGGTCGCGGTAGCACACCCCGGTGACCCGGCCGCCTTCCATGAGGAAGGAGGTCGCCTCGGTATTCATCCGCAAGGAGAAGGAGGGCTCCCGCGCGGCCTCGTCCGCCAGCAGATTGAGCAGATCCCACTGCGGCACCATCGCCACGTAGTCGTACGGGCCCGGCAGTGAGCCGAGGTCGCCGACGGTGAACAGCTCCCCGTCCGGACCGAGGGGCAGTTGGATGGAGTGCACATGCCGCTGCGGCAGGGCGGCGAACCGCTCGGCGAGGCCCAGGTCCTCCAGGAGCGCCAGGGTGCTCGGATGCACCGTGTCGCCGCGGAAGTCGCGCAGGAAGTCCCCGTGCTTCTCCAGGACGGTGACCTCCACGCCCGCCCGCGCCAGCAGCAGGCCGAGGACCATCCCGGCGGGGCCGCCGCCCACCACACAACACGTGGTCCGCTCCATCACATGCGCTCCCTTCGATGTCCCCGAGGCCAGGGCAACATCCCGGTATGGGTACCCAGCGGCGCCACGCCGCACCACCGCACCGGGGCCCGGCCGGGGCGGAGGGGGCGAAATCCGGACGGGCGGAATCCGGGTGGGCGAAATCGGGGTGGGCGAAATCCGGACAGGGAAAACCGGACGGGTGAAATCCGGGTTTCCCCGGCCGCCGGATGGCGATCGGCTTGAGTCGTCCCGGGCTCGCGTCCGTATCCCCGCGTGACGGTATGGGGCGCAGAAGGAGGTCTGTATGGCAGCCGAACCCGATCCCGACCGGCCGACCGGGCGTCAGGTGATCGAGCCGACCGCGGTCTTCCGCCCGGTGCTGGACCCCGGCGGGGCATCGGACCTGCCGGTGGCGGAGTGGATGGAGGAACTCCATCTCTTCCGGCCGCCAGGCGCCTCTCTCCCGCCGCAGGCCCGATCCCTGGCCGATGAGGACACCCAGGAGATCGAAGGCAGCCCGGCGGCGGCCGACGCGTGGATCCCGGAGGACGCTCCGCCCGCGCCGCCCGCACCGGCCGTATGGCGCCATCCCCGCACCGCCGTCACTCTCATGGCCGGGCTCGGCGCGGGCATCGCCCTCTCCCTCGTGCTGATGCTGCCCCGTGACGCGGCGACCGGCGTGGCCCGGCCCGGGGCGGGCGGCGGCGCGTCGGCCTCGGCATCCGGTGGCGCGACCGTGTCCGTGACGCCCAGCGCACCCGTGACCTCCAGCACACCCGTGGCCCCCAGCGCGCCCGTTTCACAGGCGCCGGGCGGCGGGGAGCAACAGGGCGGGCAGGGCCATGTGCTGACCCTCGGGGACACCGGCCCGCTGGTCACCGAGCTCCAGACGCGTCTGCTGCGGATTCCGAACGTCTATCAGGGCGGGCAGGTCAACGGCCAGTACGACCAGACCCTCGCCGAGGCCGTGTCCCGCTTCCAGGTGTGGTACGGAATCCGCGGCGACGCGAACGGGGTGTACGGGGACGCCACGCGGCGCGACCTGGAGTCCCGCACCTGACGCGGCGCCCCGGGCAGGCATGATCCCGGGCGCCGCTATCCGGCGGCGCCGAAGACCTGGGTCCAGTAGGTGCCGGCGCGGCTGCCGGTGGCGTAACCGACGCCGATATGGGTGAAGTCGGGCTTGAGGATGTTGGCGCGGTGGCCCGGGCTGTCCATCCAGCCGCGGACCACCTCCGCCGGGGAGCGCTGGCCGCACGCGATGTTCTCGCCGATGCCGCGGTGGGGGGCTCCGGCTGCCCTGGCCCGGTCCCAGGGCTGATGTCCCTCCGGGCCGGTGTGGGCGTAGAAGTCGCGGGCGACCATGTCGTCGCTGTGTGCCTGTGCGGCCGTCGTCAGCCGTGGATCGGGGGCCAGCGGTGCCAGCCGGGCGGCGGCCCGCTCGGCGTTGGTGAGCGCGACCACCTCGGACGCCAGGCGCATCAGGGCGTCCGCCGTGAACGGCCGCGCCCACACCGCCGTCCAGTAGACATCCCCGGTGGCGGGGCCGACCGCCCGGCCGATCCCCAGATGGACGACGGCCGGATCCCGGAACGGGCCGCTCCGCTCGTGGCCCGCCAGGCAGTAGTCCAGGAACTCCTCAGGGGCGCGTGGCCCGGAAACGAGGTGCTCGGCGACCGTGAGACAGACATAGCCCTGGGCGGCGATCCGGTGGAACAGCGAGGTCCCGTCGGGGCTCTCCAGCCCGAGCCGGCCGTGGGCGGCCATCGCCCCGGCATGCGCCTCGGCCGCCGCGGTCAGCCGCCCGTCGAGGGCCACGGGCGCGGCCCCGGCCCGCGACCGCGCGGCGTTCACCACCCCGAGGGCCCCGCCACCGGCCCCGGCACCGGCGGGCGGGGACGAGTGCATGGCGGGAGACGAGGGCAGGACCGGGGGCGGGGGCGGGGCGCCGTCGTCGGCGACATCGACGCCGAAGTCCCGCGCCACACCGGCCAGTCCGTCCGCGTACCCCTGGCCGAGCGCCCGCACCTTCCACTGGGCGCCGCGCCGGTAGATCTCGGCGAGCAGCAGCACCGTCTCCCGCGCCGGACGCGGCGGGGTGAACCGGGCGAGCAGCCCTCCCCCGTCGGCCAGGACGCTCAGCACGGGCACCGGCAGCCGGCCCAGCGGGGTGCCCGGGTCGGCGGGGCTCACGACGACCGTGACCCGGTCGGCGCCGGGGCGCAGCCGGCGCGGGTGCAGGGTGACGGTGTCGCCGTGCAGCCGGGCGCCGGGTGCGGAGGGCTGGTTGAAGAAGACGAAGTCGCCGTCGCCCGCGACCTTTCCGTCCTCGCCGGTGATCAGCGCCGACAGATCGAAGGGCCCCGGCACCCGGATCGTCAACGCGCCGTCCGGCAGCGCCTGATTGCCGCCCGGGACCAACTCTCCCATGTCCGCTCCTCACCACCGCGCCCCTTAGAGCAACGGCCGGGCAGGGCCGACGGTTCCGACCGCCGCACGGCGCCGCCCCGGACCGGGGGTCCGGGGCGGGCGTGAGAGGTCCGTCCACGGGTCAGACCGGGACCGCGACGTACTTGTACTCAAGGAATTCGTCGATGCCCACGCGGCCGCCCTCGCGGCCGAGCCCGGACTGTTTGACGCCGCCGAAGGGGGCGGCCGGGTTGGAGACCAGACCGGTGTTGAGGCCGACCATGCCGACCTCGAGCCGCTCGCTCACCCGCAGCGAGCGGTTCAGGTCCTTGGTGAACACATAGCCCACCAGGCCCCATTCGGTGCTGTTGGCGGTGGCGACGACCTCGTCCTCCTCGTCGAAGGTGAGGACAGCCGCGACCGGTCCGAAGATCTCCGTCTCCATCAGCCGGCTCGCGGGGGACACCCCGGTGAGCACGGTCGGCGGGTAGAAGCAGCCGGGCCCCTCGGGTGTGCTGCCGCCGACGAGGACCTCGGCGCCGCGTGCCACGGCGTCCGCGACCAGCTCCTCGACCTTGGCGCGGCCCGCCTGGTCGATGAGCGGGCCCACGTCGACACCGGGCCGGCTGCCGGGGCCGACGACCAGGGCGCCCATGCGCCGGGCGAGCCGGTCGGCGAACTCGGCCGCGACGGAGGAGTGGACGAAGAAGCGGTTGGCCGCCGTGCAGGCCTCGCCCATGTTGCGCATCTTGGCGGTCATGGCGCCCTCGACCGCGACGTCCAGATCCGCGTCGTCGAAGACGATGAAGGGGGCGTTGCCGCCGAGCTCCAGGGAGGTACGGACCACCGCGGGCGCGCACTGGGCGAGCAGGGTGCGCCCGACCTGGGTGGACCCGGTGAAGGAGAGCTTGCGGATGTGTCCGCCGGTCAGCAGGGGCTCCACGACCTCACCCGCGCGGGAGGTGGTCACCACGTTCAGTACCCCGGCCGGAAGCCCCGCCTCTTCCAGGATTCCGGCGAGGGCGAGGCTGGACAGCGGGGTCTGCGGGGCGGGCTTGAGCACCATGGTGCAGCCCGCGGCGATCGCCGGGCCGATCTTGCGGGTGCCCATGGCCAGCGGGAAGTTCCACGGGGTGATGAGCAGACAAGGCCCGACGGGGCGGCGCATGAGCAGCATGCGGTTCTTGCCGTCCGGCATCGTGGAGAAGCCTCCGTCGATACGGACGGCCTCTTCGGAGAACCAGCGGAAGAACTCCGCGGCGTAGGCGGCCTCGCCCCGCGCCTCGGCGAGCGGCTTGCCCATCTCGGCCGTCATCAGCGCGGCGAGCGCGTCGGCGCGCTGCAGGATGAGCTCATGGGCGCGGCGCAGGATCTCGCTGCGCGCGCGGGGTGCGGTGGCGGCCCACTTCTCCTGGGCGTCCTGGGCGGCGAGCAGGGCGCGCTGCCCGTCCGCGGGGCTCGCGTCGGCGACCTCGCACAGCACCTCACCGGTGGCCGGGTCGTCGACCGGCATGGTCAGACCGCCGGCCGCGGCGGACCACGACCCGGCGATGTAGAGCTTCTTGGACACCGTCGCGAGGACGTCGTCCGCGGCGGGAAACGAGGGGGTGGACATCGCGGCAATCTCCTTCGTGGCCGCCGCCGCCCGAGGTTCGGGGCGGCGGCGGCCGATGGCTCCCGTGGGTGAAGTGCGGCGGTCAGGAGGCCGCTGTCCCGGCGCTCACGGCGGCGGACCAGGCCCGCAGCCCTTCGTCGATCGCCGTCTCGTCGACGACCAGGGCGGGGATCATCCTCACGACGTGGTTCCAGGCCCCGCACAGGAGCAGCAGCAGCCCCTCGTCCACGGCGGCGCGCTGCACCCGGGCGGCGGTCGCCGGGTCCGGCTCGCCGTCCTCGGTGACGAACTCGCTGGCCAGCATGAGGCCGAGGCCGCGGACGTCGCCGATGGCCGGGGTCTTCGCGGCCACGTCCTCAAGGCCGGCGCGCAGCCGCGCGCCCATGGCGTCGGCGTTGGCGACGAGGTTCTCGTCACGGACCACGTCGAGGGTGGCGGTGGCCGCGGCGCACGCCACCGCGTTGGCCCCGTAGGTGCCGCCCTGGGAGCCGGGCCACGCCTTGCTCATCAGCTCCTCGGAGGCGGCGATGCCGGACAGCGGGAAGCCGCTGGCCAGGCCCTTGGCGGTGACCAGGATGTCGGGGCGGATGCCGAAGTGGTCATGGCCCCAGAACCGTCCGGTGCGGCCGACACCGGTCTGCACCTCGTCCAGGATGAGCAGGAAGCCATGGCGGTCGGCCCGCTCGCGCAGCCCTTGCAGGAATCCCTCGGTGGCGGGTACGTAGCCGCCCTCGCCCAGCACCGGTTCGACGATGAGCGCCGCGGTGTCGTCGGGCGGGGAGATGGTCTGCAGGACGTAGTCCAGCTCGCGCAGCGCGAAGCGGGTCGCGGTCTCCTCGTCCCAGCCGTACCGGTAGGCCGTGGGGAACGGGGTCACCACGACGCCGCTCATCAGGGGCGAGAAGCCGGAGCGGAAGCGCGTCCCGGAGGTGGTCATGGACGCGGCGGCGACGGTACGGCCGTGGAAACCGCCGTGGCAGACGAGGACGTTGGGCCGGCCGGTGGCCTGACGGGCGAGGCGCAGGGCCGACTCCACCGCCTCGCTGCCGGAGTTGGTGAAGAACAGACTGTCGATCCCCTCGGGGAGCACCTCGCCGAGCTTGTCGACGAGCCGCTTCAGCGGCGGGTGCATGACCGTCGTGTACTGGCCGTGGATCAGGGTCCCGACCTGCTCCTGGGCCGCGGCGACGACCCGCGGATGGCAGTGTCCGGTGCTGGTGACGCCGATGCCCGCGGTGAAGTCGAGATAGCGCCGGCCGTCCTCACCGTCGATATAGGCGCCCTCTCCACGGACGGCGACCACCGGAGTGGCTTGGCGCAGCTGCGGCGACAGATTGGTCATGGTTCTCTCCCACACCCACAGGTCGGCGAATGCACGGACTCTTCGAGCGTGGTGGAGCGGGCCGGGGAAAGACAATGATCATTGTGTCGCCCGGAGGTGATCGGTATGGACGATCTGTCAACTGGGGCCGGGTGGACACTGTGTCCACCGTGCCCCTCCCGAGGCCGCCGCCCTCGGTGACCGAACCGCTCCCGCCAGGCCCTGCCCCGGCGAAACCGCAGGGCAGGGCCGGTCGAGGCATGGTTGCGCACGGCGTGCCGGCTTGCCACAGTGATCTGCATGAACGGCTCCGGCGGCACCGCATCCCACGCTGCCGGGGGGCAGGCGGCGCGGCAGTCGGCCCTTCCGCTCGCCCAGGCGCCCCCGCTCCCCGCCGAGCCGGGGCAGCACTCCGCCGCGCGGCGGGCGCCGCTCGTCCTCGCCGATGTGCTGCGGCTGCCGGTGCTGGCCGCCGGGGTGCCGGAGGTGGTCTCCGGCCAGGGTCAGCTGTCCCGGCCGGTCCGCTGGGTCCACATCACCGAGCTGCTCGACCCGGCGTCCTTCCTCAAGGGCGGGGAGCTGGTGCTGACCACCGGTATGCCGCTGCCCGAGGACCCCTCTGTGGTGCGCCGTTACGTCGACGAGCTGGCGGACGTCGGCGCCGCGGGCCTGGTCATCGAGCTGGTGCGGCGCTACCACCGGCCGCCGTCGGAGCTGGTGCGCGCGTGTCAGGCCCGGGACTTCCCGCTCGTCCTGCTCTCCAAGACCGTCAACTTCGTGGAGGTCACCCAGATCATCCACTCCCTGATCATCGGCAGCCGGATCGAGAGCCTGCGCCGGGCGCAGGACGTCCATGACACCTTCACCGCGCTGACCCTGCGCGGCGCCGAGCCCGACGAGGTGGTGGGCATGGCGGCCGAGCTGAGCGGGCATCCGGTGGTGCTGGAGAACCTGGTCCACCAGGCCGTGATCTGCGGCGCCCTGGGCCAGGGCGCGGAGGGGGTGCTGACCGGCTGGGAGCGGCGGTCGCGCGCCACGGCCTCGCCCGACCGCACCGAGCTGAGCGGCCCGGAGAACTGGCTGGTGACCGCGGTGGAGTACCGGGGCGAGCGCTGGGGCCGGCTGCTGATGCTCCCGGACGCCGACGGTGCCCCGGCGGTCGGCCCCGAGCACGCGATGGTCCTGGAGCGTACGGCCACGGCCCTGACCATCGCCCGGCTCACCCATCACATCCGCTGGGAGCGGCGGGCGCAGCGCACGCTGCTGCTGGACCTGGTCGAACAGCGCTGCCGCTCGACCGGTGAGGCCCGCGCCCGGGCCGAGGCGCTGGGCATGCCGGTCCTGGGCCGGAGGCTGATCGTCGTGCTGATCACCCCCGGCCCCGGCGCCGGGGAGACGACCGAGCTGGAGGACCGGCTGACGGACGAGCTGGGGGCGGCCGGTGCCGCCGTGCTGATAGGCGCGGTGCCGGGCGACCACATCGGCGTTCTGCTCGCCTTCCATCCCTCCACGCCCTGGCGGCCGCTGGTGGAGCGGCTGAGCCGGTCCGTACGCGAGTCCCGTCCGGAGGCGGTCGTCAGCGTCGGCTCCGAGGTGGCGGATCTGTCCCAGACCGCCCGCTCCTTCCAGGAGGCGGCACGGGTCGCGGACGCCGCCGTTCCGGGCACACCGGACAAGCCGTTCCACGAGCTGTGCGATATCGGGCTGCGGCAGCTGCTGTACGCGCTGCGCGGTGATGTGCGGCTCCAGGAGTATGTGGAGCGGCAGTTGGGACGACTGGTCGACTACGACGAGCGGCACGGCACCGATCTGCTGGCCATTCTGCACGCCTATCTGGACGCGGCGGGCAACAAGACGGTGGCCGCCAAGCGCGCGAATCTGTCCCGGCAGGCGTTCTATCAGCGGCTGCACGCGATAGAGCGGCTGCTCGGCTGCGATCTGGAGTCGGGCGAGCAGCGCACCCAACTGCATGTCGCGCTCACCGCCTTCAGCGTGCTGCGGCTGTCCCGCGGCCCCGCCGCGCCGTCCTGACGCGTACGGCGATGGCCGACCCGGTCGGGGTCGGCCATCGCCGTACGCGTCCTCGCCACGCCTGGGGCGGAGCTCACTTGACGAAGTCCTCGACGACCTTCGGAGGCCAGGAGCCCACATTGAGCACACCCATGGAGTAGGCGCGGGAGACGAGGGCCGCCCGGTTGGGGACCCGCAGCTTACGGAGCAGGCGCGTCACGTGGTATTCGACGCCCTGCCGGCTGAGATAGAGCCGTGAGGCGAGGGGCACGCGAGAGCCCGGCGGCGATGCCCTCCAGAATGCGCGCCTCGATCTCGGTGACGATCTTCTTGCGGTTGGTGACCATGTCCACTTCGCCGCCGCCCGCCGTGGGACGCAGCACCACCAGGACCGAGGCGACATGGGAGCTGCCCTCACGCACGGCGACGGCCGTGAGCGCGCTGGTGAAGGCCGAGCCCTGCGCTCCGACGAGGGCCGCATGGGCGGCGAAGCGGTGGCGCGTCCCGTCGACCAGCCGGCTGAACTGCCGTCTGAGCGCCTGCTGGACGCTGGGGTGCACCAGGTCACAGAAGTCGCGGCCCCAGACGTCCGTCGAGGAGTCCTCGAACTGCCGGAAGAATTCCCGGTTGGCCTGCTGGACCGTCAAGGACGGGTCGAGGCAGACGACACATACCCCGGGCTGGTCGAACTGGCGCAGAAGATCCGCGTACTCGGTCTGGTCACATCCGAGCTCTTGGGGGGTTGGCCGAGCCGAATCTGCTAGTACGGACATTGCCAAGGGACTGCCATCCCTTCCTGAATTTCTCATTACGCGAAACGAATAGCGTGCTATTCAATTTCGAATGATTTCCAGATTTGAGACTAAGTAGCCCTGAGCACGGGAGTCAACGTCAACAGGGCCCTGGCCGCCCAATCCTGTGGTCGGGGGTCCCGAAGGTACGGTCCGCACCACAGGGTTTCGGTGGGTCGGTACGGTCGGTTCACAAGGGGTTCGGAGAGCACTTCTCTGCGCGTTGAATTAGCGCCGTTAACGTTCCGTTTACGCATCCATGCGCGGCAGCAGCTCGATGAGCTCGCGCCGGCCGGAGATGTCCAGCTTGCGATACGCATGGGTCAGGTGCTTCTCGACCGCGCGGGAGGTCACCCCCAGCTCATCGGCGATCTCCTGATTGGTGAGCCCCCGGCCGACGAGGGAGACCACGGTGCGCTCGGTGCGGGTGAGGGTGGCTTCCGGCCGTATGGCGGCGGTGCCGCGCCCGCCGGCGGTGCGGGCCCGCTCGACGAGCCAGGACGCGCCGCACGCCGAGGCGAGGGCCGCGGCCTCCCGTAGTACGGCGTCCGCCTCGTCGCTTCCCTTCAGCCGCCGGCCCAGCAGGACGAGCGCACGGGCGAGTTCGAGCTCATTGGCCGACGCGCGCAGGACGTCGACCGCTTCACGCAGCAGACTGATTCCGCTTTCGCCGCCGTACAGCCGGCCCTTCATCCGCAGCGCGCGGCCGAGCGCGACGGGCGCTCCCCAGGCCGTCGCCCGCTCGTGCTCCTCCTCGGCGAGCGCCAGCGCCGCGCGCTCGTCACCGACGCGCCGCTGGAGGGCGGTCGCCAGGGGCCGCCAGGGGAAGAGCACGGGGTTGCGCCAGCCGGACGCCTCCAGTTGCCGGCCGCAGGCCAGCAGGGTCTCCAGGGCGCTGGTCCAGCGGCCCTTCCCGGCGTCCTGGGACGCCCCCAGGATCTGCAGCGCCGCGGTCAGGGCCAGGCTCGAGGACCGGCGCCGCCCGGGGCCGTCGAGGATCGACTCGACCAGCTCGGGGTCGTGCAGTTCCAGGGCGACCCCGGTGAGGGCGACGGTGGAGATCACCCCGACCTCCTGCCAGTGGGTATCGGCCAGCCGTACGGCGCGCTCGGCGTGTTCGCGGGCGTGAGCGGCGCGCCCGCGCGCGGTGAGCACCATCGCCTGTTCGACGTTGACGAGCGCGTCCACCACGGTGGCGTCCTGCCGTCGGGTGTGCTGTTCCAGCGAGAGCCAGGAGCTGATGCCCTGGACCGAGTCGGCGGCGACCAGGGCGATCGCCACCAGCGGCAGTGCCGAGTGCACCCGGGCGGAGGTGGCCGGTTCACGCTCCAGGATGCGGTGGGCCAACCGGGTGACCTCGGCAGCGGGCAGCCGGGTGGTGACGGTGGCCGAGGTGAGAAGCACCGCCAGCAGCTCTCGCTCGGCCGCGGAGCCGAGCGGCGGCTCGTGTCCCATCCCGGTCAGCCGCTCGACCGCCGCGGCCAGCTCCGCCGGGTCCTCGTGCCCGGCGTGCCGCAGCCGCGCCTCCAGCCGCAGGGCCACATCGCGGGCCGCGCCCTCCAGCGACGACGCGGGACCGAGGTCCTCGGCGACCTGGTGCAGCAGATCGATGACCGACGGGGGCGCCAGGCCCACGATGGTCGGGGAGATCCGCAGCGCCGCGGCGGCCCGGTGCCTGGCGGTGGTGAGCAGGGGTATCGCCTGGGATATGTGGCGTTCGCAGGCGGCGGGGTCGAAGCCGCGCTCCGCGGTGGCCAGATCGATCAGCAGCCGGGCCCGGGCCTCGCCCGACAGGGAGCCGTCGAGCAGCGCGCGGCGCAGATAGCGGGCGGCGATGTCCGGCGCTCCGCGGCGCAGCGCGGTGTCCGCGGCGGCCCGCAGCACCTCGACCGACCAGGGGTGATGGGAGGTGGTGACGGCCATCAGCTGGGCTGCGACCAGCTCCGCGGGGCATCCGTTGCGGTACAGCAGCGCCGCCGCCGCGTCGTGCAGCCGCTCGCGCTCGGCGACCGTCATCGAGGATTCGACGGCGTCGCACACCACCCGGTGGACGAAGCGCGGCTCCTCCTCTGCGGCGAGCAGCCCCAGTTGGTGGATGGCGCGCAGCCCCGCGGCGAATCCGATCGGGTCGAGGCCCGCGAGCCGCGCGATGAGCTCGGGTTCACCCTGGTCGCCGAAGACCGCGATGGCGGCGGCCAGGTCCCTTACCGGCCGCGGCTGGGTGCGCATACAGCCCGCGAACCGCTCCCGCAGCTGGGAGGGGCGCATGTCGCGGGCCGCCTCGGTGTGGTCGGCGGTCGGTCGGTGGCCGCTGACGGCGAGGCCCATCAGCACCGACCTCAGGAACAGCGGGTTGCCGGCGGAGATCTCGTGGCAGGCGCGGGCGAACTCCTCGTCGCCCGGCTCGCCGAACTGCTCGCGGATCACCCCCTTGACAGCCCCGAGCGTCAGCGGGCCGGGGCGCAGCACCCGCTCCGCCGCGTCGGTGACCTCGCGCAGGATGGGGTCCCGGGCGCGCGGATCGCCGTCGCGCAGGGTGCAGACGAGCACGGCGCGCAGCCCGTGCAGCCGCTTGGCCAGATAGGCGAGCCAGCGCAGCGACGGGGCGTCCACCCACTGCAGATCGTCCACGAGGATCAGCAGTGGGCTGTCCGTGCTGACGTCGGCCAGCAGGGAGCGCAGACCGTGGAGGACCGCCTCGGAGGCGGCGCACCGGACTTCGCCGGCGGGCAGGGCGTCGTCGGCGAAGACCATACGGGCGAAGCCGCCGTGTTCCCGCAGCCAGCGCTCGCGTAGTTCCTCCGGGGCGCCGGTCAGCAGGCTGTCGAAGAGCTGACGGACCACCCCGAAGGCGAAGTCCTGTTCCATCGGCGCGGCGTTGGCGCGCAGGATCCGGACCTCCTCGCCCGCGGCCAGGGCGGGCAGATGCTGCAGCAGCGCGGTCCGGCCGATGCCGAGCGGGCCGGTCAGCAGCAGCAGCGACGAGCTCCCCTTACGGGCGGCCCGCAACGCGTCCGCCATCTGTGCGGACTCGGTGTCCCGCTCAAGCAACATCCGTTCCATACCCCTCCGTCGCCCGCACCAGCACGCGCAGCTCCGCGCGCCCGCCGATCCGCAGCTTTCTGTACGCGCCGCTGAGCCGGAGCTCCACCGTGCGCCTGGTCACCGTCAGCATTTCGGCGATCTCCCGGTTGCCGTGGCCGAGCCCGGCGAGGATCGCGGTCCGCCGCTCGGCCTCGGTCAGCGTGGTCCACTCCGGATGCGGACCGAGGGCGGAGGCGGCGGGCCGACTCAGTCGTCCGGCGAGTGCGCGCGCCCGTTCGGCCAGCCGGCTGGAGGGCCGGTGGGTGGTGGTGAACGTGGACAGCTCGGCCACCAGCGGTGCGGCGGCCTGCCGGTCCCCCGCGGCCAGTTCGGCGTCGGCCAGCTCGATCAGCGCTCCGGCGAAGGCCAGCCGGGCGGAGGTGCCGCGCAGGGTGTGCACCGCCTCGCGCAGCCGCCCGGCCCGGTCCTCGCGGGCCACCCGACCGGCGCCCAACTGGGCCCAGCCGAGCGTGCTGGGCGCGCCCCACTGCCGGGCCAGCGCGACCTCCTCCTCGCTCAGCCGCCGCGCCTCCGCATGGTCTTTGAGGACCTCGCAGGCCCGGGCGGCCATCGAACGCCAGGGCATCAGGGCGGGGTTGAGATGCCCGCGGCGCAGCAGCTCACGGCCGGCGGCCCGGAACAGCTCCGCCGCCTCGGCGGCTCTGCCGTCCAGGAAGGCCACCGTCCCCCTGGCGAAGAGCAGATAGGCCCAGGCCATGCCGTCCTGCGACGCGACGGACGCTGCCGCGAGCGCCCTGGCCTGGTCGTGATGGCCGCTCTCCAGGGCGACGGTGATCCTCACGGCGGTCAGATAGGGGGCGGAGTGCGGGTGCCACTGGGTGTGCGGCAGCGCCCGTTCGGCGGCGGCGACGTCCCGCTCGGCCATGTCGAGCCGGCCGCGGCGCAGATTGAGCTCGCCACGGAAGGCGAGCACCATCGCGGCGGCCGCGCGGATGCGGCGCCGGCGCACCTCGGTGTGGAGGACGTCCAGCCGGATCTCGGCCTCGTCCACGTCATCGGTCATACACAGGGCGCGGGCGGCCGCGAGCCGGGGCAGGATCAGCGCGGTCCCGCTGTCCTGGCCGGTGAAGGCGCGGCGGGCCAGGGCCCGGGCCGTGGCCAGATCCTCGCCGCGCAGCGCGAGTTGCCAGGCGCGGGCGCCGGCCTGCGTCGGGGAGGCGGGGTCGTCGGGCAGCGGGGGGATGTCGTGGAGCATCAGCTCGGTGTCGTCCCGGCGGTCCTCCTCGGAGAGCCAGAACAGCGCGGTCATCTCGTCCCGTTCGCCGCCCCGGGCCTCGGGCAGCGCGCTCGTCACCGCGCGGCGCAGCCCCTCGACGCTGCCCCGGGCGAACCCCAGGTCGGCGGCGCGGGTACGGGTCCGGGCCAGCTCGTCGCCGCCGGTCCGGATGATCTCCTCCAGCCGGCGGTCTCCGGCCTCGGGGGCGGTCAGCACCTCGATGGCGGCCAGCTCAAGGTTCAACTGGGCGCGCGGCGCCGGTTCCAGGGGCTCCTCCAGCGCCCTGGACAGGCAGGCGATCGCGTGCGCGGGCCGGCCCGCGCGCAGCGCCGCGGCGCAGGTGCGGCGCAGTGTGTGGATCGCCCAGGGCTCGCCGACCGGGCGGGCGGCGAGGAGCAGCCGGGCGATGTCCTCGTCGGGTACGGCCGCCCGGTACGCCAGCTCGGCGGCGCGCGCGTGCAGATCGGCGCGCTCGTCGGCGGGCATCTCCGCGAGGATCCAGGTCCGCGCCCGCGGGCAGCACAGCCGCAGCCCGGTGCCGCCGGCGGTGGCGAGCCCGCTCGCCTCCAGCGCCACGCGCAGCCCGGGCTCGCTCGCCGCGCGGGGCCCGGCCAGCGCGTACAGGAGGGGCAGGTCCACCAGTTCACCGCAGACCGCCAGTGCGCGCACGACGTCGACCGCCGTGTCGGACAGCCCGCTGAGCGCGCGGCCGGCGTACTCGCCGCAGACGGCCTCGGCGATCGCGCGCAGCTCCGGCACCCGCGCGGCGACCGGCTCGTATCCGTGGTCGGTGAAGTGGCTGAGCGCCTCGCGCAGCACCGCGGGGTTGCCCACGGTGTTCTCCAGCACCGCCGCGGTGAAGGGTTCCTCGCCGGGCCTGCCACAGATCAGCGCCACGGTGGTGGCGACGTCCTGGAGGGTGAGCGCGGCCAGCGCGAGCTGGGTGCTGCGCACCAGCCCCGAGGAGGCGATGCCGCACCTGCCGGGGTGGACGACGCCGGTGCCGCTCGTCAGCAGCGCGATCCGGGCGCCGGGCAGTCGCCGAACGAGCGCCTCGAACCAGCGCAGTGAGGCCGGGTCCAGCCATCCCACATCGTCGACGACCAGGAGCGTCGACCGGTCGCGGGCGGTCCGCAGCAGCTCGGCCAGACCCGGTAATCCGCGTTCCGGTCCCCCTCCGGCCAGGACCTGGAGCGAGGCGTCGGTGAGCCCTTCCATCGGGGTCAGCAACTGCTGCACGACGCCGTAGCGCAGTCCGCTCTCGCCCGGGGTCGCCCGGGCACGCAGCACCCGCAGACCGCGGTCCTCGGCGAGCCCGGCCGTCCAGCGCAGCAGCTCGCTCTTCCCGAAGCCGGGCCTGCCGGTGACCGTCACCATCGCCGGACGGCCCTTGCCCAGGTCGGTGACCAGTTGGGCCAGTGTTGCCTGCTCTCGTTCGCGTCCGGGGAACGGGAGCCCGTTGAGCTGCATGGTGTGACTATAAGCCGGGTGCATAGCGCTGGGGTGCGGCCGGGCCGCCCTGTCGGCCTCAGCGTCGGCCGCGTGATGCGAAGACCCACGCCGGCGCCTGTGGGTCGGGGACGTCCGGGGTGCTCAGCACGGAGGCCAGCTCGGCGCGCTGGCTGAGGCTCAACTTCCGGTAGACGCTGGTGAGATGCATCTCAACGGTGCGTACGGTGACGAACAGCGACTCGGCGATCTCGCGGTTGCCCGCCCCGCGTGCGGCGAGTTTGGCGACCTTGCGCTCGGTGCCGGTGAGCAGATCGACCGGCGAGGCGGTGATCTCGCGCATCCGGCCGCCCGCGGAGACCAGCCGGCGCCGGGCGTCCCTGGCGAGCGCGAGCGCGCCGCAGCCCTGGGCGAGGTCGGCGGCCGTCCGCAGACGCTCCCGCGCGTCGCGCTGGAGGCCGGCCTCCAGCAGCGCCCCGCCGAGCAGAAGTTCGGCACGGGCGTGCTCGGCGCGGGCGGGCGAGCCGGCGAGGTGTCCGACCGCCTCGGTGAGCAGGTCGATGCCCGCCTCGCCCGGGGTGGTCACGCCACGGGCGACGGCGGCGAGTCCCAGCGCACGGGGCGTGCCCCAGCGCCGGGCCAGCTCGGTGCCGTGGTCGACGATGTCCCGCGCCTGGCCGGCCCGCTTCTCCGCCGCGAGGACGCAGGCGGCCTCGACCCACCAGGGCACGAACGCCGGGTTGGCGAACCCGGTCTCCTCCAGGGAGGCGCCGCAGTCCAGCAGCAGCCGCAGCGCGGTATCGGCGTCGCCGAGCGCCCAGCGGGCCCGCGCGCGGGCCATCAGATAGTAGTGGTACTCCAGGACGAACCCCTCCAGGTTCGGCCGGGTGACCTTGGCCAGCAGCTCCTCGGCGCGCTCCGGCTCGCCCCGGTCGATCAGAATGGTCGCCAGGGAGGTCTGGGGCATCGTCACATTGGCGCTCCACCGCTCCTCGCCGATGATCTCCACGGCGGTCTGGGCGTCGGCCAGCGCGTCGGGGATCGCGCCGATGCCGCGCAGGACCAGGGCGCGGGTGGACAGGGTGATCACATACGACCACACCGCGGCGTTCTCCTGGCCGTGCCGCAGCGAGCGGTCCAGCACCTCCAGCGAATCCTCGACCTCGTCGGCCAGACACAGGGCGAACGCCGAGAAGAGCAGCGACCAGTTGCCGAGCGCGGCGCCCGGGGCGTGCAGGGCGCGGCGGGCCTGGCGCACCGTCCGCTCCGGTGAGCGGCCCTCCATCGCGGACAGTACGGTCATCAAGGCGAGCATCTGGCGCTGTGCGGGGGTGTCCCCGGCAGGCTCGGTCATCCGCGCGAACCGTTCCCGGACGGTGTTGATCGTCGCCTTCTCGTCGGACCCGGCGATCAGCAGCGCCGATTCGACGAGGGTGCGCAACTCGCGGTCACGGGGCTCGGGTTCGGGCCCGAGTTCCGCTTCGAGTTCGTCGAGCACCTCGCCGAGCACTCGTACGGCGGCCGGTGACTGCTGCACCGTGAGACAGGTCATGCCGAACTGCACGGCGATCGGCGCCCGGGTGCGTACGTCGGAAGCGAGCGTGAGCGCGTGCTTGAGCAGGCGGATCGCCTCCCCCGGGTTGGTCTCCGCGAGCGCCTTGGCCAGCTGGACATGGGCCGACACGCTCTCCGGCTCCGCCTCCAGGACCCGGTACAGATAGCGGGCGGCGGCCTCTGGGGCGCCGCGGTGCTCGGCCTGCGAGGCGGCCTCCCGCAGCACCCAGCGCATCCACGGCTCGGGGGTGCCGGGCACCAGCAGCACCTGGTTGGCGACCTCCTCGGCGGGCCGGCCGATATCGCTGAGCAGCTGGGCCGCCTTGGCGCGCAGCCCGGCCGGCGCCTCGGCCCCCGCGGCCTCCAGCACCGCCGAGCGCACCACGTCATGGGCCAGATCCACGCGGTCCGGCGCCATCACCTCGACCCGGCGCAGCAGCGCCACGGCCTCCTCGACGCGGGCGGCGGGCACCTGGGCCAGCGCGCCGATGTGCTCCGCGTCCTCCTCGCCGAGCACCGCGACGGCGGTGGCCACATCCCGCACCCAGTCGGGCTGACGGTCGAACAGGGCGCGCACCGACAGGGCGACCACGTACTGGCCGACCTCGGCGATCTCGCGGATGCCCTCCTCGTCCGGCCGCGCGCCCTTGGACCGCAGCTCGCTCAGCAGCCGGGTGACGGTCAGGGGGTTGCCGCCGCAGACGGCGGCGGCGCGCTCGCCAAAGGACGGCGCGACGGGTGCCTCGAAGACCTGCCGCGCCATCTGGGCTACATCGGCGTCGGTCAGCGGGTCGAGGCGGATCACCGAGGTCCGGGCCTGGGCGGTGATGTCCGCCAGGGCCGCGGGGGCGACCGGCTCCGCCTCGGTGCGCTGGGCCAGCACCACGAGCAGCGGCAGCTGGTCGGCCCGGCGCAGCAGGAAGTCGATCCAGCGCAGCGACCGCTCGTCGCACCAGTGCACATCGTCGAGAACGAGCGCGAGCGGGCCTTGTGCCATCAGGTTCGCCGCGAGCCAGTACAGGCCGTGCAGCACCGGGTAGACGGTCGCGGCCGTGGACGGCTCCTCGTCGCCGGGGCAGGGCATGAGGGCGGGCAGGGCGCGGCGGGCGCTGCCGCGCAGCAGCGGGGAGTCCTGGGCGTCCTTGGCCGTAAGGCCCAGGCCGCCGAAGAGGGCGCGTACGCCGCTGTAGCCCGCGCCGGCCCCGACCTCACCGCAGCTCCCGTGCAGGACGGTCATCTTCTGGCAGGCGTCGCCGTCGAGGAAGGCACGCAGCAGACTCGTCTTGCCGATTCCGGCGGGGCCGGACAGGATCACGAGGCCGGACCGCCCGGCGCAGGCGGCCTCCGCGTGGCCGCTGAACGCCGCCAGCTCATCAGCGCGCCCGACCAGCATGCCGGGTAATCCGGAAGCGTCGGTCCGGTCCAGCACGACAGCCCCCTCGGCCCACGATATTTGCGAAATATCGTAAAAGTATGCACGCAGTGCAATCGTCAGGCTACACGAACCGGACGACGACGATCAATCTTGATCACAGCACAGACCCGAGGGTGGAAGGCGTGGTGAGGGCGTTCACCATCCCGTCCCCGGGCCGATCGGTATCACTTGTGTGGGTACGAGGCATGGAGTCGTCTATGACATCTCCCTTCGCCGGCTCACGGTCGGTCAGTGTGGTCGGCAGAGTCCTCCAAGGCGGCTTCCAGGGCCGCCGGGCACGCGTGAGCTCGCACCAGACGGCCTTGCCCGCCGCCGTACGGGTGCTGCCCCAGCAGCGGGAGAGCCCCTCCAGCAGATGGAGCCCGCGCCCGCCCTCGTCGTCGTCGCACACCCGGCGCACCCGGGGCGGCCCGGGGTCCTCGTCGGCGACCTCGCACCGGAACGCGCGGTCGGCGGAGCACAGCGAGAGCGTCAGCCGGATCGGCCCGACGGCGAGCCGCAGGGCATTGATCGCCCAACTGGTCGCGCGGGGGCTGAGCAACAAGGAGATCGCCGCGGCACCGGTGGTCGCTCAGCGCACGGCCGAGGGCCATATTGAGCACATTCCGAGCAAGCTGGGTTTCACCTCGCGTGCACAGGTGGCGGTCTGGGTAGCGGAACAGAACCGGACCGCGCTCGCCGACGGCGAGCGCCCGCCGCACCCTCCGGGCTGACGGCCCCTTGGGGCCGGAAGCTGGGCGGCGCCCTCTTCAGTAACAGGGTAAGGGGCGGCATTCTATTCGATACGCGCGCACTTGTCCTCGAACTCTTCACAGACCCCACGAAAATGCTCACCTGCCCCGCGTTCGAGGGATCATGCGTCAGGCTCGAGGGACGAGCCGCAACGGCCGTGTCAGCCCATCGACGCGGCCCACGCGACCGAGGAGGTCCCGCCGTGACTGTTGCCGCAGTCGGCAATACCGGTGATGCCATGGAGCTCTTCCGTGGCACCGCCCACAGCCCGTCGTACTTCGCGCTGAACCGCGCCGGGGTCACGGGTGGCGGACAGGAGCTCGTGGACTTCTGCATCCCCTGCAATCCGTACTTCCCCACTCCCGCGATGTTCGCCGTGATGGCGGTCCGGCTGCGGGACATCCTCACGTACTACCCGAGCCCCGCGGAGACCATCACCGCCGAGCTGGCCGATGTGCTCGGGCTCCAGCCGCAGACAATGGCGATGGGCAACGGCTCGACCGAACTCATCACCTGGATCGACCATCTGCTGGTGAAGGAGAGCCTGGCGGTCCCGATCCCCACCTTCGGGCGGTGGACCGACCAGCCGATGGAGACCGGCAAACGGGTCGACATGTTCCAACTCCCGGAGATGAACGGCTTCGCGCTCGACCCGGCCGCGTTCGTCTCCTTCGTACGTTCCCGGGGCTCACGCGTCGCCGTGATCTGCAATCCCAACAACCCCGACGGCGGACTGCTCTCCCGCCAGGCCGTCATCGGTATGATGGACGCCCTCTCCGACCTCGACCTGGTCGTGATCGACGAGTCCTTCCTGGAGTTCGCGGTCACCGAGTCGTATCCGAGCGTCGTGGACGAGGCGGTGCTGCGCCCCAATGTCATCGTGCTGCGCAGCCTCGGCAAGAACTTCGGGCTGCACGGCGTCCGGTTCGGCTATCTGGTCGCCAATCCGGGGCTCGCCGTGCAGATCCGCTCCCGGCTGCCGAAGTGGAACCTCAACTCCTTCGCCGAGGTCATCGTCTTCATGCTGAAGCGCTACCGGCAGGAGTACATGGAGAGCCTGCGGATGATCAGCCTCGACCGCCAACAGATGACCACCCAGCTGACCGGGCTGCCCGGGGTCACGGTCTACCCCTCCCAGGGCAACTTCGTCTTCATCAAGCTGCCGGGCGGCATCGACGGCACCTGGGTCCGGGACCAGCTGCTGTCCCAGCACGGGGTGCTGGTCCGCGAATGCGGCAACAAGCTGGGCAGCAGCAGCCAGTTCATGCGTCTGGTGGTGCGCTCCCAGCCGGATGTGCAGCGGCTGCTGACTGGGCTGAGCACGGTGCTGTACGGGACGTCCTTCTACGCTCCCCAGGTCGGCTACGCACAGCAGACACCGATGTACTCGGCGCCGCAGGAGCAGTCGTTGGACTACCCGTACCAGCAGATGCCGCAGCTGGCCGCCGCCCCGGCGGCGCAGGAGCAGCCGATGTACTCGGCGACCGCCCTGGCGCCGCCGCAGGGCATCCTGGATCCGTACGGGCGGTCGACGTCCTTCCAGGGTGGCTCGGCCGGATACGCCCAGCAGCCGCTCGCGGAGCTGGCGCCCGCGTACGTCGCCACTCCCCCGGTGCAAACGGCCCCGTACCAGGCCCCGGCCGCGTTCCCGCAGCAGGCGCAGCAGTTCCAGACGCAGCTCCAGCCGGCCCAGAGCCAGGCCCCGCAGGCGCAGCAGCCGCTGATGCAGATGGCGCCCCAGCCGCAGAGCGCCCAGTTCCCGAGCGCGCGGCTCCAGGACGCCCAGCTCCAGAACGCACTGGCGCAGACCTCCCAGATCCCGGTGGTCCAGGCCCAGGCGCCGATGGCGGCCGTCGCGTACGCCCAGCCGCGGACGTCTCCGGAAGAGACGACCGTCGACAACATCCCCGTCTACGGACAGAAGCCGGCGGCCGTCACACCGGAGCCGTCCCCGGTGGAGCAGACGCAGGCCATCGTCTACGACCCCGTGGACCTCAAGCCCCCTGCCCCCCAGCCCGACGAGGAGCCCACAGGGCTCACCCCGGCGCTGCGGCGCTATCCCAGCCCCGCCGCCTATCTGAAGGACGACACCATGTCATGACCGTGGCCGTCGGTCCTCGCGCGGCCAGGCCGGGGAGATCCCGGCCGCCGCGCAGACGGCGATGTGCAGCAGCAGCGGATGGGTGTACGGCTCGTTGTCGCGGGGCCAGTGCACCAGCCGTGGTTCCTCCCCCGCGCGGCCGGTCCGTCCCTCGGACGCGCCGGTCACCTGGGCCCCGACCGCGTACCGGGCCAGCGGGGGCCAGGTGACCCCGACGTCCGACTGCGGCGGCACGATCCACCACCAGCGCCCCGCGTCGGCGAGGACACAGCCCGCCCGGGGCAGCAGATCCATGACCCGGGGCCCGTGCCGCTCGGCCACGCCCACGGCGTCGTACTCACGCCCCGCCCGCAGGGCGGGCGGGAGCTGGAGACGGCGGCCGCCGGGTTCCGAACGGGATCCGCGCTGCCTGAACCGGTCGCGGGCGAAGCCGGTCAGCGCACCGGCGAAGGCATGAGTCATCTACGGGCACATCGCAAAAGTCGGGCCGCTTGCGCCTGCGGTCAACGCGGCAGAGGTCTCACGGCCATGGTCCGGGGCAGCGGATCAGCGGGGTGGAAGCGGCTCCCGCGCAGGGGTCCCGCGGCGGCACGGCCGGAGCGGGACACCAGGGCCACCGAAGGCCGGCCACGGCCGCGTTAACGGGATCATGACGCAACTATGCGCACCGCCCGACACACTTGGCAAGCGGCACTCTGAATTGTGCAGAGTCACACATGCAGTGTGTCTGGGCCGTCCTGGACATGGCACACTGCGAGCATCAGCAAGGGGGAGGCCAGGGAGGGATTCAGGTGAGCGAACCGCGCTCGGCCCCGACCGTGGGCCAGGTCGTCCTCGGCAAGCGTCTGCAGGATCTGCGGGAGAAGGCGGCGTTCAGGCGCGAGGAGGCCGCGAAGGTGCTGCGGGTCGCGCCCGCCACCATCCGCAGGATGGAGACGGCAGAGGTCGCGCTGAAGGTCCCGTATGTGCAGATGCTGCTGCACGCCTACGGGATCACCGGCGCCGAGCTCGAGGCGTTCATCACCCTGACCGAAGAGGCCAACAGGCCCGGCTGGTGGCAGCGGTTCCACGACATCCTTCCGGACTGGTTCAGCGTGCATGTCAGCCTGGAGGGCGCGGCCGAGATGATCCGGGCGTACGAGCCGCATTTCGTCCCCGGGCTGCTCCAGACCGAGGACTACGCCCGGGCCGTCATGCAGACCGGCGCCGTCGGCCAGGCGGGCACCAGGGAGGTGGAGCGCCATGTGGCGCTGCGCATGGAGCGCCAGGCGCTGCTCACCCGCCCGGACGCGCCGCGGCTGTGGGTCGTGATGGACGAGACCGTGCTGCGCAGACGCGTCGGCTCACCGGCGGTGATGCGGCGGCAGGTCGACCGGCTGCTGGAGAGCACCGAGATGGCGCACATCACGCTGCAGATCTCGGAGTTCTCCTCCGGACACCATCCGGGCACCTACGGCCCCTTCGTGCTCTTCCGCTTCGCTGTTCCCGAACTGCCGGACATGGTCTACGTCGAGTACCTGACCGGCGCCGTCTACCTCGATGAACGTATCGAGGTGGCCTCTCATCTGGAGGCCATGGACCGCATGGCGGCCCAGGCGGCAACCGCACGACGCACAAAGGAAATCCTCCGTGATTTCCGCAAGGAGCTCTGATCTGGATGGATCGCATTCACAACGGCATGCGCGCGGCCGACCTCGGCAGCGAGGGCTGGCGCAAGCCGTGGAGCGGTGGCAACGGCGGAAACTGCGTCGAGGCCCTGAAGCTGGACGACGGGCGGGTCGCCATCCGTCAGTCCACCGATCCGGACGGCCCGGCGCTGATCTACACCCGCAGCGAGATCATCGCGTTCATCCGGGGCGCCAAGGCCGGCGAGGCCGACTTCCTCGTGTCCTGACCCGTCCCCCGTGTTCCCTCGCCACGACCGCCGCCGTGCCCGGCACGGCGGCGGTCCGCACGGCGCTACGAGGCGTCCGCCGCCAGGGCCTGGAGCAGACCGGCGGTGAGGGCGGTACGGGCCGGGATCGGGGCGAGCACCGTGTGCTCGTGGGTCCTTCCCGGGGTTGCGGAACGGGGGGCTGCTGCGGACGGGCGCTGAGAGGTGACCGATGAGTTTCGTACGCCGGCCCGGTCTGACCCGGTGACAACGCCTTCCCCTCACCGAGGAGACCACCATGAGCACCACCGAGATCACGATCACCCGGGTTCTGGACGCACCGCGCGAGGTGGTGTGGCGGGTGTGGACCGAGCCGGAGTACTTCGCCCGCTGGTTCGGTGCCGCGCCCGAGTCCGTCGAGCTGGACGTCCGGCCGGGCGGCGCCTGGCGCGCCGCGGTGGCCACCCCGGCGGGTGAGTTGCCCATGGGCGGCGTCTTCCGCGAGGTGGCCGACCATGAGCGGCTGGTGTGGACCGTGGACCTTCCGGACGGCGCCATGGTCCTGACCGCCGCCTTCGCCGATCTGGGCGGCAAGACCGAGGTGGTGCTGCGTCAGCCGGCCCCCTCTCAGGAGCAGTGCGCCCAGGCCGAGGAGGGCGCCGGCCGGCTCCTCGACGGCTTCGCCAAGGTGCTCGCGACGGTGTGACCCGCCGGTCCCGCCGTACGGTGTGGCGTACGCGCTCCGCAGGGGCCCGGCGCGTACGTCACTCCCCCGGCGGCGGGCCGTCCCAGCCGGTGACGGCCACCTCGTCGCCCACGGCCATCTCGCCGGGCCGCGTCACGGAGAACTTCGCGCCGAAGACGGTGCCGCCCTCCGGCCCGCGGCGGTAGCGGGCGAGGGTGCGCAGTGGCTCCGGGCCCGCCTTGGCTCCGGTGCTCTGGTCGACCATGGTGACGGCACACCGCACGGCGAGCTTGGCGAAGCCCAGTTCGGCGTTGCCGATGGCCATCCGGCGCACCCGGTCCTCCAGATACGGTTCCTCCCAACCGCCGATCACGATGTTGGGCCGGAAGCGCGACATCGGCAGGGGGTCACCGCCCGCTTCGGCGAGCCGCTGGTTCAGGGTGTCCAGGGTGGACCGGGAGATGATGTGCACAGCGCTGCTGTCGGCGTAGCCGGAGGTGCCCGGTATCCATCCGTCGGTCACCCGGTCGTGCTCCGGTGGCACCCGCACGAGCCTGCTCGGCGCGCCGAGCACCTCCGACAGCCACCCGGCCGCGTCCTCGCCCTGGTCGATGCCCTGATACGGCGCGCCGAACAGCTCCACATCGCGCCGGGCGGACGCCACGTCGATGCCGAAGCCCACCTCGCCGGCGCCCGGCGCCGACAGGGTGAGCCGCTGCCCGTCCGGGTCGACCTCGGGGCGGATGACCGCGAGCCGGGGGTACCGCCGCTGGCTGCGGAACACACCGTCCTCGCCCACGACCATGAAGCTGCGGTCGTGCGGCAGGCCCGCCTCCGTCAGCGGCGCGTCGGCCAGGGATACGCCCGCGCATCCCTTGATGGGATAAGAGATCAGCTCAACGACAGTCGCCACATCGGCACCTTACCCGTGCTCCGATACCACCACGGCGTGGGGCCGCTTCAGCTCCGCTCGTCGCGCTCGGTGCGGGGGCGGGCGCGGAGGGCGTCGAGGGAACGCTCCGGGCCGGCTTCGCGGACCGGTGCGTCGGGCGCCACTTCCCACGCCTGGACCGTACCCATCAGCTCGGCCACGCCCGCGTGGCGGGCATGTTCGGCCTCGCAGGCCGGGCAGCCCGCCAGATGGTCCTCCACGGCCTGCGCCTCGGCCGGTTCCAGCCCGCCGAGGGCGTGGGCCGCCAGCCCGACGCGTACCTGTTCACATTCCACCGTCGCCTCTTCCGCCAACGTCTTTCGTCCGCAGTAGCCGACACGATCATCGGCCCCGGATGGTTCACCGCACGGGCGTGTCGGCGGTCGGAAGATGACCACGGCGGCCGCACGGCCAGGCGGGGGCGGGGCGGCGAGGGGCGGCGGACCGCCGGATCCGGGCACTGCCCGGTGTCCGGCGGGCGTTTCACGGCACGCTGCGCGGCGGTATGCGCCCCCCGCCGGGCGTCCAGCCGTACGGCGTATGGCCGGGTACGACAGTTGGCCTAGTGCGCGTGATCGGTGACGACCCGCATACGCCGTAGGCGCGCTGCGCCGCCCCGGGGACATAAACCCACAACTCACCGTTTCCACGCCAGCGGCGGACGAGGCCGTCGGGAAATGACGACTTCGGCGTCGCTCGGGGTCCCGGCGGTGCGGGGTGAGGGGGTGAGGGGGTGAGGGGGTGAGGGGGCGATATTCGGAGCCGCTCCTGCGAGCGGGCTCCGCGATGAAGTCGATGTGCGTCAATGATATCCGCGGCGGCGCGGTTCCCGCTATACAGGGACCGCGTGATTCTCCGCCAGTTCTCGACCGCCATGACAACTGGCTCTTTTCGGAGAACTGCCGCGGTACGCGGCGGTCGGCGAGGCGATGCGCCGCGGCAGTTAAGGAAAACGACACGTCAGGTCCGTTGGGGTCACCTTCGCGTTGGTCGAAGCCAGAGGGCCGCACCCCCTTGTTGCGGGGCCATAGCGGGGCGAGGCGGACGAGGAGTTGTGGCCGGGGTTGTTTCGGCCGAGACCCGTATCCCCCGGACCGTCGGCGATGGCGTCCGCGCCGGGCCCGGGCCCCCAGGCCCCGTACGGCCAGCGCGACGGCCCGTCCCGATGCGAACGTTTCATCCCTCCCTCGGCCGCGAGCAGTTCCAGGCCGGGCCCGCGGCCTTCGGGCGGCTTCCCGCCCTCATACCCCGTCATGCCGCGAGACCCTCCCATTTGCCCGTCCTCCCGCTCTCCCTCACCCCCCTCGGCTTCCCGCCTTTCCCCGGGGCCGGCCCCGGGCCGGTGCGGCCGGTTCCCGGCCGGTGCCGCGCGGTTACCGCGGCCCGCCGCGGACCGCCGCCGACCGGCCGCCAAGAGAGAAGATCTTGGCCGGGCACCGGCGCAATAGCGCCGAGGAAGATCGCGTACAACGCGGCCGACGGATACGAGGCACCGCATTGGGTCACCGGCGGCCCCGGCCCGGCCGAACCGCCGCCGTCCCGCGCGCAATTCGCCCGGCCGTCCGGCCGAGACCGTTAACCGATCACCGGGAAACCAATGCGGCGGAATAGCGGCTGCCGCCGACAGAGCGCCGAAGAATCATTTCCCGCCGTACGGGGGCGGCCGGCGGACCGTGATCACCGCGCCCGGCCGGCGGCCGCCCCGCCCCGCGCCGCTCACGTCCGTGCGCCCCCGGCCCTCCACGCGCCCGCCCATGCGCATCTGATGGAGCATCAGTCACTTCCGGGGGTGGGATCCGGCGGCGCACGGCGGTCCATGAGGCCCCCTGCGCCTTGTGACCTGCGGAGTGCGGCTGCGGTACTCATACAGCCCGCCGGGCCTCCGGAGGGCACGTCGAGAGCCGTTGTGGAGAGGAACCAGCCCCATGGCCGTACGAGGAAGTCACCGCCGCCCCGCATCGCCCAGCCGGGTCTCCCCCCTGTGTGCCGCCCTGACCGCGGGCAGCGTCGGCATCGTCCTGCCGTTCCTCGGCACCGGCGTCGCCCACGCGGCCCCGGTCGACACCTGGGACAAGGTCGCCCAGTGCGAAAGCGGAGGCAACTGGAGCATCAACACCGGCAATGGCTACTACGGCGGGCTGCAGTTCTCTCAGCACACCTGGGAGGCGTTCGGCGGCACCGCGTACGCCGCGCGGGCCGATCTGGCGAGCAAGTCCGGGCAGATCAGGGTGGCCGAGGCGGTTCTCGGCCGGCAGGGCCCGGGCGCCTGGCCGGTCTGTTCCGTCCGGGGCCGGCTGACGCGGTCCGGGCCGTCCGCCGAGGTGGCGAGCCGCGGCGGTTCCCGGAGCGCCGAACCGCCGGCCAAGCACACCCCGAAGCGCACCCCCCAGCACCCGGCCGAACAAGCCAAGCCGGCCAAGCCGGCCACACCATCCGCCAAGTCCGCCCCGACCCACCGCGACAGGCACCACGCCCGGCGAGCGGCGGCCTCCGGCTCGTACGCGGTGGTCCGCGGCGACACGTTATCCCGCATCGCGACGCGTACGTCCGTCAGCGGCGGCTGGAAGGCGCTCTACCACGCCAACCGCGGGACCATCGGCGCGAACCCCGACGTGATCCGCCCGGGGCAGCGGCTCGCCCTCCCCTCGGGCGCCCGGCACCCGCACAAGGCGACGCCCAAGCGCGCGTCGGCGGCCTCCAGCCACAAGGTCGTCCGCAAGTCCCCCGCGCGCCGCCATGTGGCGCCGGTCAGCGGGCCCGTCACCGCGGCGTACGGCATCCGCGGCTCACGGTGGGCGAGCGGCCACCACACCGGCGTAGACTTCGCGGTCCCCATCGGGACCTCCGTGCACGCGGCCGCGCCGGGCACCGTGGTGGCCGCGGGGTGGGGCGGCGCCTTCGGCTACCAGGTGATCATCCGCCACGCCGCGGGCCTCTACACCCAGTACGCGCATCTGTCGGCGCTGACGGTGCGCACCGGGCAGACCGTGGACGCGGGCCGCCGGATCGCCCGGTCCGGCAACACCGGGAACACCACCGGTCCACATCTCCACTTCGAGGTGCGCACCAGCCCGCGCTACGGGTCCGACGTCGACCCGCTCGCGTATCTGCGTGCGCACGGCGTCAGCGCCTGACGCCACACGGTCCGATTCCGGGGGGTTGGGGGAAGGGGAGGCCGCCCGAGGCACGGCTCGGGCGGCCTCCCGCCATCCGCACGCGGGAGTCAGTACCAGATCGCGACGGGGAGCCCCGTGTCCGCCGTCTCGGGCGGGTCGGGAAGGCTCCGGGCGGCCTGGAGCGCGATGCGGTGCGCGCTCCAGGCCGCCGCCGCGGCGTCCAGGACGTCGTCGGGCGGCACCCGGCCGGCCGGGCCGAGGTCGTCGGGCAGAACGATGCCCTGGTCCCGCAGCAGCCGTCGCCGTACGGCCTGGCCGTTCCAGCTCTTCTTGCTCCAGGCCACGGGCAGCGAGTCGTTCATGGCGGCGAAACAGACCTCGGGGTGGACCTCGTGCAGCCGGTGGTCGCCACCGTCACGGCATGCGTTGGCCTCGCGCAGCTTCGCCGCGAGCCCCCAGGACTGACGGCTCATTCCGGAGCCGGTGAGCCGCCGGCAGCACAGATTGGCCGCGGCGTAGTCCGCCTCCTCCCAGACCTGACGCGGCGGCACCGGGAAGACCCGGGAGCGGTGCGGGGCCAGCTTGGCGACGGCCAGCGTGTCCGCGCTCCGCCGTCCGGCCGCCAGCAGCCCCAGCGGCATGTCCACCGCCACCACGGCGGCGTCCGGCACCCGGCGCAGCAGCTCGGTCAGCCCCTTGGCCGTATCGGCGCCGGCGAAGCCGCCCTCACGCAGGGTCACGGCGACCCAGCCGGTGGGGCAGGCGTCCACCCCCACGACGGCCGATTCGGCGCATCCGGGTGCGGGAGGGGTGTGAAACAGATCGCCGGGGGAACCCATGCGCCGTATCTGACCACGCGGGCGGGCCGACGTGGGCCGAGTGGCGCGAAAGGACAGGCATGGGCGTACGTACCTGGGTCCAGGAGTGGCCCGTCTACCGTCAGCTGACCGGCAGCGACCCGCTCGGGCGCGGCGCCGCCGCCACCTCGGCGGCCACCCGGAACCTGGCGCCCCGCACGGTCACCGCCGACCAGGTGGTGAAGTCCGTCTGCCCGTACTGCGCGGTGGGCTGTGCCCAGAACGTCTATGTCAAGGACAACCGGGTCGTGCAGATCGAGGGCGACCCCGACTCGCCGGTCAGCCGCGGCCGGCTGTGCCCCAAGGGGTCGGCGACGCTCCAGCTGACCACCGGCGACTCCCGCCTCCACCAGGTGCTCTACCGCCGCCCGTACGGCACCGCATGGGAGCGGCTCGACCTGGAGACCGCGATGGACATGGTCGCCGAACGGGTGATCCGCACCCGCCGCGAGACCTGGCAGTGGGAACAGGACGGCGTCAGCGTCAACCGCACCCTGGGCCTCGCCAGCCTCGGCGGCGCCACCTTGGACAACGAGGAGAACTACCTCATCAAAAAGTTGTGGACCGCGCTCGGCGTGGTCCAGGTGGAGAACCAGGCCCGGATCTGCCACAGCTCCACCGTCGCAGGCCTCGGCACCTCCTTCGGCCGGGGCGGCGCCACCACCTTTCTGCAGGATCTGCAGAACGCGGACTGCATCATCATCGAGGGATCCAACTTCGCCGAGGCCCATCCCGTGGGCTTCCAGTGGGTCATGGAGGCCAAGGCCCGCGGCGCCAAGGTCATCCACGTCGATCCGCGCTTCACCCGCACCAGCGCGCTGGCCGACCTCTATGTGCCGATCCGGGCCGGCAGCGACATCGCCTTCCTCGGCGGCATCATCAACTATGTGCTGGAGGGCGGCCACGACTTCCGCGAGTACGTCCTGGAGTACACCAACGCCGCGACGATCGTCAGTGAGGACTTCCAGGACACCGAGGACCTCGGCGGGATCTTCTCCGGCCTCAACGAGGAGACCGGCCACTACGACATCGGCAGCTGGAACTACGAGGGCGCCCAGGTCCAGGCGCCGCAGGGCGAGGCCGACGAGCTGTACGAGGAGCGCACCAGCCGCGGCGCGAGCGTCGCCGCCGCGGCCCTCTCCGAGTCCCACGGCTCCGGTGGCGCGGCCATCTACGGCGATCCGCACACCGACCGCACCCTCCAGCATCCGCGCTGCGTGTATCAGATCCTCAAGCGCCACTTCGCCCGCTACACACCCGAGCTGGTCGAGGAGACCTGCGGCATTCCGCGCGAGACCTTCTCGGAGGTGTGCCGCGCGCTGGTGGAGAACTCCGGCCCGGATCGCACGTCGGAGTTCGTCTACGCGGTCGGCTGGACACAGCACACGGTGGGGGCCCAGTACATCCGTACCGCCTGCATCCTGCAGCTGCTCCTCGGCAACATGGGCCGCCCCGGCGGCGGCATCCAGGCGCTGCGCGGCCACGCCAGCATCCAGGGCTCCAGCGACATCCCAACCCTCTTCAACGTGCTCCCCGGCTATATCCCGATGCCGCATGCCCATCAGCACGAGGACCTGGACACGTTCGTCAGGGCCATAAAGACCGAGAAGGGCTTCTGGGGCGAGATGCGCTCCTACGTCGTGAGCCTGCTGAAGGCGTATTTCGGCGACGCGGCGCGCCCGGACAACGACTTCTGCTTCGGCGATCTGCCCCGGCTGACCGGCTCCCACAGCACCTACGAGACCGTGAAGGCGCAGCTCGAGGGGGTGTGCAAGGGCTACTTCCTGATGGGCGAGAATCCGGCCGTGGGCTCGGCGAACGCCAAGATGCAGCGGCTGGGGATGGCCAACCTCGAATGGCTCGTGGTCCGCGACTTCTCCCTCATCGAGTCCGCCACCTGGTGGAAGGACGGCCCGGAGATCGACACCGGGGAGCTGCGCACCGAGGACATCGCCACCGAGGTGTTCTTCTTCCCCGCCGCCGCCCACACCGAGAAGGCGGGCTCCTTCACCAACACCAACCGCATGCTGCAGTGGCATTTCGCCGCCAAGGAGCCGGACGGCGAGGCGCGCAGCGATCTGTGGTTCATGTACCACCTGGGCCGGCGGATCAAGGAGCGGCTGAGGGACTCCGCCGACCCGATGGACCGCCTCGTACAGGATCTCAACTGGTCCTATCCCACCGAGGGGCCGCTCGACGAGCCCAGCGCCGAGGCGGTCCTGGCCGAGATCAACGGCCGTACGGCGGAAGGCGATCCGCTCAGCGCCTACACCGAGCTGAAGGACGACGGCTCCACCTCCTGTGGCTGCTGGATCTACTGCGGTGTCTACGCCGACGGGGTCAACCAGGCCGCCCGGCGCAAGCCCCACACCGAGCAGGACTGGATCGCCGCCGAATGGGCCTGGGCCTGGCCCGCCAACCGCCGCATCCTCTACAACCGCGCCTCGGCCGATCCGTCCGGAAAACCATGGAGCGAGCGCAAGGCGCTGGTGTGGTGGGACGCCGAAGAGGGGCGATGGACCGGCCATGACATCCCCGACTTCATCCCCGACCGGGCGCCCTCGTACCGGCCGCCGAAGAACGCCAAGGGCCCGGACGCGCTCAGCGGTGTGGATCCGTTCATCATGCAGGCCGACGGCAAGGGCTGGCTGTACGCCCCGGCGGGGCTGGTGGACGGGCCGATGCCGGTGCACTACGAGCCGCAGGACTCACCGGTGCGCAATCCGCTCCACCCCGAGCAGCAGCGCAGCCCCGTACGGGAGATCCTCCCGCATGAGCACAACCTCTTCCACCCCAGCGGGGACGACCCGGGCAGCGAGGTGTTCCCGTACGTGGTCACCACCTACCGGCTCACCGAGCACTTCACGGCGGGCGGGATGACCCGCTGGACCCCGTATCTCGCCGAGCTGCAGCCGGAGTTGTTCTGCGAGGTCTCCCCCGAGCTGGCCGCCGAGCGGCACCTTGAGCACGCCGGCTGGGCGACGGTGGTCAGCGCGCGCGGGGCGATCGAGGCGCGGGTGCTGGTCACCGAGCGGATGTCCCCGGTGAGGGCCGGAGGCCGCACGGTGCACCAGATCGGCCTGCCCTACCACTGGGGCCCCAATGGCTACGCACGCGGGGACGCGGCCAATGAGCTCTCCGCCATCGCGCTCGACCCGAATGTGCACATCCAGGAGGTGAAGGCGCTGACCGCCGACATCCGCCCCGGCCGCCGCCCCCGCGGCCCCGAGCTGACCACCCTGCTCGACACCTATCGGCGGCGCGCCGGCATCACGGAACACACCGGAACGGAGGTCCGGGGATGACCGACTCCTCGAAGGGCTCGCTGATCGGCCGCAATCTGCTGGCCGGTAGCGAACCGGACCCCGCCGGCGACGCCGGACACCAGTCACCTCCGCCGCGCGTCGGCTTCTTCACCGACACCTCGGTGTGCATCGGCTGCAAGGCCTGCGAGGTGGCGTGCAAGGAGTGGAACGCCGTCCCCGAGGACGGGCTGGAGTTCACCGGGATGAGTTACGACAACTCCCAGGGCCTCGGCGCGTCCACTTGGCGCCATGTCGCCTTCATCGAGCAGAACAAGCCGTTGGGCCATGCCGAGGCCGCCGTCGACCACAGCGATGTCGATGTGCTCGCCCTCGCGGGGCGCGGCTCCGGCACCCCGCCCGAGGAGGCGGCGATCACACCCACCTCCCCCGCGCCGCCGTCCCCGGACGGGCGGACCGAGCTGCGCTGGCTGATGGCCTCGGACGTGTGCAAGCACTGCACCCACGCCGCCTGTCTGGACGTCTGCCCCACCGGCTCGCTGTTCCGCACCGAGTTCGGCACCGTCGTGGTCCAGGAGGACATCTGCAACGGCTGCGGGTACTGCGTGCCGGCCTGTCCGTACGGGGTCATCGACCAGCGCCCCGAGGACGGCCGCGTCTTCAAGTGCACCCTGTGCTACGACCGGCTGGGCGCGGGCCAGGAACCGGCGTGCGCCAAGGCGTGTCCCACCGAATCGATCCAGTTCGGTCCGCTGGAGGAGCTGCGCGAGCACGCCGCCGCCCGGGTGGAGGAGCTGCACCGCGTCGGTGTCTCCGACGCCCGGCTGTACGGCCATGACCCCGAGGACGGCGTCGGGGGCGACGGCGCCTTCTTTCTGCTGCTGGACGAGCCCGAGGTGTACGGGCTGCCGCCGGACCCGGTCGTCACCACCCGCGATCTGCCCTCGATGTGGCGGCACGCGGGTGCCGCGGCGCTGACCCTGCTCGGTGGCGTGGCCGTCGTGTTCGCCGCCCAGGGTCGTACGGGCCGTCGCCGTATCGGCCGTGGTCTCATGGGAAGGAAGCGCTGATGGGCGAGTCGGACGTCACCCGGGACGGCATCCGCGGCGAGCGGCCGGGGCGTGACGCGCGGGTCGGCCAGGGCCTGCGGGACGGCGGAACACGGCGTGACCGCAAGGGGCGCAAGGGCCGCAGGGGCCGCAAGGGCGAGCAACTGATGGTTCCCCAGGCCGAGTTCACGTCGTACTACGGCAGGCCCGTCCTCAACCCGCCCACCTGGCGGCCCCAGGACATCGCGGGCTACTTCTTCCTCGGCGGCCTCGCGGGGGCCGGGTCGGTGGCCGCGGCGGGTGCCGAGCTGACCGGCCGCCCGGTCATGGCCCGCGCGCTCAAGGTGTCCTCGCTGGTGGCCATCACCGGCTCCGCCGCCGCCCTCGTCCACGACCTCGGCCGCCCGGAGCGCTTCGCCAACATGCTGCGGGTGTTCAAGCCGACCTCGCCGATGAGCGTCGGCTCATGGCTGCTGGCGGCGTACGGCCCGGCGGCCGGAGCCGCCGCCGTGCTGGACCTCGGCGGCAGGCTGCCACGTACCGGCCGGGCGGCCACCGCGGCGGCGGCGCTGCTGGGCCCGGCGGTGGCCTCGTACACGGCGGTGCTGGCCGCCGACACGGCCGTACCCGGCTGGCACGACGGCTATCGCGAGCTGCCCTTCGTGTTCGTCGGCTCGGCCGCGGCGGCGGCCGGCGGCATGGCCCTGCTCACCTCGCCGGTGGCCGAGAACGCCCCGGCGCGGAATGTCGCACTGCTCGGCACGGCGCTGGAGACGGCCGCCGTCCAGGCCATGAAACACCGCCTCGGGGTGGTCGCCGAGACCTACCGGGAGGGCACGGCGGGCCGGCTCATGCGCGCGGCCGAGGCGCTCTCGGTGGCGGGCGCCCTGGGCGGCGCCCTGCTCGGCCGCCGCGGCCGCACCGCCGCGGCCCTCAGCGGCGCGGCGCTGCTGGCGGCCTCGGCCTGCACGCGCTTCGGTGTCTTCCACGCCGGAATGCGCTCGGCCGAGGATCCGAAGTACACGGTCCTTCCCCAGCGCGAGCGCATCGCGGCACGGCAGGCACGACAACAGGCAGAACAGGCACACCAGACTCAAGAGGACTGACGGCCGGCCCCTCCGCGCGTTCGGAGCTACCGCTTCGGCGCGGGGGTGCTCGACCCCGGATGCGGGCCGTAGGCCGTCAGGAAGCGGTCGCGGAAGGAACTCATCTTCCAGACCGGGGTGCTCGGACCGGGCATCAGGCCGTCCTGCCAGTGCCAGTCGGAGATCCGGTCCAGCACCGCCTTGTCGTGCGCGACGATCGCGACCGGTACGTCGCGGCTGGCGTGGTTGCCGCTGACCCTCGCGAGGGGCTGGTGGTCGCCGAGGAAGACGAGCACGGTGTTCTTGCTGCCGTACTTCACCACATAGTCGGTGAGGCTCTTCACCGAGTACTGGATGGACTTGCCGTACTCGGTTTTCACCTTGGTGGAGTCGTAGAACACGTCCGCGGGCTTCTTGCCCGCCTTCTGGATGCCCTTGTAGACCGAGCCGTCCCCGACCTTGTTCCAGGGGATCGTCTTGGGGATGGGTGCCCAGGGCTGGTGGCTGGAGGTCAGGATGATCTCCGACATCAGCGGCTTGTCATGCTTCTTGCCGTGCTCCAGGCGTTGGAAGGCCGTCAGGGCGTACTGGTCGGGCATGGTCGACCAGCTGAACTTCGGGCCCTTGTAGCCGAGCTCCCGGGAGTCGTAGACGTGGTCGAGGCCATAGAACTTGCCCTCCGGCCAGTTCTTCTGGACGCCCGGCATGATGCCGACCGTCCGCCAGGCACCGGTGCGCTTGAAGGCGCTGGTGACGGACAGATGACTGCCCGCGGTGACGGTGCGGTAGCGGTTCTGGTTGTCGATCCACAGGCCGGTCAGGAAGGTGGAGTGGCCCAGCCAGCTGTTGCCGCCGTACGTCGCCGAGGTGAGCCAGCCGCTCTTGGCGGAGTACCCGGCCGCGCCCAGCCGCTTGGTCGCGCTCTTGAGGGTCTTGTCGACCCCGGGTGCGATCCCCGGGTCCTCGATCGCGCTGCGGCCGTAGCTCTCGATGAAGGTGAAGATGACATCCTTGCCGCGCAGCCCGGTCAGCAGCTGGTCGCCCGGGGTGTCGCCGTACGCGTCGACGGCGGCCACCTTGGCGAACTCCTTCTCGTCCTTCAGGGTCTTGCGCACCCGCTCGGCGCGGTCCTTGACGAGCGCGACCGTGCTCTTGGAAGCCACCGGCACCCCGGCCACCTGCACGCCGAGCGCCGCGAACATGACCCAGACGGTCCCGAGCACCAGGGTGGTACGGGTCGCCAGGGCGCTGTTCCGGGCCATGACATTGCTGAGCCGGAGGACCGCCAGCACCATGAGGACGAGCACGGCGAGCACAAGGACCACGACCCCGATCACGGCGCCGGTCGCCGCCGTGTGGCCGATCGAGTCCTCGAGGTACGACTCGGCGTCGTCGAAAAGTATCCAGTCGAGCACGACGTTGAAACCGCGTCCGAGGAACTCGTTGAAGCCGATGTCGAGGAGGTTCAGGAGGGTCAGCAGGCCGAGGAACCCTCCGGCGAGCACCGCCGCCACCCGCCGTGCCAACGGCGGCAGGAGGAGCAGCAGACCGGCTCCGAAGATCGCCTCCCCCGGGAGACGCGCGAACTCGCCGGGCCTGAAGGCGGGGAGCTGGTTCGGCATGAGAAGGGCGAAGAGCACCAGCGCCCAGGCCAAGCCGGTGGTCCCCCACGCCACGGCCCGCGCCGCGACCGGATACCTCTGCCGCCAGCCGCCGCCCGCCACGACCTCGCCCGGCCCGTCACCGGCGTCGCCGGCGGCTGCCGTGATGTCGACCGCGACATCGTCGTCCGGGCGTCCGTCGGCCACCTCACCGGCGGTGGCATCACCCGTGGCGGCCTCACCGGCGGCGGCCTCGCCCGAGGCAGCCTTACCCGCGGTGGCCTCACCCGTAGCGGCCTCAGCCGTGGGGTCCTCACCCGAGGCTGCCTTACCCCCGGTGGCGTCCTCACCCGTGCCGTCACTCGCGGCGGCGTCACCCGAAGTTGCCTCAGCCGAGGCCGCCTCACGCGTGACGGCCGCACCCTCGGTCGCCTCACCCGTGGCGGCATCTCCCGCGGTGGCCTCACCCGTTTCGGCCTCACCCTCGGTCGGCTCATTCGAGGCGGCCTCACGAACGCCGGCACCGTCACTCCCGGCGGCATCACCGGCGGTGGCCTCACCCGAAGTGGCCTCACCCGTGGCCGCCTCACTTGAGGCAGCCTCAGTCATGGGGGCCTCACTCTCGGCGGCGCCACTGGAGGTGGCGTCCTCACCAACGCCGGCACCGTCACTCCCGACGGCGTCACCCGTGGCGGCCTCACCCTCGGCGGCGTCACGCGCACCGGTGCCGTCACTCGCGGCGGCACCGTCGTCCGAGGGCCCTTCCGGCGTGCCCTCCTCGGTGGTTTCCTTGTCCGTATTCGGCAGCTGACGAGAGCTCGTGTGGCGCGACAACCCGAAGATCCTTCCGTGCGAGGCCCGGTGGTGGCAGGGCGGACCCGGCCCGGAGGTGGGAGCCGCCGTTATCCGTACGGCGCACCGGCGGCTTCCGTTCAATCACCTGGCCCTATTCCCCGGGAAACTCCCCGCTCAGTACAGCGGGCAGTCGTTCATGCGGTGACAACGGGATCGCCGTCATCGCGGTGCCGATGGCGTAGATCGTCACCGACTGCCCCATCACGGACTCGCCGACCCTCAGATCGGCACTCATCGCGGGAAGCACACCCGCGGGCAGCGTCCCGGTCAGACTGGTGATGAAGACGGCCGTGGCCGGCGCGAGGAGCGCCGGCAGAGTTTCCGCTCGTGGTTTCGCATGCTGCGTACGCTCAAACCATCACATTGCTCTGAAGGTCAAGCGGGAAGGTACGAGGCGAGCCCATGCGGATCGGAGAGCTCTCGGAGCGCACCGGCACACCCCGCCGGCTGCTCCGCTACTACGAGGAGCAGGCGCTGATCATCCCCGACCGCTGTGCGAACGGCTACCGTGCGTACGACGAGCGGCTCGTGGACCGGGTCCTCCAGATCAGGGGGCTGCTCGACGCGGGACTGCCGACCCGGATCATCAAGCGGATCCTGCCGTGCCTCGGCAAGCCCCGGACCATCCACTTCTCCGACGCGATACCACCGGAGATGATCGCCACGCTGGAGAACGAGCGTGATCGCATGACCGAGCGCATCCGGTGCCTGACCCGCAACCGGGACGCCATAGCCGGCTATCTCGACGCCGTGCTCACCAACGACGACTGACACCAGGAGCCCTCGATGACCATCCGCCGTGTCGTGCCCAACATCCGGTCCGAAGCGATGGAGGAAAGCCGGGAGTTCTACGGGCTGCTGGGCTTCGAGGAGGTGATGAACCACGGTTGGATCATGACCCTCGCCTCACCCTCGCACCCGACCGCCCAGACGAGCTTGATGAGCAGCGACAAAACCGCGCCGGTCACGCCCGACATGAGCGTCGAGGTGGACGACGTGGACGCGGCCTATGCCGTGATGTGCGAGAGCGGCGCGGAGATCGTGCATCCGCTGCAGGACGAGGAGTGGGGGGTCCGCCGCTTCTTCGTCCGCGATCCCAACGGCCGCGTGATCAACGTACTGGGCCATCGATAACCCGATGCGATCCGACCGCTGCCTGAGCTAGCGTCACCGCCCATGACGCCACCCCGCATACGCCCTCCGTACACCGCCGATGAGCGTACTCAATTGGTCGGCTGGCTCGATATGCAGCGCGCGATCATCCAGTGGAAGTGCGAGGGCCTGTCGGAGGCGGATGCCCACAGCGCCCTTCTCCCTGCCTCGCCCCTGATGACCATGGCCGGCATCGTCTCCCATATGCGCTGGGTCGAACACCTGTGGTTCGAAATCATGCTTCTCGGCCGCCCGGCCGAGGGCCCGCATTTCGAGGGGCCCGAGGACGCCGACATGATGGTCGAGGACATCCCCCTCGCCCAACTCCTCGCCGACTACACCCGGCAGTGCGCGCTGTCCAACGAGATCGTCGCGGACCACTCCGTGGACGATGTGGGCCGCCACCCGGACTTCCGCGCCGCGGCCGCCAATGTGCGGTGGCTCCTGCTCCATATGATCGAGGAGACGGCTCGGCATGCCGGGCACATGGACGCGATCCGGGAACTGATCGACGGCGAAAAGGGCTACTACTGACGTCCCTCACCCCCCGCCGCCCCTCTTTCCGGCGAGCCCGCCCCTCAGCCGTGTCAGCCGTACTCACGGGAGGCGGTGCGCCGGGCGGTCTCGCGGCGCGGCCGCACGGGACGTCCTCGTCGCATCCACCGCGCCCGTCCCACCCGTCACAATGGAGCCATGTCCCGACGTACGCGCCGCCCGCAGCCGGCCCGACCCACTCCGGCGTCCTGCCCTTGTGGGCTGCCCGCCACCTACGACGCCTGCTGCGGCCGGCTGCACCGCGGTGAGGCGCAGGCGGCCACCGCCGAACAGCTGATGCGCTCGCGCTACAGCGCCTTCGCCATCCGGGACGAGGCGTATCTGCTGCGCAGTTGGCACCCCACCACCCGGCCGCCGCGCGTCGAGCTCGACCCCGGGCTGCGCTGGGTACGGCTGGAGATCCTGGGCAGCACGGACGGCACCGCGTTCCACCAGGCGGGCACCGTCGAATTCCGCGCGCACTACGCGGAGGGCGGCCGCACGGGCGAGCTCCACGAGAACAGCCGTTTTGTGCGCGATGGGGGCGCGTGGGTGTACGTGGACGGGGACTCCCTCCCCTGACCCGGCCCGCAACGGGCGTTTGTTCTCCATGATTGTCGCCGACGCCTTCTGGTGCCCGGTCAACTCCGCCGCGATGCTGGGGCGCTGTGCGTGTGAACCACGCGAGTCCCATGGCCCCATGGAGTTGCCGTGCCTCCTGTCGCGTTCGCCAGACCCATGGCGGTTGTGGCCGCGGTGTCCGCCCTTGTGCTGGGCGCCGCCGGCCAGGCCACCGCCAACAACACCCCCGCCCCGGCGCCCGAACCGCTGCCCCGCTCTTCGGCCGAGATGCTGCGGCCGATCGCACCACCCGCCGCCCGCCACGCACCCGGGCCCCTGTCCGTGGCCGACGGCGACGGGTTACAGACCGCCCGCTCCTCGCGGCCCGTCGCCCCCGGGGTGCGGCTGACCTCGTACGACCGGCTGGAGTCGGACAAGTGGCTGCGGGTCGACTCGCTGTCGGTGGATCTCGCCGGCGGTACGAAGGTCGACTATCTGCACCCGGACAAGGTCGCCAAGCGCGAAGCCGTCTCCCGGCTCGCCGCCGGGCACGACGCGGGGCCGGGGCGCCGTACGGTCGCGGCGATCAACGGTGACTTCTTCGACATCAACCAGACCGGCGCCCCCGAAGGCACCGGCATCAGCGACGGACGGATCGTCAACTCCGCCGCCGCGGCCGGGCCCAGTCGGGCCGTCGGCATGGGGCCGGCCGAGGCGGGCCGCGTCCTCCAGCTCTACTTCGAGGGCACGCTGACCCTCCCCGACGGCCCGCATCCGCTCGCGGCGCTCAACGCGTCCAACGTCCCGGCCGGTGGCATCGGGGCGTACAACGCCCAGTGGGGCGAGGCGGACCGCGCCCAGACCGTGGACGGCGCGCGGCGCACCGCCGAGGTCACGGTCGTCGACGGCAGGGTCACCCAGGCGGCCACCGCGCCCGGCAAGGGCGCCATCCCGGCCGGGGCGACCGTGCTGGAGGGTAGCGACGCCGGGGCGGACACGCTCTCCCGGCTGGCCGTCGGCGACGCCGTGACGATGGAGTACCGGCCGCGGACGGACAGCGGCGACATCCCGCGCACCGCCGTCGGCGGCCGGGAGCTGCTGGTCGTCGACGGCAAGGCGGTCGGCCACGAGAGCGAGGGCAACAACACCGCGGCCCCGCGCACCGCCGTCGGCTTCTCCCGGGACGGCCGCACGATGCGGATCCTCACCGTCGACGGGCGGCAGGCCGACAGCGGCGGGGTCACCCTCACCGAACTCGGCGTGATGATGAAGGACGCGGGCTCCTACAGCGCGCTCAACCTCGACGGCGGCGGCTCGTCCACGCTTGTCGCCCGCGCGCCCGGCAGCGATACGGCGCGGGTGGAGAACAGCCCGTCCGACGGCAGCGAACGCACCGTCCCCAACGGCCTCGCCCTCACCGCCCCCGACGGCAGCGGCCGGCTCGAGGGCTTCTGGGTGGAGACGGCGACCGACGCCGGGTCCGCGCCCACCGTCGACCCCGTCTGGGGCGGACATCCCGAGCGGGTCTTCCCGGGGCTCACCCGCCGTCTCACCGCCGCCGGTTACGATGAGACGTACGGCCCCGCCGCGGGCACACCGCACTGGCGGTCGGCCGATCCGGGGGTCGGCCGGGTCGACGCGGACGGCACCTTCACCGCACGCCACGGCGGCGGCACCACGGTCTCGGCCCGGCGCGGCGCCGCCCACGGCTCCCTTGAGCTGACCGTCCTGGACGCACTCGACCGGATCCAGCCCACCACCCGGCTGCTCGGTCTGGCCGACGCCAAGGCCACCGGCCGCTTCGGCATCGTCGGTCTGGACGCGCACGGCACCAGCGCGCCCATCGAGCCGTCCGATGTCCGACTCGACTACGACCACGCCCTGTTCGACATCGCCCCGGACGCGAAGACGGGGAACTTCACCGTCACCGCGCGGGGCGACGAGGCCGCAAAGCAGGTCAAGGTCACCGTCGGGGGCGTCAGCACCGTGCTGGCCATCACCGTCGGACTGACCGAGCGCCAGGAGGCGTCCTTCGACGACGCCGACCGGTGGACCTTCAGCCAGGCCCGCGCCTCCGGCTCGGCGGCGGCCACCTCCGACGGCCACACCGGCACCGGGCTGAAGCTGACGTACGACTTCACCCAGTCCACGGCCACCCGCGCCGCCTATGTCACCCCGCCGCAGCAGATCGCGGTGGACGGGCAGCCGCAGTCGTTCGGCCTGTGGATCAAGGGCGATGGGAACGGGGCGTGGCCCACGCTGCAGCTGAAGGACGCGGCGGGCTCGGACCAGTTGCTGCGCGGCCCTTATGTGACCTGGACCGGCTGGCGACATGTCGACTTCACCGTACCGGCCGGGGTCGCGTATCCGCTGAAGGTGAGCCGCTTCTATCTCGCCGAGACGGCCGCCACCCGCCAGTACACCGGCAGCGTGGTGCTCGACGACCTCACCGCGCAGGTCCCGCCCGCCGTCGATCTCCCCACGGAGACGGTGCGTCCGGATCCGCTCATCGGCACGGCGGCGCGGACCGAAGGGCGGGACTGGCGGTTCGCGGTGATGTCGGACGCGCAGTTCGTGGCCCGCGAGCCGAACAGCCCGATCGTCGCCCAGGCCCGCCGCACCCTGCGGGAGATCAAGGCGGCGACCCCCGACTTCCTGGTGATCAACGGGGATCTGGTCGACGAGGGCTCCCCCGCCGACCTCTCCTTCGCCCGCACCGTGCTCACGGAGGAGCTGGGCGACGACCTGCCCTGGTACTACGTGCCGGGCAACCATGAGGTGATGGGCGGCAGGATCGACAACTTCACGGCCGAATTCGGGCCCGCGCACCGTACGTTCGACCACCGGGGCACCCGCTTTCTCACCCTCGACACCTCGAGCCTCGGACTGCGCGGCGGCGGCTTCGACCAGATCAAGGAGTTGCGCAAGCAGCTGGACGCGGCCGCCACGGACCCGGGTATCGGTTCGGTCATGGTGATCGAACATGTTCCGCCGCGCGACCCCACCCCGCAGCAGGGCAGCCGGCTGAGCGACCGTAAGGAGGCCGCCCTGCTGGAGGACTGGCTCGCCGACTTCCGCCGTACGACGGGCAAGGGTGCGGCGTTCATCGGCAGCCACGTCGGCACCTTCCATGCCTCGCGTGTGGACGGCGTCCCCTATCTGATCAACGGCAACTCGGGCAAGAACCCGGCCACCCCGGCCGACCAGGGCGGCTTCACCGGCTGGTCGATGGTCGGCGTCGACCATGTCCCGGCGAGGGAGCAGGAAAAGGCCCGCCACGCGCCGTGGAGAGGCGGGCCGGACTGGGTGTCCGTGCAGACCCGGGCGCATGTGGACGGGCTGACGGTCACCGCCCCGGCCGAACTGCGCGCCGGGCAGACCTCCGGGGTCACGGCGACCGTCATCCAGGGCGAGGGGGCCGCCGCCCGCCGGGTGCCGGTCGGCTTCCCAGTGAGCGCGGACTGGACCGGTTCGCCGAATCTGTACATCGGTGACCCGGCCCAGGCCGGGCACAGACCGCGCTATATGGCGGCGTTCGACCCGGTGAGCGGCAAGCTCACCGCGCTGCGCCCGGGGACGGCCACCCTCGCGGTGACCGTGAACGGCGCGTCCACACAGGCGCGTTTCACCGTCACGGCGCGCGGCGCGGCGGCGGGATCCGACGCGGCGTAGGCGACCGGGCACGAGGGCGGGGCCGCGCGAGCGCTCCGCCCTCCGTCCCGCTCCGGGGCGGGCGTCAGGCGTCCCAGACGCGGCGGACCTGTTCGAAGCGGGTGGGCAGCGGGGGACGGCGGGCGGCGTGGGCGGCGTTGGTGCGGTGGACGAAGCGGCGCCAGGAGAGCACCAGGCCCTGCCGGGTGATGGGCAGCCCGGCGGCCACGGTCACGCCGCTGTCATGGGTGTGGTGGACGGTCAGCAGCAGCGCGTCCGGCACCGAACCCTCCAGCTCGGCGCAGAGCTCCTCACGCACCCGCAGCCAGCGGCGGAGGACCAGGATCGCGCCCCGGTCCAGACCGTGTCGGCGCGGGACGCGGTGCTTGCCGTGTTCGAGCGTCACCCATCCGGCGTCCAGATCCAGCGCCGGCAGGGTGCAGCGCAGCAGACCCCCGTACCGGGCGCCGCTGGCGCGGGCGAGGCCGACCACCACGGCCAGCCGCACGGTCTCCGGTTTCGCCCCCTCCTCCAGCGCCTCGACGGACAGCAGCCGCCAGATCCCCTCGGCCTCCTCCGCCGTCACCAGCGGCCGTGGATACCGGTCGCTCACCGCGTCCGCTGTCACGCTGTCACCCACCCTTCGCCACGACATCGTCTCATCTGGCGCTCGTTGGAGGAGGTGGCCGCCGAGCGTCCGGTGTGGAAGCGGCATGGCGGGGCACGTGGCATGAATGATCTTGATGCCGCCATGTGAGAGGGACTGCCGCCCATGACCACTCTCGGCCCTCGACCACGTCCCGCCATCGACTACGCCGCTCAGTGCGGAATCCTGTGTGTCGACGGGCAGGAGCTCGCCACGTGGGCCGGCACGGGATCGGCTCCCTGGATGTGGTAGCGGCACGCGTCGCGTCAACATTGACCTTTTGATGGGGAACTCACCATCCCAGGTCGCTCAAACCCGGGTGATCCTCCGGGCGGGGCCCGAGCGGCCAGTGGAATGTGCGGTCCGCCTCCTTGATGGGCAGGTCGTTGATGGAGGCATGGCGGTGTGTCATCAGCCCGTCGGCGTCGAACTGCCAGTTCTCATTGCCGAAGGAACGGAACCAGTTTCCGGAGTCGTCATGGCATTCATAGGCGAAGCGCACCGCGATGCGATGGCCCTCGAATGCCCAGAGCTCCTTGATGAGCCGGTAGTCCAGCTCCCTCGCCCACTTGCGGGCGAGAAAGGCGACGATGTCCGTTCGGCCCTGAAGGAATTCCGAGCGGTTGCGCCAGCGCGAGTCCACGCTGTAGGCGAGCGCCACCTTTTCGGGGTCGCGGGAATTCCAGCCGTCCTCCGCCTGGCGGACCTTTTGGATGGCGGTTTCCCGGGTGAAGGGCGGAAGCGGTGGGCGCTTGGCCATGGTCTCTCCCTGCGCGGTGTGGGGCGATGGTGATCCACACGGTACGGTCACCGCGTGCGTCTTCTGCTGATGTCCGACACCCATCTGCCCCGGCGCGCCAAAGCGCTTCCCGAGGAACTGCTCGAGCGGCTGCCGCGCGCCGATGTCGTCATCCACGCGGGCGACTGGGTCGACACCGCCACCCTCGACCTCCTGGAGGCGCGGTCGCGGCGGCTGATCGGCGTCTACGGCAACAACGACGCGCCCGAGCTACGGGCGCGGCTGCCGGAGGTGGCCTACGCCGAGCTGGGCGGGGTGCGCCTCGGCGTGGTGCATGAGACCGGGCCGGCGCAGGGGCGGGAGCGGCGCTGCGCGGAGCGGTTCCCCGATCTGGATGTGCTGGTGTTCGGCCACAGCCATATCCCCTGGGACTCCACGACGGCCGACGGACGGCTGCGGCTGCTCAACCCCGGCTCCCCCACCGACCGGCGCAGACAGCCCTACTGTACGTTGATGACGGCCGCGATCGAGGACGGGCGGCTCACCGCCGTGGAGTTGCACCGGCTGCCGCCCCGCCGCTGATCGATCGCCGTTCCTCCGGGCTGTCGCCGGGGCGGCGGCCAACGCCGCGACCGTGGTCTTCCTGTTCGTCGTCCCCCTGTCGCTCCAGGGCCCGTGGGGGCTGTCGGCGACGGCCGCCCGGACGGCCTTCCTCGCCCCCCCCGCCACGGCGATGGCTCTGGCGAGGCCGGTGGCCGGGCGGATCCGTACGGAGGGGGCGGTCAGGGCGATGGCGGGATGCCTGGCCCCCGGCGCGGCGGGGCTGTGCGCGGCGCCACGATGACGACCCTGCTGTCCTGTCTGCCGGCCGCCGCGGTCTGCGGGGCGGGCCCTCGGAGTGGCGGGCGCCCTGACGCTCATCGCCACCCACGGGGCCGTCCGGCCCGAGCGCGCCGGCGAGGCGTCCGGCGTGACCAAGACGGCGATCACGGTCGCGGCGGCGCTGGGCGTGGTCCTGTCGGGGCCGGTCGCGGGCCCGCACGGCGGCCCGGCCGCGGCCCCGGCCCCGGCCGCCGACACGGCCCTGACGGCGGCCGGCCTCTGCCGTCTGGCCGGGGCCCTGCGTCTCGGCATCCGGCGGCGCGTGGCCTGATGCGGCCGGTCGCCGGACCGGGCCGGACCGGACCGGAGGTGGCATACGGATTGAACCCGCCATTCGGGTGGAATAAACACACTTAAGGTGCATATCGGATATCCGGCTCGACGGTCACGCCGAGCCCGACCATGACGAGGGCGCCATGTCTGCATCCCACCACCAGAACGCCTCCGCACCGGACGAATACCCCTCGGCCCCGGCCTCGCCCAGAACCTCGGCTGCCGTGTTCACCGCCCACGACGCCGGTCTGCTGCTCATACGACTCGCCGTCGGGCTGACCGTCGCCGCGCGCGGCGCGCAGCATTTGTTCGGCTGGTGGGGCGGGCTGGGGATCAACAAGACGGCCCTGGCGTTCGCCCAGTTCGGATACCCCGCCCCCAAGGCGATGGCCGTGATCGCGGGGCTGGCCGAGACCTTTGGCGGCCTCGCACTCGCCGCGGGACTGATCACACCGCTCGCCGGCGCCGCCGTCGCGGGCACGATGGCCAACGCGGTGGCCGCCGCCTGGCCGCTCGGCTGGTTCGGCGGCTTTGAGTTTCCGATGCTCATCGGCGTCTGCGCGGCCGGACTCGCGCTGTCCGGATCGGGCCGGATCGCCCTCGACGCACTGCTTCCGGGCGTGCGGTCGCAGCGGCTGGTCTACGGCATCGCGGCGCTGGTACTCGCAGCCATCCTGGCCACGGTGACGATCCTGCTCAGCAAGACCTGACGCGGAGCCGCGTCAGTCCTTGTGGTAACGGGTGAACGCGACGGACCGGTCCTCCGTATGGCTCTGTGCGTCCTGGCAGTCGGACGCGTGTCGTCCCGCACGGGCCGACCCCCGAGACCGGAGGACCCGTACATGAACGATCGGTTCACCCCTCCCATCCAAGCGCTCCCGGACGGCGATGCCGAAGTCCGTCTGGTGCTCCATCTGCCCTGGGACGTCGTCGCCGCGCTGGGTCAGGAAGCCGGCCGGCTGGCGGCTCAGTTGCAGCGGCCGGTGAGCCTCGACGAGGCGGTCAGCCATCGGCTGCGCACCCAGGCCCATGCCGTCGGCGCCCACGCCAAGCCCATGCAGGAGCGGAGCCAGCCCGCGGCGACCGCCCCGCACACGCCGCCGCCGCTCGCGGCCCGCTCCCCCGGTGAGCAGGCCCGGCAGGCGATCGAGAAGATCAACGGCTCGTCGCATCCGCCGGGCGGCACCGCCAACGGCTCCGCCGAGCCCTCGGCGCCGCAGCACACCACCGCCTCCGAACCACCCCCCGCCGACACCCGGGGAATCCTGGAGCGCCCCACCAGGGCCACGGGCACCGTCAACGGCACGGCGGCGGAGATGCCGAGATAGGAGAGCCGACGGGACAGCCGCGCGTACGAGGGTGCCGTCCGGGCCGGGACGCCACCCTCGTACGCGCGGCACCGACCCCGCACCGCATCCGGGTCGTGAGCCCCGGCCGGGCGGGGTACCCGAGAGGCCGAGCGCACAGCGCATACCGAGTTGACCGACAGCACCACGCACAGCACCACGACAGGAACCGGCGCCCGTTACGATCACGTTTCCGGTGATCCGGCAGTCCTGGCATTGACGACGACCGACAGGCAGGAGTGGGCAACCATGGCGGAGCAGGCTCGCATCGGTGTGACCGGACTGGCGGTGATGGGCAGCAATCTGGCCCGTAACTTCGCCCGGCACGGCCACACCGTGGCCGTGCACAACCGGACGTACGGGCGCACGAAGGCCCTCGTGGAGGAGTTCGGTCACGAGGGCCACTTCGTGCCCGCCGAGACGCCCGAACAGTTCGTGGCCTCGCTGGAGCGTCCGCGCCGCCTGGTGATGATGGTCAAGGCGGGGGCGCCCACCGATGCGGTGATCGACGAGTTCGCCCCGCTGCTGGAGCCGGGCGACATGATCGTCGACGGTGGCAACGCGCATTTCGAGGACACCCGGCGCCGGGAGGCCGCGCTGCGCGAGCGCGGGCTGCACTTCGTGGGCACCGGGATCTCCGGCGGTGAGGAGGGCGCGCTCCACGGCCCGAGCATCATGCCGGGCGGTTCCAAGGAGTCGTACGAGTCGCTGGGCCCGCTGCTGGAGGACATCGCCGCCAAGGTGGACGGCACCCCGTGCTGCACCCATATCGGCCCGGACGGCTCCGGCCACTTCGTGAAGATGGTGCACAACGGCATCGAGTACGCGGATATGCAGCTCATCGCGGAGTCCTACGACCTGCTGCGGCGGGGGCTGGGGCTGGCGCCGGGCGAGATCGCCGAGGTGTTCCGCACCTGGAACCGCGGCCGGCTGGAGTCCTATCTGATCGAGATCACCGCGGAGGTGCTGGGGCACACCGACGCCGCGACCGGCAAGCCCTTCGTGGATGTGGTGCTCGACCAGGCCGAGCAGAAGGGCACCGGCCGCTGGACCGTCCAGACCGCGCTGGACCTGGGCGTACCGGTGAGCGGTATCGCCGAGGCGGTGTTCGCCCGTTCGCTGTCGGGCCACGCGGATCTGCGGAACGCCTCCCAGGGGCTGCCGGGGCCGTCGGGGAAGGCGCTGACGGGCGCGGACGCGAAGCGGTTCGCCGACGATGTGGAGCAGGCGCTGTACGCGTCGAAGATCGTGGCGTACGCGCAGGGCATCCACCAGATCCAGGCGGGCAGCCAGGAGTACGACTGGAACATCGACCCGGGCGCGGTCGCGAGGATCTGGCGCGGCGGATGCATCATCCGCGCCCGGTTCCTGAACCGGATCACCGAGGCGTACGCGCAGGAGCGCAAGCCCGTGACGCTGCTGACCGCCGACTACTTCGCCGTGGCCCTGGGCGCGGCGCAGGATTCCTGGCGGCGGGTGGTGGCCACGTCGGCCGAGCTGGGTGTGCCGGCCCCGGGCTTCTCGGCGGCGCTGGCGTACTACGACGCGCTGCGCTCCGAGCGGCTGCCCGCAGCGCTCATTCAGGGGCAGCGGGACTTCTTCGGCGCGCACACCTACCGGCGCGTCGACCGCGAGGGGTCGTTCCACACGCTCTGGGGCGGCGACCGCAGCGAGCGGCCCGCCTGAGCCACGCCGGACGTGCACCCGCCCGTCTCCGGGCGGGCGCCGTAGTGCTGGGCCGCCGTGCGCCCGTGCAGTGCGATCGCGGTCACGCCCTCCTCGGCGGCGATCCGGCCGGCGTCCAGATAGGTGATGTGA
>NZ_JBEXFG010000009.1:126936-174000 GCF_040606675.1 Streptomyces sp. NPDC005393 | reverse complement strand
ATCACCACGCGTCACAGATCGTTCCTGCAGCAGCCGGAAGCCTCCCGGGAGCCGAAGCAACCCATCAGTGATCTGAACTCAGAACAGGCCCTAGTACTGCAACGACACGTACTAGTTGGTACCGGCGGTGAGTTCGCTGAACAGCTTGTTCGCTGACTCCGAGGCGAACTGGCGCTGGAGCTCGGCACGGGCGATCTGCTTCTTGAACTCGCCCTCGAAACCGGTGAATCCGGCGTTGTGCATGGTGTCGGTGATCCACGTGGCGAACGCCTGGTAGTTCCAGATGTGCGGCAGGCAGGTCTCCGAGTAGCTGTCGAGGAGACTGGAGTCGCCTTCCGTCGCGTGGCGGATCACGGCTCGGGCGAAGACCTCGGTGTCGTGCAGGGCGAGATGGATGCCCTTGGCGCTCATCGGCGGGACGATGTGGGCGGCGTCGCCCAGGAGGTACAGCTTGCCGTGACTCATTGGGTCGAAGACCACGCTGCGCAGGGGCACGATCTGCTTGGACAGGATCTCGCCGCGCGAGGGAGGGGTGCCGAAGCGGGCTTCCAGCTCGCTCCAGATGCGCTCGTCGGGCCACTGTTCGGGGGTGTCGTCCACGGCGCATTGGAGGTAGATGCGGCTGGCCTGGGGTCCGCGGGGAATCATGCCGGCCAGGCCCAGTTCGTGGATGGCCATGCCGGACGGGCTGGTCGGGGTGGCGGCCAGGACGCTGAGCCAGGAGTAGCCGTATTCGTGGGAGTACTCGGTCAGGGCCGTGGCGGGGATGCTACGGCGGGAGATGCCGTGGAAGCCGTCGCAGCCGGCAATAAAGTTGCAGTCGATGGCCCGGGCCGTTCCGTCGGCGTCCTGGTAGCGCACGACGGGGTGGCCCGTGGTGAGGTTCTCCAGGGCGACGTCGGCGGCTTCGTAGCGCAGGTCGCCGCCTTCGCGCAGGAAGACCTCGGTGAGGTTGCGTACGAGGACTTGCTGCGGGCAGTACAGGCTCTCGTTGTTGTGCTCGTCCACATCGATCGGCATCGCGTGGCCGTCGATGTAGAAGCCGCCTTCGCTGTGCGGGATCGGGTCGCCCGCCAGGACTTCGTCCAGGCCCCACGCGCGGAACATGCGCACCCCGAAGGTGTCGATGGTCCCGGCGCGCTGGCGCTTTTCGACGTAGGCGCGGGGATGCTTCTCCAGCACGATGCAGTCGATGCCGTTGCGCAGCAGGAAGTTGCCGAGGGTCAGACCGGCGACGCCAGCTCCGATGATGACGACTGCCGTGTCGTCGCGTGTCGTGGTCATAGGTGTGCGAGCCTCCGTGCTCAGGGCGGTGGACCGGTTCGCGGCATGGCCGCGACCGGCGGCGCCGCCCGGGTGGTGCGGCGTTCGGTCACCACCCTGCGACGCCCCCTGTCATGCGCACCACTGGTGATTGGACAGCAGATACCGGAAAGCCGCCAACCTGGCGAGTGAGGTCGACGCAGGGTGTCTGAGCTGCACAGACGCTGATGGTCAGGAGTGGTGGCGCAGTTCGGCCTGGTAGCGGCCGGGTGTCCGGCCGACGACTTCGGTGAAGGCGTCGATAAAGCTGGAGGGGTTGGACCAGCCGCACGCCACCGCGGTCTCCGTCACGGACATCCCGTCGGTGAGGCGGGCCAGCGCGTGGTGGATGCGCAGGGTGGTGCGCCAACGGTGAAAGCTCATGCCCAGCTCGGTGTGGAACAGACGGCTCAGGGTGCGTTCGCTGGCTCCCACCCTGCGGCCCAGGTCGGCAAGGGTCGTGGGCTGGGCGGGGTCCTCGTGTAGGAGCGCGGTGGCGGCGCGGAGCCGGTCGTCGTTGGCTTCCGGCAGGTGGAGGGACTGCTCGGCGGCGTCGACAAGCTCGTCCACGATGACGGTGAGCAGTCGTCGGTGGGCGCCGGGGCGCCGCTCTGGGCTGTCGGTGAGCGCGAGGAGCGCTTCGCGCAGTAGCGGACTGACGGCGAAGACGCTGGGGTGGGCCACGAGCTGTGCGCACAGGCCGAGCGGGACCTGAAGGAGGCGTACGTCGGTCTGGCCGTAGAAACGGTGGGAGTGCGCGAAGTGCGGGGGCGTCCAGGTGACGCGGTTGGCCGGGGCGACCCATGTTCCGCGTTCGGTGGCGGTGGCCAGCGCGCCGGCGGCGGCATAGACGAGCTGCCCCTCGGCATGCGAGTGGGGGTCGAGCTGGTAGCCGTGCGGCAGCCACGCGGCACCTTGGAGCGGCGTCGCTTCGGGGCCGGGCGACTCCGATGAAGGTTGGCGGTCTTTCGGCATCAGGCGTCAGTTTACCGGTGGTCCCGCATGGGTGGACAGCCGGACAGTGGCGTTATGAGCCCGACAAGCAGCACGATCCTGCGAGGCGGTGGACGGTCATGACGCCGCGCATCCAACGCCCGAGCAAGCGGCGGATGCTGTCGTTGACCGTTCAGGCCAGCGAGCAGACCAGCCCGCACTTCATGACCGTCACGCTGGGCGGAGACGACGTCCGGCACCTGCAACAGACCGGCTTCGACCAGGCTGGCCGTCTGTATTTCGCCGACCCCGCCGACGACGGCGACGTGTTCCTGCCCGGCAGTGAGCGGTGGATTCTCCAGCTCACGCTGCAGGGCGGCAAGCGGCGCCCGCGGGTACGGACGTACACGATGCGCAGGTTCAGGCCGGCGGAATCAGCGTTCGACTCGAGGTCTCGCTCCACGAGATCGGCGCGTCCGGCCAGGCATCGGCCCCGGGGACCCGGTGGGCGCTGGCCGCCGCGCCGGGCACAAAGGTGTCCTTCCTCGACGAGGGACACAGCTATGCCCCGTCCGCAAGCGCCACATGGCAGCTCCTCGCCGGAGACGAGAGCGCACTCCCGGCGATCCTCGCCATCCTGGAGACCTCTCCTGCGGACCTGCCCGCCACCGTGTTCCTCGAAGTCCCCTCGCCCGAGGACATCCGAACCGAAATCACGATGCCGCCGGGCAGCAGCATCAACTGGCTGCCCCGTATCGACCCCAGCTCCAAACCCGGCGCCCTCGCCCTGGACGCAGTGAAGCAGACCCGGCTTTCGACGGATGCTCTCGCCGCTGCTGGGCGCGCTGGAGCTGAAGTGCAACAACACCTCCTACCGGCCGGTGATGGACGCGATCGACCTGCTCCAGCGCTACCTGGAGCAGCCGCTGAAGGAGGGCGCGTTCTTTGATCCGGCGGAGAGCGTGCCGCTGGCGGGGGTGGTGCCCGATCAGTGGCGGGCGGCGGTGGTGGACGACAAGGGACGTGTCGAGCGCATCCCGTATGAGCTGTGCGTGCTGGTCGCGCTCCGGGACGCGGTGCGCCGACGGGAGATCTGGGTGGTGGGTGCGAACCGGTGGCGCAACCCGGAGGACGACCTGCCCGCGGACTTCGAGGACAACCGGGACGTGCACTACGCCGCGCTGGGCCAGCCGCAGGACTCCGGCGAGTTCATCACCGCCCTGCAAGGCAAGCTCCGCACCTCGCTGGACCGCTTCGAGACCGCACTGGCGGAGGGCACGACGGGCGGGGTGTCGATCGTCAAGAAGCACGGCGAGCCGTGGATCAGGGTCTCCCCGCGCGGCAAGCAGGAAGAGCCGGAGTCCCTGGTGGCGATCAAGGGGGAGATCGAGCGGCGCTGGGGCACCATCGATCTGCTGGACATCCTGAAGTACGCCGAGTTCGACACCGGCTTCACCGAGGAGTTCACCTCGGTCGCCACCCGCGAGATGCTGTCGAAGGACGTGCTGCGGCGCCGGCTGCTGCTGGTCCTGTTCGGCCTGGGCACGAACATGGGGATCAAGCGAGTCGCGGTCACCGGCAAGCACGGCGAGAGCGAGGCGACGCTGCGCCGGGTGCGGCACCTGTTCGTCAACCGGGCCAACATGCGCGCGGCCCTGCGCAAGCTGGTGAACGCCACCTTCGCCGTCCGCGATGAGATGTGGTGGGGCACCGGCACCGCGTGTGCCTCCGACAGCCGCAAGTTCGGCGCCTGGTCCTCCAACCTGATGACCGAGTGGCACCAGCGCTACCGCGGCCCCGGCGTGATGATCTACTGGCACGTCGAGCGGAAGTCGGTGTGCATCTACTCCCAGCTCACGTCCTGTTCGGCCTCCGAGGTCGCCTCGATGATCGAGGGCGTGCTACGGCACTGCACCGACATGGAGGTCGACCGGCAGTACACCGACACCCACGGCGCGTCCATCGTCGGCTTCGCCTTCGCGCACATGCTCGACTTCAAGCTGATGCCGCGACTGAAGAACATCGGGGCGGCGAAGCTGTACCGGCCGGCGGCCGGTCAGGACGAGAAGTGGCCGCACCTCGCGCCGGTGCTGTCCACCAAGACGATCAACTGGGAGCTGATCACCCAGCAGTACGACCAGATCGTGAAGTACACCACCGCCCTGCGCTTGGGCACCGCCGAGGCCGAGCAGGTCCTGCGCCGGTTCATCCGCGGCGGCCCCAAGCACCCCACCTACCAGGCGATCGAAGAGCTCGGGCGGGCGGTGCGCACGGCGTTCGTGTGCGTTCTGTGGAATCAGGTTTGTCAACCTCGAGGTGGTGGTCGCCAGCGATCCGGTTCGGACTCGCAGCGTTGCGGGCGGAGTCTTGGGAGACCTCAGCTCTCTCCCAGCACCGCCCGGATCACGTGTCGGGCGTTGTACGCCATCGCCGGGTTCGTTCTCCGGTAGTACGGCAGTGCGATCAGCGCCTGCGATAGCGTCCGCCCCCGGCCGCGGATCCAGGTCGCGTCGTCCACGCCCAGCGCCTCGCGGAAGACCTCCCGTGCATCGGCCGGCAGCAGATTCCACGCCGGGAACAGATCGCAGGCCGGATCTCCCACCCCCGTGCACCCGAAGTCAATCACCGAGGCCAGCCTGCCGCCGTCGACCAGCAAGTTGCCCGGCATCAGATCGGCGTGCAGCCATACCGACGGCCCCTCCCAGCCCGGGGTCCGCAGCGCGTCCTCCCATACAGCGGCCGCGGCATCGCAGTCGACGTCCTCCTGCGGGATCCCACGCAGTTCCTCGATCGCCGCCCGGGTCTCCGCGTCGAGCGAGCTGACCGGCCCGCCGCGATGGGCCTGCGGCGCCCCCTGCAGGGTGATGCTCCGCATCGCCGCTACGAACTCGGCCAGATCCTTGGCCAGCAGCACGGGCTCGCTCAGTGCCCCCGCTTCGGGAAGCTCCCCCGCCAGCCACCGATACACCGACCACGGCCACGGATACCCCTCGGCGGGCTCCCCGGCCCCGAGCACCTCCGGAATGGCCGTGGGCAGCCGGGGCGCGAGGCGGGGCAGCCACTCCTGCTCCATCGCTACGTCCTTGGCTCCGCCCCGCACCAACGGCAGCCGCACAACCATGCCGTCGCCCAGCCGGTACATGGCGTTGACCGTGCCGCCGGAGGGAAAACGCTCCACCGGCAGCCCCGACCACTGCGGGAACTGCCCAGCAATCAGCCGCCGTACGAGGTCGTCGTCGATGGGGTGCTGGCCGGGATGCATTTGCCCTGTGCTCATGGGCCGTCATCCGATCGTCCGGCGCCGGTGAGCGTCAAATGCTTTTTGTGGAATCTGATTTGTCGAGTAGTTCAGCCTTTACCCTGGTTGACGGCGACGATCGGCAGGAGCGTCGCGGTCGCCGGAACGCCGATCTCTCGGGGTGTCGCCCCAGCTGGCGCGGGGATGTCGGCCAGCCGTTCCAGCAGCTGGTCGAGCGCGGCCTGACCATCATCGACAGCGGCGCGTTCCTCGTCGCTGAGCGGGACGCTCGCCAGCATGCGCTGAAGGTTGTCCTTGGCCTCCATAAGCTGACCCTTGCTGGAGCCCTTCGGTGTGTAGAAGTCGCAGCGAGCACAGGCCATCCGGTGCGGGCACTGCTCGAAAAACGTGTAGGTGCAGAACCCGTGACCGAGGTCGTAGTACTGCCATGGCTCACCCGACGCGGCGGCTCCGGAGGTAACCGCGTCCCGGTCGACCAGGACCTCGATCGTCCGGACGTTACGCTCCCTGGCCAGCGTGTTCGGGGTGATCTTGGCGTAATGCTGAGTAGCCTCCGGGCTCCGGTGACCGAGCCAGGCCTGCAGCTCGAAGAGCGTCATCGGCTCCTTGGCGTTGTAGAGCTGGCTGGCGATCGTCGACCGGGCCCGGTGGCTGGTGATGTTGCCCCGAACATCGGCGGTCGGGACGCCGGCCTTGCGGCAGAGCGAGGGGATGACCGCGGTGTTGATGTAGGTGTTCGCGAGGCGTTTGGCCCGGTGCGCGAACAGGAAGTCCACCTGCTCACCCGTCTTGCGGTCCAGCATCTTCGGCTGCTGCGGCCGGGCAGGCTTACCGCCGCGGACCGGCGGGCGCTCTCCCCGTTGTTCTGGACCCATGTGAATCCGTACGGCCGGTTCGAGCTAGATATGAACAGCCGCCTCGATCTGGACCCGTCCATCCGGGCGACGGTTCCCGGCTCGCGCTCCCCGCAAGGGGAGGCAGCCGCAGCACCGGCGTGAGACCCGGACTCCGGGCCCTGGCCAAAACCGTGGTGAAGACGACGTTGCCCGGGACGCTTCAGCGTCCCGGGCAACGTGCGTGAGTGACAGAGCCGGCGATGAACGAACCGGCAGGGCCGCTGAAGGGCACTGCCAGCACGCTGGGTGCCGCACTACGTCGGCATCGTGAGAGCCATGGACGCCGTCGAGCTCCAGCCCACCAGGCAGCCCCCGTGACGGAGTGCGCCGCCCCCTATCGCTTCGGGAGTGCAGGTCCGGCGCGAGGGGTGGGGTGTCTCGCGCCGGACGGCATGCGGGGCGGGGGCTCCTTCGGCTACTTGGATTCGACCTGTCCGAGTGGGTCGGTGCCGGCCGCCAGCGCGTCGTGCGCCGTCTGCCAGGCGGGGTTGCCGGGGTAGAGCTCGCTGCGCAGGTAGGCGCAGGTGAGGTGTGCGACCGTGGCGACCCGTTCGGGGTTCTCGTCGGTGGTCTCGGCGACGTCGTATCCAGAGATCCCGCCGAGCCCGTGCTCGGCATTGAACAGGGTGAGCAGGGTCTTGGGGCCGGGGGCGAGGGCGTACGGGTCGGCGTGCCAGTCCGGGCCCCGGACCGTGAGGAAGGCGGAGTCGTCCTTGTCGCCGGCGACCACGAGCGCGGGCGTCGTCATCCTGGAGAAGTCCGTGGTCAGGAAAAAGGAGTAGTTCTCGACGGTGAACTCGGTGAGGGCGTCCCCGCCCCGGCCGGGTGCCGCGAGCAGCACGCCGGCCTTGATCCGGGAATCGGACAGGTCCACTTCCGTTCCGTTATGAGGGTCAGTGAGCCGGGCACCGAGGAGCAGGCTCGCGGTGTGACCGCCCATCGAGTGCCCGGCGACAGCGACTCGACTGGGGTCGAGGCGGCCGGCGAGCTGCGGGACGGCGGCCTCGATCGCGTCGAGCTGGTCGAGGATGCGCGTCATGTCCTCGGCCCGGGTGCGCCAGTGCGCACCAACGCCTGGGGCGTGGGGATCCAGGCTCAGAGTCCTGGAGTCCAGATGGGTCGGCTGGATCACGACGAAGCCGTGTGCCGCCCAGAAGTTCGCGAGCGGGGCGTAGCCGTTCAGCGAGGAGAGGTTGTTGGAGAAGCCGAGACCGTGCGAGAGGAGGATGACCGGCAGCTCGCTCCCGGTCACCGGTGCGGAGATGCGCACCTGCAGGTCCACTGCGCGGCCGGGAGCCGGCAGCACCACCGGACCGACGGAGAGAACCGGAACGGGTGTGCTGGGGGCGTCGGCTGTGTAAGCAGGTTCACTCATGACGAGCATGCCCTTCGATGGCCCCTGCCGTCGACTGCGTGCGACCGGCGGCAGATATGGCGGAGTGCCCGCAGTCAGCTACTCTGAAAGCGGATCGTTGTTCCATTTAAGATACGGATCGCTGTTCCGTTTCGTCAACGGCCGATCGGAAGGAGAGCGTGGTGCCCATTGCAGGCCAGCCCAAAGGGGCGTCCGCCCGCAGCAAGCGAGCAGACGCGGTGCGCAACCAGCAGACGCTGCTCGATGCCGCCGCGGAGGTGTTCGTGACCTCGGGGATCGACGCACCGATCCGGGAGATCGCGGCCCGGGCGGGCGTCGGGCTGGGGACGCTCTACCGCCACTTCCCGACCCGGGCGGACCTCGTCACCGCCGTCTACCGCCACCAGATCGAGGCGTGCGCCGAGGCCGGGCCGAACCTGCTGGCCGACGCTGCCTCCCCGTTCGAGGCGCTGCGCCAGTGGGTCGACCTCTTCGTGGACTTCCTGGTCACCAAGCACGGACTGGCCGACGCCCTGCAGTCCGACAGTGAGCGCTTCGCCGCGCTGCACACCCACTTCCTCGACCGCCTGATGCCCGTCTGCGCCGAACTCCTCGACGCCTCGGCCGCCGCCGGCGACATCAGGCCCGGCATACAGCCCTACGAGCTGATGCGCGGCATCGGCAACCTCTGCATCGGACAGGACAGTGACCCCCGCTACGACCCCCGCCGGCTGATCGAACTGCTCCTCCAGGGGTTGCGGCAACCGCGCACGCATAAAGGAGAGGGCATCCGGTAGCCCCTCCGTCCTACACCCCGGCAAACGCCGCTCCCACAAACGACCCTTTCCCGGAGCTTGATCCAGAATGGTCGGCGGAAGCGGCCCGGAAGCCGGATTCACTGTCACAACTCGTTCTCACTCAAAAGTGAAACGGGGCATGTTCTGGGAAATGTTTGTGACAGTATCCGGGGTCATGACGGACCCTCAAACCGCACTCGTGTCCGACGCCGACGACGTCGAGCGGTGCTCCTGCCCACGCTGTCACGCAGCGCCAGGTTCACCCTGCCGCTCGCGCTCCGGCGCGGTCGCCGGGGCGTATCACACCGGCCGGTTCACGAAGGTCCCCCGGCTCGCGAAGCTTCTGCGGGTGCCGACGCCCGCTGACCGCGACCCGGGGCAGCCGTGGCGGCCGGGCACCCCCGTCCCCGCGCCGGTCGACCCGGACACCCCGACCGCGGACATCCATATCGGGTACGCGCGGTGCTCCAGCCTCACCCAGGAGCTCCAGTCACAGCTGGACGCGCTCGCCGCAAAGAACATCCCCCGGGACAAGATCTTCTCCGAAAAGATCAGCACCCGGGTGCGGGTCCGCAAGGTTCGGAGCGCACAAACGGAACGAGGGATCGGGGGGACCATGCAGAAGGGCACTCTGGAGTACGAGCAGGCCCTGGACGCCGTGATCGAGATTCTGCGCGCCCGCGCGCGCCAAGGTGCATCACCTCTGCAATACGGCCAATTGAGCACCGAATTGGCCCGACTTGGCCACCATGTCTCGCCCAGCGAGGGACCGATGCCATACCTCTTGGAGGACGCCTCGGTCCGGGAGAGCCCCGACGGCTCACTGCCCCTGCTGTCGGCCCTCGTGGTGCTGAAGGACACCGGCTGGCCGTCCAGCGGCTTCTTCAAACTGGCCCGGCGCGCGCCGTACCGGCGGTCGGGTGACGATGTGGAGCTGTGGACCAGGGAGATCGAGAAACTGGCGAAGCACTACGCCGAGCACGAGCACTGACGCTCTCCCGTCCGGGCGCCTGCGGGAATGCTCCGGAAGCCTCCGGGCCACTCCGGGACGCCCGCCGATGCGGGCCGTCAGCTACCGGGCGTACGCACAGGGTTACTCAACCCCCGCACAACCCCTATCAATTTCCATTAGCTCCTCCCATACTGCGCAACAGGAGGGGTAGGCCCGGATGCCACATCGGGCCCAAGGGGGTGGGGGGACGATGCGATGTCTGAGGCACACCTTCAGTGGCTCCAGGACGCCGTGTCCGTGTTCGGGGCTGAATGCAGGCGGAACCTTGCGGGCCCCGGCGACCGCGAGGCCGCGATCCGGTCCCCGCTGGAGCAACTGTTCCGCACCATAGGCACGCACCACGCCCTGCCCGAAGTCACCTGGCATCCCGAGACCCGCATACCGCACCTCGGGGTCCGCCCGGACTGGGCCGTGCGCGTGAACGCGCAGATCACCGGGTACGTCGAGGTGAAGCGCCCAGGGAAGAGCATCGACCCTGAAAACTTCACCGGTCACGACAAACGACAGTGGCAGCGTCTGCGCGACCTCCCCAACCTGCTTTACTCCAACGGCACGCACTGGCGGCTGTTCCAGTTCGGCGTGCAGGTCGGCGGGGAGGTCGTACTCTCCGGGGCTCTCAAGAGCGCCGGAGAGAAGCTGACCCCCGAGAATCCGGCCGCCTTCGACGCGCTGACGCGGACGGTGCTCTGCTGGAAGCCGGAGAAGATCCGGCGGGTCTCGGTACTCGTCCAGCACCTGGCCCCGCTGTGCCGGCTGCTGCGCGAGGCCGTACGGGAACAGCTGCGGGCCGAAGCCCGCGCGGACCACGGGGACTCCACCTCCGCCGACCGCCCCTTCACCGGCCTCCGGAGCGACTGGCGCAGACTGCTCTTCCCCACCGCCGACGACGCGACCTTCGCCGACGGCTACGCCCAGACCGTCACCTTCGCCCTCCTCCTCGCCCACACCGAGGACATCCCCGTCACCGGCACGAGCTTCCACGAGGTCGGCCGCCGCCTCAACGCCGGCCACGCCCTGATGGGCAAGGCCCTCCAGCTCCTCACCGACAACATCAACGAACGCTTCGAGGTGACCCTCCACCTCCTGGCCCGGACCATCGCCGCCGTCGACTGGAAGACCATCCGGCAGGGCAACCGCGACGCCTACCTCCACCTGTACGAGTCGTTCCTCTCCGTCTACGACGACGATCTGCGGCAGCGCAGCGGCTCGTACTACACCCCGCGCGAGGTGGTCGAGGAGATGGTCCGCCTCGCCGAGGACGTGCTCCGCACCCGCCTCGGCAAGGCCCGGGGCTACGGCGATGAGGACGTCCACATCGTCGATCCCGCGATGGGTACCGGCACGTACCTGCACACGATCATCGACCGTGTCGCGCGCCAGGCGGCCGAACGGTACGGCGACGCCATGGCACCCGACGCGATCGGCCGGCTCGCCGAACGGCTCTACGGCTTCGAGCTCCAGATGGGCCCCTTCGCCGTGGCCGAACTGCGGACCGCCGACCTCCTCAAGAAGTACGGCGCCACACTGCCGCCCTGCGGGCTGAACCTCTACGTCACTGACACGCTCGACGATCCGTACATCCAGGACGAGCAGTTCGCCGCCTCCACGTACGCGGCGATCTCGGAGTCGCGCGCCCGCGCCAACCACGTCAAGGCGAACGTGCCGGTCACCGTCGTCATCGCCAATCCGCCGTACGACGACAAGGCCGAGAATCGCGGAGGCTGGATCGAGAAGCGCGTCAAGGGCCAGGGCCGCCCGCCGCTGGACGACTTCCGCCACCCGGGCAACGGCCGCTACGAGCACGCGCTCAAGAACATGTACATCTACTTCTGGCGCTGGGCCACCTGGAAGGTGTTCGACGCGCACTCGGACGAACGGCACGGGGTCGTCTGCTTCATCACTCCGTCGGCGTTCGCCACCGGTCCTGCCGGGCGGGGGATGCGCGAATACCTGCGCCGGGCGTGCGACGAGGGGTGGGTCATCAGTCTGTCCCCGGAAGGACAGCGCTCGGACGTGGCCAACCGCGTGTTCCCTCACGTCGCCCAGCCACTGTCCATCTGCATCTTCGTACGACGCGCGGACCACGAACCCGGCGGGTCGGCACGCGTTCACTACCGGGCGCTGCACGGGAGGCGCGCGGAGAAGTTCGCCCAGCTCCGGGCTCTCCGCCTCGACGACGACGGCTGGCGCGACACGCACCATGAGGGAGTACGGCCCTTCACGCCGGCCACGTTGTCGGGCTGGGAGGACTACCCGGCGCTGGAGGACCTCTTTCCGTGGGGCAGCCCTGGCATCAAGGCCAACAGATCGTGGGTGACGTCCCCCTCCGGCTCCGTTCTCCTACGCCGGTGGGCACGCCTCACCGGGGAGACGGATCCGGAGGTGAAGACCCGGCTGTTCAAGGAGACCCGGGACCGCCGGCTCGATTCCCGGCCTGGGTGCCTGCCGGGATTCCCGCACCTGGACCGGACCGTTGACGAGGAAACCCGCGCCCGTCCGCGACTCTTACGGATCGCACTGCGCAGCTTCGACCGCCAGTGGCTCGTCGCGGACAACCGGGTAGTCGACTTCCCGCGGCCCGACCTGTGGGAGTCCCTGCAGCCGGGGCAGGTGTTCCTCAACCAGCAGCACACACACGTGATCAGTACCGGTGCGGCACTGGTCGCGGCGGCGCTGTTACCGGACACCGACCACTTCAACGGCCGCGGCGGGCGGGTGCATCCCGTCCTCCACCCGGACGGCAGCGCCAACGTGCCCACCGGCCTGCTCCGGCACCTGGCCCGCGTGCTCGGTCTGGACGAGGTGACCGTTCATGACCTCGCCGCGTACGCCGTAGCCGTGGCCGGGCACAGCGCGTTCACCGAGCAGTTCGCCGAGGAACTTCTCACCGCCGGGGTCCGGTTGCCTCTCACCCGCGACCCGGAGCTGTGGCACAGCGCGGTCGAGATTGGCCAAGAGTTCCTCTGGGCCGCGACATACGGAGAGCGCGGCACCCTTCCGGCTTCGCAGGCGTCCGGTTCGGACGGCGTTGGGTTCACCCCCGGTGACCCGCGCCAGGTGCGGTACGACGCCCCCATCGGCACCGCGGTGCCCGACACCCTGCACTACGACGAGGAGAAACGCACTCTCCACCTGGGGCCGGGAGCCTTCAGCGGGGTCCCGCCGGAGGTCTGGAACTACGAGGTCGGAGGCATGCGGATCGTCAGGAAGTGGTTCGGCTACCGCAAGGCGTCCCCCACCAGCCGGAAGACCAGCCCGCTCGACGACATCCACGTCACGTCCTGGCCGGGCGAGTGGACCGAGGAGCTGATCGAGTTGCTGTCGGTGCTGCGGCGGCTGGTGGACCTCGCCCCGACGCAGCACGCGCACACAACGAAGATCGTGAATTCGCCGGTCATCACAGTCGCCGACCTCACGTGTGCGGGCGTTCTCCCGCCGCAGCCCAAGGCCGCCCGCCCCCGGCGACGCATCGACCTGGGCTTCGACGAGCCAGGACACACATGATCTGGCGGGGCGGCTCTACTCCGCGGACGACCTGACGTGAGCCTCCGCCTGTGCCAAGGCCCACGCCCCCTCGGCAAGTTGCTTCAGCGCGTAGCCGGCGGGGCGGGATGCCGCCCCGCGCGCCACTGTGTCAGCGAAGGCCGCCACAGCGCTCAAGCGTGCCGTCAGTTCGTCGCACTGCGCAGCGTACAGAGCCGCTGCCCCGGACGGCGAGAGAGCGATCGTGCCGCCGGCGCCGCCCTTCTCCTCGACCAGTCCTGCCCACAGCAGCGTGGGCAGGGCGTCGCGCACTTCGTCCGCGTCGAGACCCCGCGCCGCCCAGGACGCTGCCTCCGCCTCGGGAGCGGGGAGGTCGCCGAGGTCCAGCTCCCGCAAGATGCGGTGGTGGAGGGGCGACAGAGGCAGGGAGGGAACAAGCATGGGCTCAGTATGCGCCGAGCAACGGGTCCGCCCGGCGAAACAGGGCTCCAGTTCAGCCACGCGCGTCCCCGGCGTTCACGGCGACGGCTGTCCGGATGGCCGCGCAACCTCGGCCCAGACGGTCTTCTTATACGTGACTCCGGCCTCGCACCCCCAGCGGTCCGCGTACGCCTCGACGAGGAGCAGGCCACGGCCCGACGTCGCGTCGGGCGGCGTCGGTTCGGCCGTGGAGTGACGAGGACGGCGCTCCGGGCGGGTGTCCGTCACCTCGATCCGTACGGCCTGGGGCAGGAGGAGCAGGGTCAGCCGGAAGTCCCGGCCGGGGAGGCGACCGTGGGTGATCGCGTTGGATGCCAATTCGGCCGTGACGAGGGCGACGGTGTGAGCGGTGTCGGAGTCGTGCGGGAGGCCGGTCCACTCGGTGAGCTGCTGGACGGCGAGTTGGCGGGCGAGACGTGCACCGCGTCGGGTGCTGCTGAAGCGCAGGCTCAACTTGTGGACTGGGGTGCCGGGCTCGTCGGTGATCTGTTGGTGCGTCACGGTGCCAGCTTGGGCGTGTGGGTATGCCGCTGACGAGGTGCGACGGCCGTACGTCGGCCTCGTCGTACGGAGTGCGCGGTCCCCCGCCACCTTGGTTGTACGGGTTCTGTACGGGCGTTGTAGGGGCCCGGGTCGTGTCCCCGTCGTTCCGGCTCCCGTTGGACATTGCGCCAGCGGCGTGCGGGTGGCGAGCACGCCACTGTGGGTGTGGGCGGGTGCATTCGGGACGGAAGGGCGTGAGGGCGGTGCGGGAGACGCGGACGAAGGGTCGCATGGTGAAGACGAAGGAGGAAGGCGGCGACCTGCCGGGGGCGTGGTCGGCCTACGGCAAGCTGCTTCAGCATCTGCGCAAGCGGGCCGGGATGAGCCAGCAGGAGCTTGGGGAGGCCATCGGCTACTCGCTGGAACAGGTCGCCTCGGTAGAGCAGGGTCGGCGGCCGGCGAAGGCTGCGTTCACGGTGGCGGCGGACCGGGTGCTGGAGGCGCGGGGAGTCCTGGAGGTGCTCCAGGACGAGGTGGACCGGGCGAAGCTCCCGCGGTTCTTCCGCAACTTCGCGCTCATCGAGGCGGAGGTGGTGAGCCGCTTCTCGTACGATCCGCTGCTGGTGCCCGGGCTGTTGCAGACGGAGGCGTACGCGCGGGCGGTGTTCGCCGGGCACTGCCCGCCGCTAAGCGAGGAGATCGTCGACCAGCACACGGAGGCGCGGCTGAGCCGCCAGAAGCTGCTGACGCGGGTGCCGCTCGCGGAGCTGTCGTTCATCCTCAGCGAGGAGGCGCTGCGCGATCCGGTGGGCAGCCCGGAGGTAATGCGCGAGCAGTGGCAACGGCTACTGGAGGTGAGCGCGTTGCGGAACGTTGAGGTTCAGGTCATGCCTGCCGGGCGGGGATTCCATCCGGGGAAGAACGGCCCGTTCGTGGTCGTGGAGTCGCACGAACATCGACTCCTCGGATACTTCGAGTCCCAAGGGGTCGGGTGCGTCGTTGCAGATGCTGCCGAGGTCAGCGCCTTCGCGTTGCGCTATGGCAAGCTGCGATCGCAGGCCCTGAACGTCGAGGAGTCTGCGCGACTCGTCGAACGGATAGTGGGAGAGACATGAGCGTGGAGCAGGTGGCCGACAACGTGGACGGGCTCCGCTGGTTCAAGAGCAGCTACAGCGGATCGGACGGCGGCGACTGCGTGGAGGTGGCCGCCGGTGTGGACGCCGTGTACGTACGGGACTCGAAGGCCGCAGGGCGCGGACCGGTACTGCAGGTCGGCCAGGATGAGTGGGCTGCCTTCCTGGCGCTCGCTGCGAAGTAGAGCCAAGCAGCGCTTCCGAGCGGAACAACGGGCTCGCTCACGTCACTTGAGGTGACGCGAGCGAGCCCGTTGTCATGCCGCTGGCTCAGAAGAGGGCGCCCTCGGCGCCCTCACCGAAATCCGAACCACCTCGCGCAGCCAGCTGCTCCTTGCGCTTCCGGACGGCCTCGGGGGAAGGCGGAGGCAGGTCGGGGTGCTTCTCCCTCGCCTTGTTCTCCGTTACCCCGTTGTGTAGGCCGAGGTGCACCTCGTCGGCGTACGCCTGATGGTTCAACTGACGCAGCCGATCGATGATCTCGGTCCGGGCGAGCAGCCCGATGGTGTAGCGGGTGCCCTGATCGGTCTCGTGGAAGCCATGGTCGAGCCGGAACGTCTCGTGGGCCGGATCGGCGGGCGGCGTCTGCCCGGACTCGTCCAGGAGGTCATGCCAGCCGTACGCCTCAACAGTGGCCTTGTCGATCTCCTCATGGATACGGCGGAGTTCGGTGATGCCCTCGTCCTGGCAGTTAGGGCTGTGGACCAGGTTGTAAGTGGAGGTGAGCCCCATGTGGCGCGCAAGCATCAAGTCCCGACGGTGAGATTCGAGGCGGGTACCGGCGGCGCGGAGGCGGGCGGTGAGTGGGGGGCGGGAGCTCGCCCTCGTGGCTGCCATGATCGTGGACTGCGGGGATGCCCGGGTGCTCCAGACGGCTGGTGAGGCGCGCCTCTCGCAGGAACCGGCGTTCCAGCGTGGTGAGTTCGGTACCGCGACCGCGAGGCGCGACGAGCTTCACGGCCACTTCCCGGTCGTGGGCGCGGTCGTAGGCCGCCCATACGACTCCCATGCCGCCCCGGCCCAACTCGCGCGTGAGCTCGTACCGTCCAAGGCTTCGCCGCATTGCGCCCGTCCCCAGTCCCGGCGCCCGCGGCGCCCGTCACACCCCCGCCCCTGCGGCCGGGGCGGCGCAGCGCACCCGGTCGGCGAGGTCATCCTCTCACTGTTCACACGGGCCTCGGCCCTTGCGGAACCAGGAAAGGGCGGCGGGGATCCTCGGGCAGACCGCGGCGGGTGGCCAGCCGGTGGTCCGGGGCCGGCAGGTAAGGCGCGAGGGCCGCGTAGACCTCGGCGGCGGAGGCGGGGCGGTCCTGCGGACGCTTGGCCAGCAGGGCCGTCACCAGCTCCTGAAGGTCGCCGGGGACGTCCACACCCGAGTCGGAGATGACGGGCGGGGGCGAGCTCAGATGACGGGAGGCGAGCACCGCCGGCTGGTCGGTGGCGAAGGGCGTATCCCCCGTGAGCATGTGGTGGAGCAGACAGCCCACCGCGTAGAGATCACTGCGGCCGTCGAGCCGGTCCCGGCCGGAGAGCAGTTCGGGTGACGCACAGACGATGTTGCCGATGCCCTCGCCGGTCATGGTCAGGCGCGGGTCGGCATCGGCGAGCAGTTTCACCAGTCCGAAGTCCAGGATCTTCACGACACCGTCCCGCCGGATCATGACGTTCTGCGTCTTGAGGTCACGGTGCACGAGGCCGGCGGCGTGGGCCGCGGACAGTCCGGCGCACAGCTGGGCGGTGGCGGCGGCGGCCGAGGGCACGTCGAATCGTCCGCCCTCCTGCTGGTCGAAGAGGTACTCCAGGGTGGTGCCCTCGATTAATTCCATCACCAGACAGCAGGTGTCGTCCGTGATCGAGGCGTCGAAGACCGTGGTGATATTGGGGTGGTCGAGGCGCGCCGCGGCCTGCGCCTCCCTCTTGAAACGCGTCAGTGCCGCGGTGCGGGTCCGAGGGACGGCCAGCAGTTCCGCGGCGACGGTCTTCACCGCCACCGGCCGTTCGAGATACAGGTCACAGCCCTGCCACACCTGTCCCATCACCCCTCGGCCGAGGACCGACTTCAGCTGGTAGCGGTCACGGAGCACCATTCCCGGCGCGATTTTCTGCATTTCTCCGTCCTCTACACTTCCCACACAGCGGTCTCGCGTTTTTGTATTGTGAACAAAGTCAATGAGCGTAGTAGCCTTCCATGCAACACGGCCGCTGGGACGCCGACCAGCCCAGCCGGCGAAGACCTCGGAGACTGTTCGATGAGTACACCCAGCGCCGTACCCGTCAGCCTGGCCGAGATCGCCCGGATCGCCGGCGTGGGGCGCGCCGCGGTGAGCAACTGGCGCCGCCGCCACACCTCGTTTCCCACCCGGATCGGCGGCACCGACGTGAGTCCGCAGTTCTCCCTGGCGGAGGTGGAGCAATGGCTGCGGGACAACGGCAAACTCAAGGACATCGGTGGTCGCGAGTTCCTCTGGCCGCGATTCGAGGCACTCGGCAGCAGAGACGAGTCGGGCTTGGCCGTCGCCGAGGCAGCCCGTCGGATGCGTTCTCCTCGCGCACGGGCCTCGCAGTCCGAACTCTCCGCGGACACCCGGAAGCTGGTGGGTGAGGCGGCGAAGCTGGGGCGAAGCGAGGGGCCACGCGAGACCTTTGAGTTCCTGCTGCAACGGTGGCTCGAAACGCATGTACGGCAGCTCAGCACCACGCCCCCGCAGCTCGCCGCCCTGATGACCCGGATCGCCCTCGCGGTCCGAATGGGCGAGGACGATGAGGGACTGACCGTCTTCGATCCGGCCTGCGGCACTGGGCATCTGCCTACCGCGGCGGCACAGGAATACGATGGTTCGGGCCTGGTGGTGCAGGCGTGTGAGCGGGATCCGGCTCTCGCCGCGCTGGCCTCCGCGCGGCTCGGATTCATCTCGGAGGACCGGCATGTCCGTTCGGAGATCGCTACGGCCGACGCGCTGCGCGAGGATCCGTTCGCCGGGGCGCGGGCCGACATCGCGCTCTGCAACCCGCCATTCAACGAACGCGACTGGGGCTACGAGGAACTCGCCACCGACCAGCGCTGGACCCACGGACTGCCACCGCGGACCGAGCCGGAACTCGCCTGGGTGCAGCACCTGCTCTCCCACCTCAGGCCCGGCGGGGCGGCTGTCGTCGTCCTTCCGCCCGCCGTCGCGTCGCGCAAGGCCGGCCGACGCATCCGGGGCTCCCTGCTGCGTACCGGCGTGCTCCGAGCAGTCGTGGCCCTGCCGCCCGGCAGCGCACAACCGCACAGCGTTTCACTGCAGTTGTGGGTCCTGCGAGCCGCTCCGGACAGCACCGTCGCCGCTCTCCCCAGCCACGACGCACTGCTCGTGGACGCCTCCCGGTTCGCGAAACCCGACGCGCGCGAGCCGGGACCCGACTGGGACGCTCTCGGCTCTTTCGTCCTCTCCGCCCTGGACGCCCTCGACCGCCCTGACGACAATCCGCCGGAGAACGCCATTCGTGTCTCTCTGCTCGATCTTCTGGACGACGAGGTGGACGTCACTCCGGGGCGCTACACCGCAGCGAGCGCGGAACCTTCCGGCCTCGAACTCGCTGCGTCCTGGAAGGAGTTGAGGACTCACCTGGCCGACCTGTCCGACCACGTGCAGTACCTGTCGGAACTCGGCCTCGAGGCCGAGACGCCGCAGACCACAGCCACGGTCGGAGACCTCGTCAAGGCCGGTGCCCTGACGTTGCGCGCCGGACAGCAACCGCCGGAGACCGCGGCCTCGCCCCGTCGGGCCGCCCTACCGCTGCTCACCGTCTCCGACCTGCTGATGGACGGCACTCCCAGCGGGCTGATCCCTGCCGACTCGGCACACGCCGTCGCCGAGGAAGGTGACGTCGTGATCGCCGGAGTCGTCCGGGCGTACAAGGCCTGGGTGCACGAAGGACCGCCGATGGCGCTGGGCCCCCAGCTCTACGTCTTGCGGGTGGACCCGCAGAAACTGGATGCCCACTTCCTCGCCGGCTGTCTGCGCGCCCCTGCGAACGGCCGCCAGGCAGGTACCCACGCCTCCAGTTCCTCCCGGGTCGACATCCGGCGTCTGCAGGTACTCCAACTCCCCTTGGAGGGGCAGGTGGCGTATGCCGAAACCTTCCGTCGCCTCACGGCTTTCGAGACTCTCCTCACCCGGGCTGACCGGCTGGGCAAGGGGTTGGTGAGCGACGTGGGCGATCGACTCGCCGCGGGTGGGCTGACCACCTGACGGCGTCACGGAGGTTCGGCCGCTGTTCGTGCCCCCTCGTCCGACCGAGATCCGGACCACTCACGGGCAGCCGCCCCACCAACGACAGCCAAGCCGCCATTCCTGCTGGTCACCCACGGTGCGACAGGTGTACTACCATGAGACCGAAGAATCTGATGGTCAGCTACTCGCCGAAGAAGCTTGGAATCTTCTGATGCCCGAGGTCTCCCCCCGGGTCGCGCTGACGCCCGCGGCCGCCGATCTGCTCCGTCGACTGCGGGCGGACCACGGCCCGCTGATGTTCCATCAGTCCGGCGGCTGCTGCGACGGCAGCGCGCCGATGTGCTATCCGCTGGGCGAGTTCCGTACCGGCGCGTCCGATGTGCTGCTCGGGGAGCTGGAGGTGGACGGGGTCGAGGAGCCGGTGGGCTTCTGGATGTCGGCCTCCCAGTTCGAGCGGTGGCGGCACACGCATCTGACGGTGGATGTGGTGCCGGGCCGGGGCAGCGGCTTCTCCCTGGAGGCGCCGGAGGGCGTGCGCTTCCTGATCCGCTCCCGCCTGATGGACGAGACGGGCTGAGCCACGCGCGCTGAACAGGGCCGGTGCGAGGGGGTGGTGAGGCCACCTCCTCGCGCCGTCAGCTGGCGTCGGCCAGGGCGAGGGTGTGGAGCCGCTCCGGGGGGCCGGGGCGGGCGTAGTACCAGCCCTGCGCCGTATCGCAGCCCAGCACCCGCAGATGCTCGGCCTGCACCGCCGTCTCCACGCCCTCCACCGTGACCGCCAGATCGAGCGTATGGGCGAGCGAGACGATCCCCTCGACGATCTTGACGTCCACGGGGTCGGCCGGTGCCCGCTGCATCCCGCGGGTGAAGGAGCGGTCCAGCTTGAGCGTGGAGACCGGCAGCCGGCGCAGATACGAGAGGTTGGAGTAGCCGGTGCCGAAGTCGTCGAGGGCGATGTCCACGCCCAGGTCGGCGAGTTGGCGCAGGGGGCGCAGGGCGTCCTCGTCGGCGCCGATGAGGTCGGTCTCGGTGACCTCCAGGCACAGGCCGCTGGGCGAGAGCCCGGAGTTCTCCAGCACGGCCACCGTGTCGGAGACCAGGGTGGGGTGGCTGAGCTGGCACGGCGAGAGGTTGACGTTGACGCGCAGCGGTTCGCCGTCGTCCTCGGCGGCGTCCAGCCAGTCGCGGGCCTGCCGTGCGGCCTGCTCCAGCACCCAGCGGCCGAGCGGCACGATCAGTCCGGTGTCCTCGGCGAGCGGGATGAACTGGTCGGGGCCGAGCACGCCGTGCACCGGGTGCAGCCAGCGTACGAGCGCCTCGGCGCCGCGTACGGTGCCGTCGGCGAGCCGTACCAGCGGCTGGTACTCGATGAAGAACTCGCCCTTCTCCAGGGCGGAGGGCAGCCCGTTGGTGAGGCTGTGGCGGGCGATCACCCGGGCGTTGGAGTCGGCGTCGGCGAGCTCGTAGCGGTTGCCGCCCGCGGCCTTGGCCCGGTACATGGTGATGTCGGCGCTGCGCAGCACCTCGGCCCGGCCGATCTCCCCGGCCCGCCCGTCGACGACGCCGATGCTGGCCCGTACCTGGAGCTCACCGCCCTCGACCCGGACGGGCTCGGCGAGCGCGGCGAGCATCCGGCGGGCCAGCGCGGTGCCGTCGCTCTGCGCCGAGACGCCGGTGACCAGGGCCAGGAACTCATCGCCGCCGACGCGGGCGATCAGCTCGTCCGGCGAGGTCACGCACTTCCCCAGCCGGTCGGCGACGGCCTTGAGCATCCGGTCGCCGGCGGCGTGCCCGAGGCTGTCGTTGACGGCCTTGAAGCCGTCGAGGTCCAGATAGCACACGCCGAACCGCTCGGCGTCGGCGTCGGCGGCGAGCACCTGGTCGAGGCGTTCCAGGAACAGGGCGCGGTTGGGCAGTCCGGTCAGTTCGTCGTGGGTGGCCTCGTAGCGCAGCCGCTCCTGGAGCAGCCGGTGCTCGGTGATGTCCTCGGCGAGGGCGAGCTGGTACTGGGGGGCGCCCGTGGAGTCGCGAAGCAAAGTGACCGTCAGATTGGTCCACAGCACGCTGCCGTCGTCGCGGTAGTGCGGCTTCTCGATGCGGAAGTGGTCGCGTTCGCCGGTGACCAGCTCGCGGTAGAGCTCATGGGCGCCGGGGACGTCGTCGGGGTGGACGAACTCGGTGACGTTGCGCCCGGGGCGGAAGAAGTCCGCACCGCCGAACATCCGGGCCAAGGCGTCGTTGACGACGAGCACTTCGCCGTCGAGCCCCGCGATGCCGACGCCGATGACCGCGCCCTCGAACACCGCCTGGAACTTGGCCTCGCTCGTGTGCAGCGCCTTCTCGGCCTCGGTACGGGCGGCCAACGCCGCCCGGGAGATGGCCGCTTGCTCATCGCGCTCGCGTTCGCGCAGCTCACGGACGAAGCCGGCGGCGAGCGCATGCTGCAGCCGGGCACAGCGGGCGCGGCCCTCCTCCTCGCTCATCGGTTCCTCGGGCGGGCAGTGGAGCACCAGATACGCGTCGATGACGCCCAGGATGGCGGGGAGCGCGTCGGGTTCGGTGCACTGGGCGTCCACCAGCGCGGCCCCGACCTCGTAGGCGGCCGCGGTGTCGAAGGGGCGGCTGCGCAGCGCGGTGCCCAACCGGCGGGCCAGTGGCAGCAGATAGTCCTCGAACTCGTCGCGGGTCATTGTCGTGGCCGCGACGGGGTGGACGGCCCTGCTCCAGATGGCCGCGAACCGCCTGAGCCGGGCGTTCACGAGTTGGGCGGGGTCCGCGGCGGGGCCGCCCACGCCGTCGTCACGTCTCGGCCCGCTCGGTTCCGAGGTCATATCGCGCGCTCCGCGGGGCAGCCGCCATGGGCCGTCTCTCCACCGCCTGTGGCGTCGATGTCCTCCGGCCGCCAGTCCACGTCGTGCACTTCCTTCGCCCTCTTCCGGCTTCCGGGGCCGCCCTGGGGGTCGTCCGCGTCCTCGGGGAAGTGGAGCACGTCGAAGAGCACAGGGCAACCCGCTGCTGTGGCGAGATTACTGATCAACCGTTCGCTGAGGAAAGGAAGAACGGGAATCCATCGTCCGGATGGAGCCCGGGAGATGGTTGAAGCCGGGAGAAGCCGGGCACGTGCCGGTGGCGCGGGGCGCCCTGCGCCCACGGGGGCGAAAAACCGGACCTCGATTCGGTCCGTGCGGTGAATTGTCCGGAAATGGGTACTCCGAGCATGTACGAGGACGTACCCGGACGCACGGAGTGACCGCATGGCTCCACTAGGTGCCGCCCACGACCTGCTGCTGGACCGCTGTCTGACCCTCTTCTACAGCTTCGACGGCGTCGACGGCCGGGACGAGGCGGAGATACTGCGCCAGGCGATGGCCCAGGTCGGCGCGGTCGTACCGGGCCGCGCCGAGGCGGGCTATCTGCTGCTCGGCGGCGCCCTGGTCCGCTGCCCGCACGACGGCCTGCGGGCCACCGCCGCGCTCGACGCGCAGGTGAGGGGGCTGGCGGGCCGGGACGGGCCGGTGCGGTTTCCCCAGCGGGCCTGGGGGTGGGCGTTCGGGCTGCGCGAACCGGGCGGACCGCGCGCCCCGAGCGGGCTGCGCGGCGCCCTGGTGGTGAGCGCCCGCGACCGGCCGGGCGATGACGAGCGGTTTCTGCTGAGCGTGCTCGTACGGCAGACGTCCGCGGCGCTGTCCGCCGCCGCCGCGCACCGTCGCGAACGGGTCCAGGCCGTGGAGCTGCGCCGGGCGCGGGACGAGCAGGAGGCGATACGGCGGCGGCTGGACTCCTCGCTGACCGACCTCGGCCATCTGCGCGAGGTCCATGACGCCCTCGCCCATGCCGCCGCCCGCGGCGACGGCGAGGAGGGCATCGTCCGGGCGCTGCACCGGATCACCGGACTGCCGGCCGCGGCCGAGGACCGGTTCGGCAACCTCCGCGCCTGGGCGGGCCCCGGGCGCCCCGATCCGTACCCCAAACCCGATCCGGCGCACCGCGAGGAACTGCTGCGCGACGCCGCCCGCCGGCCGCGTCCGGTGCGGGTGAAGGACCGGCTGGTCGCGGTCGCCGATCCGCGCGGCGAGGTGCTGGGCGCGCTGTTCCTGGTGGACCCCGAGGGCCGGGCCGACGAGCGGGCCGTCCGCGCGCTGGACCAGGCCACGGCCTCCCTCGCGCTGGAGCTGGCGCATCTGCGCGAGCTGGCCGAGGTGGAGCTGCGGCTGCGGCGCGAGCTGGTCGACGATCTGCTCGCGGGCGCGGACGACCCGAGCGCGTACGCCCGCTCCGAGGCGGTCGGCCACGATCTGCACGGCCCGCACCATGTGATCGCGGCGTGCCGGCCGGACAGACCGGCGGACGACTCCTTCCTCCGGGCCGTCGGCCGGGCCGCCGCGAGCCTCGGCATGCGGGTCCTGCCGGCCCTCCGCGACGGTACGGCGGTCCTGGTCGCCCAGGGCGGGCCCGGCGAGCGGTCCCTGCACACCGCGCTGAGCCGGGAGATCGGCACGGACACCGGAGCGATCGGCGTGGGCGGCCGCTGCGACACCCCGCACGAGGTGCCCCGCTCCTACCAGGAGGCGCTGCAGGCGCTCGAAATACGCCGCCGCTCCCACACCGCGTACGGCATGACCTTCTTCGACGACCTCGGCCTCTACCGGATCCTGCGCACCGGTGAGGACCACCAGGAGGTCGAGCGGTTCCTCCACGAATGGCTGGGCCCGCTGCTGGACTACGACTCCACGCACCACACGGCCCTGGTGGAAACCCTCTGCCAGTACTTCGACCGCGGCGGCAACTACAGCGAGACGGCGGCGGCCCTCGTCATCCACCGCTCCACCCTGCGCTACCGGCTGCAGCGCATCCGTGAGATCAGCGGCAGCGATCTCACGGACGTGGACAGCAGGCTCAACCTCCATGTGGCCACCAGGATCTGGAAGCTCATGCGGAGCGGACCCGCATAGCGGAGGGCATCGCCGGGCGCGCATGGGCGCACCGCCGCGCCGGAGGTGCGGGCCGCCGCGCGGGAGGTGCGGGCCGCCGCCCCGGAGGCGCCGGCCACCACCCCGGAGGCGCCGGCCACCACCCCGGAGGCGCCGGCCACCACCCCAGAGGCGCCGGCCACCACCCCGGAGGCGCCGGCCACCACCCCGGAGATGCCGGCCACCACCCCAGAGGCGCCGGCCACCACCCCGGAGATGCCGGCCACCACCCCAGAGATGCCGGCCACCACCCGGAGGCGCCGGCCACCACCCGGAGGCGCCGGCCACCACTCCAGAGGCGCCGGCCACCACCCCGGAGGCGCCGGCCACCACCCCAGAGGCGCCGGCCACCACCCCAGAGGCGCCGGCCACCACCCCAGAGGCGCCGGCCACCACCCCAGAGGCGCCGGCCACCACCCCAGAGGCGCCGGCCACCACCCCAGAGATGCCGGCCACCGCGCAACGGCACGCCGGCCCGTCTCCGGTGGCGGCCGGGGACGGACCGGGGCCCTCAGCGGATGCCGAACTCCTTCAGCACCCGGCGCTGGCTCGCGGTCGGCTTGGCCGGGAAGTAGAGGTAGCAGACGCCGCCGGTGCCGGAGACCACCTTGCCGTCGGCGGTGTACCGCTTCGTCCGCAGCCAGATGTTCTCCCACTGCCGCCGCTTGTAGACATGGCGGACCGCCTCGTCGCTGGGCGAGGCCGGGTCGTTGGCGATGATGTCGCCGTCGGAGGTGAAACCAATGACGGTCATGAGATGGCCGGAGGTGCCGTACCCCGCCCCGTCCAGCTCCGTCTTGAGGAACGACTGCGAGGTGATCAGCGGAATGCCGGCGCTGATCAGCTTCTCGGCGTCGGTGAGCGATCCGAGCCGGGTGACCACACCCTGCAGATCGCGGTACGTGGCGGCGTAGGCGGCGTTGAACGGCCAGTTGCCGCAGCCCTCGTACTGGTAGTCAAAGGTGGCCCGGGCGGCGTGGCAGACCTGCGGATCGGCGTAGTCCGGGTTGACCCAGGCCAGATCCCCGGCGGTGGGCTTACGGCCCCAGTACTCGATGATCATCTGCGAGGAGGTGGGGCTGCACCACGCCTCGCCACCGTTGTCGTACTCCGGGTACTGCCCCTTGTGGATCTCCTGCGAGTAGCGCGGTACGACGAGTTCGCGCCCCCCGCTCAGGCTCGGCGTGGAGGCGGGCACCTCGAAGCGGTCGGGGACGTCCGAACCCATCGCGCCGACCCGCCACACCATGGGGGTGAGCGTGGAGCCGGGCGTGCGGTAGAGGGTCAGCCGCACCTGGTAGGAGACCAGCCGCAGCCCACTCGCGGGCTTGTCGATGGCGAAGGTGTCGGTCCACACCGAGCTCTTGTCGTCGCTCTGGCCGTCCACCGACGTGCGCCGGATGGAGGCGGCGCCGTCGTCGGACGCCCAGCGGCCCATCACATACCAGGGGGTCGCGGTGGAATCGGAGTACGTGCCCTTCAGCTCGGCCTGGATCCAGGTGCCGGCCGGGGTGCGGGCGTTCCAGGAGACGATGGCCTCGGTCGCCGGGACGGAGAGCTTCCGCGCCGGGGAGGTCCAGGTCGCGTACTCCCATGCGGCCTTGGTGCCGGTGTGCGGATCGGTGTAGTCCACGGTGCCGAGCGGGCGGGAGATCACGATGCCGGGGCGGGCGCCGGCCTCGGCGCGGACGCCCTTGGCGGCGCCGGTCCGCCATTCGGCGTGACTGCTCCAGCCGTGGTACTCCGCGACCGGGCCGGCCTTCTTGCCCGCCGGTTTCCCCGCCGCGGCCCCCGCCGGGGCCGCGGCCGGACGGGGCGTCCCGGAGGCCGCGACGGCGGTCGTGGACACGGCGGCCGCGCCCGCGACGCCAAGAGCGGCGGCGAGCACGGAGCGGCGAGGCGTGAATCCGGATCTGGTCATGCGGGGTTCCCCCAGTCGTCGTCCAGTCCAACGGGTCGGCGGGTGCGCGACAGTCGCACAACTATGCCGCCGCGAGTCGTCTCAGACCAGTGGTTCCCCGCCTGGCGCGGTCATCAATAGTGGTGTGGACCAGTGGAGTGAACGGGCCGCGGGAGCCGTAAGGTGGTCCGCGATGCAGACTTCGGACCCGGCCGGCCCCCTCGACGCCCTCGCCCGGCGGCTGCGCGCCCTGCCCCCCTCATGCGGTGCGGTCCGGCTCGTGGCCGTCGACGGGCACGCCGGCTCCGGGAAGACCACCTTCGCCGGGCGGCTGGCGGCGGCGCTCGGCGGCGCGCCCGTTCTGCACACGGACGACTTCGCCACCCATGAGGAGCTGTTCGGGTGGACCGGGCGGTTGCACGAGCACATCCTGGCCCCGCTCGCCCGGGGCGCCGCCGCCTGGTTCGCCCCGTACGACTGGGTGGAGCGCCGCTTCGCGGCGACGCGGCGGCGGCTCGACCCCGCCCCGGTCGTCCTGCTCGAAGGGGTGGGCAGCGGCCGCCGCGCGGTACGTCCGCATCTGGCCCATCTGGTGTGGATGGACCTGCCCGACCTCGCGTCCTGGCACCGTGGACAGCTGCGTGACGGACCGGAGCTGTCCGCATTCTGGGACGGCTGGCGGCCCGCCGAGCGCGCGCACTTCGCCGCCGACCCCTCGCGTCCATATGCCGGAACATTGGTGCTGGAGCGAAAGAAGGGGTACGAGTTGCTATCGGGGCCCGCGGCGGACGACGGAAACGCCCCTCGGCCTCACACAGCGTGATCCTGTGTGACCGGCCCGCTCGCACCCCCGCGCCGACGTGTGACGCGTGGCTCAACTCGGCTTGACCTGGGGGCCATACAGGTCTTACGTTCTCAATGTGTGACTCGTACGAGTCGCCCCACAACGCGAAGCCCCCGGTTGTTCCCCCGTGATCGGGGGCTTCGTCCTGTCTGTCGCCGCTTTTCGGGCGCTTTCCGCCGCCACCTCCTCACTCTGGGTGACCATGCGGCACCGGCCTTTCCGCGCCCCTTACACGCCCCCCGCGCACAACCGCCCGACCTTGTGTGATTGCGACGAACAACAGTGCGGCACCCTCGGCCGGTGCCGCCTGCGCAGGTAGGATGCGAGAGGGGCAGTCGCCCTTGCGGCATCCACGGGGGCAGGGGTTGTGGGGGACGTGATGGATTTCGGCACGCAGAGTTCGCACGCCCCGGCCGATCTCGCCTGGCTGCGGGCCGTCGACGCCTACACCATGGGCGCGTACGCGCAGGCCGAGGAGGAGTTCCGGGCCGCGGTGCGGCACGACCCCGGCATGGCCGACGCCTGGCTCGGACTGCACGCGCTGCGCGCCGACACCGCCACCGCGCTGCTGCGGATGTACCGGCACCGCGACCGCTTCGGCGAGCAGCGCGCCCGCCATCGCCGCACCCTCAACTCCTGGTACTGGCTGGGCTGGTGGGTCCAGCCGGTGCTGGAGACCAGCCGGGATCTGCTGCTCGCGCACGCCTCGCACTGGCTCGACGGCCGTCATGTCCCCGAGCTGGACCGGGCGCTGGCCGGCTGCCCGCCCGTGGAGGCGGACCCCCAGGCCCGCTTTCTGCACGCCTGCCGCGCCTATCTGGTCAAGGACTGGGAGCAGCTCGTGCGCCACACCGAGCCGCTGCTGGACGATGCCTTCCTCGGCATCGAGGCGGGGCTCTTCGGCGGAATGGCCCGGGTCCGGCTGGAGATGTACAGCCAGGCCGAACCGCTGCTCTCGGCCGCGTTGATGCGCTGTCGCAGCGAACAGCCCCAGCGCAAGGAGCTGCGGTACTGGCTCGCCCGCGCGCATGAGGGCACCGGGCGCAGCGCCGCCGCGCACCCCCTCTACCGCGCGGTGCACCGTATCGACCCCACCTTCATGGACACCTCGGCGCGGCTCGCGGCGATAGCGGAGTCCGACGGTCTGGACGAGACCGCGGATCTTGCCGCCGTCACCTTAGCCGGGGTCGGCAGTCAGGACGCCACGGACGGCCGGGACACCACCGCCATCGACCCCGCCGACCCGCTGTCCGCCCCCGATCCGGCCGACAGCCGCGATCCGCGGCCCGCCGCCGAAGGCCCCGACGGCCCACGCTTCATCGGCCCCGCCGTGGTCGGCGCGGGCGGGACGCGCGAGCGGGCCGGCCTCTCCTCCCAGCCCGGCCCCTCCGACCCCGTCCTGCTGGAGAGCGCCCTGCAGGAGCTGGAGCGCATGGTCGGCCTGGAGCCCGTCAAACGGCAGGTGCGGGCGCTGTCGGCGCAGCTCCATATGGCGCGGCTGCGTGCAGGCCAGGGCCTCCCGGTCCAGCCGCCCAAGCGGCACTTCGTCTTCTCCGGCCCCTCCGGCACCGGCAAGACCACCGTGGCCCGCATCCTCGGCCGCGTCTTCTACGCCCTCGGGCTCCTCGGCGGCGACCATCTGGTCGAGGCCGGGCGCGCCGATCTGGTCGGCGAGTACCTCGGCCAGACGGCGGTCAAGGCCAATGAGCTCATCGACTCGGCGCTCGGCGGGGTGCTCTTCGTCGACGAGGCGTACAGCCTGTCCAACTCCGGCTACAGCAAGGGCGACGCCTACGGCGACGAGGCGCTCCAGGTCCTCCTCAAACGTGCCGAGGACAACCGCGACCGGCTCGTCGTCATCCTCGCCGGCTACCCCGAGGGCATGGACCGGCTGCTCGCCGCCAACCCCGGCCTCGGCTCCCGCTTCACCACCCGCGTGGACTTCCCCAGCTACCGCCCGCTCGAACTCACCCGCATCGGGCAAGTACTGGCCGCGGAGAACGGCGATGTGTGGGACGAGGAGGCCCTGGAGGAGCTGCGGAGCATCAGCGGCCATGTGGTGGACCAGGGCTGGATCGACGAGCTGGGGAACGGGCGGTTTCTGCGCACGCTGTACGAGAAGAGCTGCGCGTACCGGGATCTGCGGCTGTCCGGCTGGACGGGGACGCCGACCCGTGACGACCTCGCCACCCTGCGGCTGCCGGATCTGATGCAGGCGTACGGGGAGGTCCTGTCCGGTCGCGGCCCCATGTACCGCGATCCCCAGGACCCCCCGCTGGCGTAGGCCCTGTCCCCTACCGCGCGACCATCGCCCGCTCATCCGCCGACGCCGACGACGACGCCGACGCCGACGCCGGCATGGACGCGGCCGCCGACTCACCGCGCGGCTCGCTCACCCGCCCGCGGCCCTCGTCCCGGTGGGCGGGGTCGCGCACCTCGCCGACCAGCATCTCCAGGACGTCCTCCAGGGCCACAAGCCCCAGCACCTTCCCGGACGCGTCGGCGACGGCGGCCAGATGGGAGGCGGCGCGCCGCATCACCGTGAGGGCGTCGTCCAGCGGCAGCTCGGCCCGTAGGGTCTCGATCGGCCGCCAGACCCGCTGCGGTACGGCCCGCTCGGGGGACTCCAGGTCCAGGACGTCCTTCACATGCAGATAGCCCATGAAGGCGCCGACGGGCCCCCGCACCGGGAAGCGCGAGTAGCCGGTCCGTACCGTCAGCTCCTCGATCTGCCGCGGCGTGACCGAGGGGTCGACGGTGACCAGCCCCGCCGGGTCCAGGAGCACATCCGTGATCGGGCGGCTGCCGAGCTCCAGGGCGTCGGCCAGCCGCTCGTGCTCGCCGGGGTCGAGCAGCCCGGCCTGGTGGGAGTCCTCGACCAGATGGGTCAGCTGCTCACTGGTGAAGACGGCCTCGACCTCGTCCTTGGGCTCGACGCGGAACAGCCGCAGCACCAGCCGGGCGCAGGCCCCGAGCAGCGCGGTGACCGGCCGGCACAGCCGGGCGAAGGCGACAAGGCCGGGGCCGAGCCACAGCGCGGTCTTCGCCGGCGCCGCCATGGCCAGGTTCTTCGGCACCATCTCGCCGATGACCAGGTGCAGACAGACGACGAAGGCGAGCGCGATGACGTAGCCGAGGGGGTGGACCAGCTGCTCGGGCAGCTGGACGGCGTGGAAGACCGGCTCCAGCAAATGGGCGATGGTCGGCTCGGCGACCGCACCGAGGGTCAGCGAGCAGACGGTGATGCCGAACTGCGCGGCCGCCATCATCTGCGGCAGGTTCTCCAGGCCCGTGAGGACCGTACGGGCGCGCCCCGAGCCCTCGGCCGCGCGCGGCTCGATCTGGCTGCGGCGCACCGAGACGAGGGCGAACTCGGCGCCCACGAAGAAGCCGTTGGCGAGGACCAACAGCGCGGCGAAGAGAAGCTGTACGACACTCATCGCCCAGCCCCCTTCCCGGCAGCGATCGCACCATCGGCCCCGGCACCGGCACCGGCACCGACACCGACACCGACACCGGCACCGGCATCGGCATCGGCACCCGTCTGCGTACCCGGCGTACCCGCCTTGCTCCGGACGATGCGTACCAGCTCCGCCCGATGGTGGCCGACCTGCCGGACGGCCAGCTTCCAGCCGGGCAGCTCGGCGGTGTCACCGGGGGCGGGGATCCGCTCCAGCAGATCGGCGACGAGTCCGGCCACGGTCTCGTACGGCCCGTCGGGCGCCTCCAGGCCGATACGGCGCAGCGTGTCGACGCGGCAGCTGCCGTCGGCGTCCCAGGCGGGGCTGCCGTCGTCGGTGACGGTCGGCCCCAGATCGGGCGTGTCGGCGGTCGCGTCGTCGTGTTCGTCGCGGACCTCGCCGACCAGCTCCTCCACGATGTCCTCCAGCGTGACGACGCCCGCCGTGCCCCCGTACTCGTCGACGACAACGGCTATCGGCTGCTCGTTGCGCAGCCGCTCCAGCAGCGGCTGGACGGGCAGCGTCTCGGGGACCAGCAGCGGGGGCCGGGCGATCCGCACGACGGGGGTGCGCAGCCGGTCCTCGGAGGGCACCGCGAGGGCGTCCTTGAGGTGCACCATCCCGATGACCTCGTCGAGCCGGTCGCGGTAGACGGGGAAGCGGGACAGCCCGGTGGCGCGGGTGAGGTTGAGAACATCCACGGCGGTCGCCGAGGACTGGAGCGCGCTGACCCGCACCCGGGGGGTCATCACATGCTGGGCGGTCAGCTCGCCGAGCGAGAGGGTCCGGACGAACAGATCGGCGGTGTCCTGCTCGATCGCGCCGGCCAGCGCCGAGTGGCGGGCGAGCGAGACCAGCTCACCGGGGGTACGGGCGGAGGCCAGCTCCTCGGTGGGCTCGACGCCCAGCGCCCGCACCAGCCGGTTGGCGACGGTGTTGAGCAGGGCGATCACGGGCCGGAAGAAGCGGGCGAAGGCGTACTGCGGGCCGGCGACGAAGCGGGCGACCTGCAGCGGCCGGGAGATCGCCCAGTTCTTCGGCACGAGCTCGCCGATGACCATCTGGACGGCGGATGCCACCAGCATGCCGAGGACGACGGCGACGCCGGAGACGGCACCGTGCGGCAGCCCGACCGCTTCCAGCGGCGCGATCAGCAGATGGCCGAGCGCGGGCTCGGCGAGCATGCCGACGACCAGCGAGGTGATGGTGATGCCGAGCTGGGTGCCGGAGAGCTGGAAGGACAGCTCGCGCAGCGCGTCGACGACGGTACGGGCGCGCCGGTCGCCCTCGTCGGCCGCGCGCTCGGCGTCCGGTCGCTCGACGGTGACCAGGCCGAATTCGGCGGCCACGAAGAAGCCGTTGGCGAGGATGAGGACGAGTGCCGCGGAGAGCAGCAGGAGGGACAGGGTGGTGCTCATGCCGCCGCCTTGAGGTCGGCGGCGGCGCAGGTACTACAGGACGATCCGTCCATCTGCGGAGGGAGTCACTCCTCGGGTCGCAGGGGAGCCCGCCGGCTGCGCGCGCGGCGCGCGGGCAGGTTGAAGGCGGGGTGGGGCACCGTTCGGCCCCGGGGCAACAGAGTAATCAAGGATGGGGTGAAGAGGGCAGGCCCCCAGGGCCGATCAGTCCCTTGCGCCGTCGGCGCCGCCCGTGCCGTGCCGCTCGGCGAGCGCGCGCAGGGCGCGCGCGTCGCTGATGGCCCGCGCCTTGGCGATGCCCGGCTGGATGCCCATCGCGGGCAGGCTGGTGCCGTCGGCGAGGTCCAGATAGACCCAGGGGTCACCGGGCCGCAGATTGACCCGGAGCACCTCCGCCCACTCCAGCCGCCGCGTGGTCGTGAGGTTGACGACGGTCACCCCGTCCGCCTCGGCCACCACCTTGGGGCGGCAGAACAGCGCCAGCACCCCGAAGAACAGCAGTCCGGTGACGATGAAGCTGGCCTTCTCGCCCGGGGTCAGGCTCTCCAGGAGCAGCCCGACCGCGGTGAGGACGATCACGACGGCGACGCCGACGGTCATCAGGACGGCCCGGGTCCGGGTCGGCCGGAAGGTGATGGGCAGGGCGGGCGGGGGCGCGGCGGCGGACACGTGGTCGGTCTCTCGTGAGAGGGCGTGGAGAGGGGGCGGCAGGGGGATCAGAGGCGGCAGGCGTGGATGCCGGTGGTGAGGATCGCCCGGGCACCCAGCTCGTACAGCTCGTCCATGATCCGCTGGGCGTCCTTGGCGGGGACCATCGAGCGGACCGCGACCCAGCCCTCGTGGTGCAGCGGGGAGACGGTGGGCGACTCGAGGCCGGGGGTCAGCGCCACGGCGCGCTCCACCTGCTCGACCCGGATGTCGTAGTCCATCATCACGTAGCGCCGGGCCACCAGCACACCCTGCATCCGGCGGAGGAACTGCTGCACCTTGGGGTCGTCGGTGGGGGCGCCGGTGCGGCGGATGACGATCGCCTCCGACTCCAGGATCGGCTCGCCGATGATCTCCAGGCCCGCGTTGCGCAGGGTCGTGCCGGTCTCGACGACATCGGCGATGACCTCGGCGACGCCGAGCTGGATGGCGGTCTCGACGGCACCGTCCAGGTGCACCACGGCGGCGTCCACCCCGCTGTCGGCGAGGTGCTTGGTGACCAGGCCGGCGAAGGAGGTGGCCACGGTCATGCCGCCGAACTCGGTGACGTCCTTCGCGGTGCCGGGGCGGGTGGCGTAGCGGAAGGTGGACCCGGCGAAGCCGAGCTGCATGATCTCCTCGGCCTGGGAGCCGGAGTCCAGCAGCAGATCGCGGCCGGTGATGCCGATGTCGAGCCGGCCGGAGCCGACGTACACGGCGATGTCGCGGGGGCGCAGGAAGAAGAACTCCACCCCGTTGTCGGCGTCGACGAGGACGAGCTCCCTGCGGTCCTTGCGCTGCCGGTAGCCCGCCTCATGGAGCATCGCCGACGCAGGCTCGGACAGTGAACCCTTGTTGGGGACGGCGATGCGCAGCATGAGTGTTCTTTCCTTCGGTCGCGAGGGACGGGCTGGGAGGGCGGGGGTGTGTCAGAGGTGGGCGTAGACGTCGTCGAGGGTCAGGCCCCGGGCGACCATCATCACCTGAAGGTGGTAGAGGAGCTGGGAGATCTCCTCGGCGGTGGCCGCGTCGCTTTCGTACTCCGCGGCCATCCACACCTCGGCGGCCTCCTCCACCACCTTCTTGCCGATGGCGTGCACACCGGACTGGAGCAGCTCGGCGGTGCGGGAGGTGGCGGGGTCGGCCGTGGCGGCCTTCTGCTGGAGCTCGGTGAAGAGCTCCTCGAACGTCTTCTTGGGCATGGTGTCCGTCATCCTACTTGGGTCGCGCGACACCACTCAGCGCCAGGGTTCGGCGACCGAGCGCAGGGTGGTGGCGGTGGCGACGGCGGCGGTGACCGCCTCGTGGCCCTTGTCCTCGCTGGAGCCCGCGATCCCGGCCCGGTCGAGGGCCTGCTCCTCGGTGTCGCAGGTCAGCACGCCGAAGCCGATGGGGACGCCGGTGTCCACGCTGACCTGGGTGAGGCCCTGGGTGACGCCCTGGCAGACATAGTCGAAGTGGGGGGTGCCGCCACGGATGACGACGCCCAGCGCCACGATCGCGTCGTAGCCGCGGGCGGCGAGGACCTTCGCGACCACCGGCAGTTCGAAGCTGCCGGGCACCCGCAGCAGGGTGGGCTCGTCGATGCCCAGCTCGCCGAGGGCGCGCAGGGCGCCGTCGACCAGTCCGTCCATCACCTTCTCGTGCCACTGTGCGGCGATGACGGCGACGCGCAGGTCCCCGCAGTTCTTCACGGACAGTTCGGGGGCGCCCTTACCGCTCACGTCTCTCCTCGGTGCAGATCTTTCATACGTACGGGTGTACTTGGTGTGCTTACTGATTGCCGCAGGCGGACACGGGCTCGGCGCGGTCGCCGTCCAGCCACGGCAGGTCATGCCCCATCCGGTCCCGCTTGGTCCGCAGGTAGCGCAGATTGTGCTCCCCGGCCTGGACGGGCATCGGCTCCCGGCCGGTGACCCGCAGCCCGTGCCGGACCAGGGCCGTGGTCTTCTCGGGGTTGTTGGTCATCAGCCGCAGGGAGCGCACGCCGAGGTCGGCGAGGATCTCCGCGCCCGCGGCGTAGTCGCGGGCGTCGGCGGGCAGGCCGAGCTCCAGATTGGCGTCCAGGGTGTCCCGGCCCAGCTCCTGGAGCTCGTACGCGCGCAGCTTGGACAGCAGCCCGATGCCGCGCCCCTCGTGGCCGCGCAGATACAGGACGACGCCGCGCCCCTCGACGGTGACCCGCTTCAGCGAGGCGTGCAGCTGGGGGCCGCAGTCGCAGCGCAGCGAGTGGAAGACATCGCCGGTGAGGCATTCGGAGTGAACCCGGACGAGGACGTCCTCGCCGTCGCCGATCTCGCCCTGGACGAGCGCGATGTGCTCGACCCCGTCGGTGGTCGCGCGGTAGCCGTACGCCTGGAAGTCCCCGAAGGCGGTGGGCAGCCGGGTCTCGGCCTCGCGCTTCACCAGGGGCTCGGCGGGCCTGCGGTGGGCGATCAGGTCCTCGATGGAGATGATCGCGAGACCGTGCTTACGCGCGAAGGCGACCAGCTCGGGCAGGCGCAGCATCGCACCGTCCTCCCCCGCGATCTCGACGATCGCGGCCGCCGGGCGCAGCCCCGCGAGCCGGGCCAGGTCCACCCCGGCCTCGGTGTGGCCGTTGCGGGCGAGCACGCCGCCGGGGCGGGCGCGCAGCGGGAAGATGTGGCCTGGGCGGGCGAAGTCGGCTGGGGTGCTGTCCGGGTCGGCCAGCAGCCGCAGGGTGGTGGCCCGGTCGGCGGCGGAGATGCCGGTGCCGACGCCGTGCTCGGCGGTGGCGTCGACCGAGACGGTGAAGGCGGTGCGCATGGACTCGGAGTTGTGCTCGACCATCTGCGGCAGTTCGAGCCGGTCGATGTCGGCGGCGTCCAGGGTGGCGCAGATCAGCCCGCGGCACTCGGTCATCATGAACGCGACGTGCTCCGGGGTGATCGTCTCGGCGGCGATGATGAGATCGCCCTCGTTCTCCCGGTCCTCGTCGTCCACGACCACGACGGGGCGGCCCGCGGCGATCTCGGCGATGGCCCGCTCGACGGTGTCCAGCGCCAGCTCGTCGGGCCACTCCCCCGCGCGGCGCGGGGGGCGCAGCGGTGCGGGCGCGGTCGTCGGCTGCGGCTCGGTGACCGCGTGTGCCTCACTCATGCGATGGCCTCCTTCTTCTGGGCGCCGGCGTCCCGTCCCAGCAGCCGCTCGACGTATTTGGCGAGCACGTCCACCTCGAGGTTGACCGGGTCGCCGGACTGCTTGACCCCGAGCGTGGTGAGCGCGAGCGTGGTCGGGATGAGACTGACGGTGAAGTAGTCGGGGCCCGCGTCGACGACGGTCAGGCTGATGCCGTCGACCGTGATGGAGCCCTTCTCGACGACATAGCGGCTCAGCTCGGCGGGCAGCGAGATGCTCACGATCTCCCAGTGCTCGGAGAGCTTGCGCTCGACGATCGTGCCGGTGCCGTCGACGTGGCCCTGGACGATGTGGCCGCCGAGCCGCCCGCCGAGCGCCATCGGGCGCTCCAGGTTGACCCGGGAGCCGACGGTGAGCGCGCCGAGGCTGGAGCGGTTCAGGGTCTCGGCCATGACATCGGCGCTGAACTCGCCGCCTCCGCCGCCCTCGTGGATGTCGACGACGGTGAGACAGACGCCGTTGACGGCGATGGAGTCGCCATGCTTCGCACCCTCGGTGACGACGGGGCCGCGCACCTGGAAGCGGGAGGCGTCGCCCAGGTTCTCGATGGCGACGATCTCACCCAGTTCTTCGACAATTCCGGTGAACACTTCAGTTCTCCTCGGCGAGGGGGGCGGGGGCGACGGGGTGGGCGGTGATGCGCAGATCGGGGCCGAGCCGGGTGACTTCGGCCGTATCGAGGCGCAACGCCCGGGCGATGGTGGTGATTCCGGCGTCGGCGAGGGCGGCGGGGCCCGCACCGAGCAGTACGGGGGCGAGATAGCCGACGACCTTGTCGACGGCGCCCGCGGCGAGGAACGCCCCGGCGAGGGTGGGGCCGCCCTCCAGCAGGACGGAGCGCACCCCACGGCCGTGCAGTTCGGCGAGGAGCGCGGCGATGTCGAGCCCCCCGCCGTCTTGGGCGCGCGGCAGCCGCACGGTCTCGGCGCCGCCCGGCAGACGGTCGGTGTCGGCGTCCTCGGCCACCGCGATCAGGGTGGGCGCCGCGTCGTCCAGGACCCGGGCGTCAGGCTTCACGGTCGCGTTGGTGTCGACGACGACGCGCAGCGGCTGCCTCGCGCCCTCCCGGTCCCGTACGGCCAGATGGGGGTCGTCGGCGCGCAGGGTGCCGGAGCCGACGACGACGGCGTCCGCCTCCGCGCGCAGCCGGTGCACATCGGCGCGGGACGCGGCCGAGGTGATCCAGCGGCTGGTGCCGTCGGCGGCCGCGCTGCGCCCGTCCAGGGTGGCCGCGTACTTCCACAGCACGAAGGGGCGGCCGCGCCGCATCGACGTCAGCCAGGCTTCGTTGACCGCCTCGGCCTCCTGCGCCAGCGCTCCCGCCTCGACGTCGATCCCCGCGGCGGCGAGGGTGGCGCCGCCGCCCCTGGCCTGGGCGGTGGGATCGGCGACCGCGTAGCGGACACGGGCGATCCCGGCGTCGATGAGCGCCTGGGCACAGGGGCCGGTGCGGCCGGTGTGGTTACAGGGTTCGAGGGTGACCAGGGCGGTGCCGCCGCGGGCCCGCTCCCCCGCCTCGCGCAGCGCGTGGATCTCGGCGTGGGGGCCGCCAGCCCGCTGATGCCAGCCCTCGCCGACGATGCGGCCGTCGGCGTCGAGCACGACGCAGCCGACGACGGGGTTGGGGCTGGTGTGGCCGAGGCCGCGGGCGGCGAGCGCGACGGCACGGCGCATCGCTTCGGCTTCGGCTGCGGTGGCCACCGGGTCCTCCTGCCTCTTCGGGCACGGACTCCGGGGCTGTCGAGTAAGACAAGAGACGGAAACGCCGCCGCCAGCACGCCGCGATCGGGACAACGGGCCCGCGCCGAAAGGGCGGCCCGCCAATGGCGGCGCACCGGTGATGTCGCTACCGCCGCGCACTGCCTCCCATCCGGACTCTAACCGTCGGTCCAGGAATTTCACCTGGTCAACCGGCCGCTGGCGGCGGACGGGTCGCGGACTGTAACCGCCGGTTCGGATTTTCACCGACCCCGGAGTGCGCTGACGTCACTGGTACGGCCCCAGTGTGCCACGGGTCATTGCCGCAGGTGGAGCCGGGCCCCATGTGGTGTGGCTCACTCGCCCTGCGCGAGCGCGATGCTGTCGAGCTGCTCGACGGCGGGCCGTACCGCCCACAGATCCCGCCGGGCGGGGGGCTACCGGGCGCCGAACGGCTCGTTGTGCGCCGCGTCCATCGCGGTCAGCACCGCACCGCGCAGCACCCCGCCGCCGCCCACCGCCCCGGCGCGTACCCGCGTACGCAGCGGCGACATGCGGGCGACGTGGGGCCGCGCCGCTCCGCCCCCGACTCGCCCACGACCGCCACCAGCCCGGCCGCCCGCAGCCGCTCGACCAGGTCCGCGATGGTGGGGCGGGACAGGCCGGTCAGCGTTTTGAGCTGCCCCGCGGTCAACGGGCCCCCGTCCTTGAGAAGTTGCAGGGCCAGGCGGTCATTGATGGTCCGTGCCGTACTCGGAGAGGCGGTGCGGCCCGCCACGGGCACGCGCGTCGACGTCGTGCCGGGATCCTTCCAGACCGGCTGCCGGGAGAACTCCATCTATCAGGCAGGCTTCCTGATAGTTTCCGCTCGGCCGGGCATTCGGCTGAGGACTTATCGTCGGAAAGCCGCGCCACGAGGAGCGTGCGACAGACATGGGCGGTGGTACGGACTCCCGGACACCCGGGATGCCCCAGGTACGGCGGGCGCGGGTGGCCGTCGCGGCGGTGTTCGCCGTCCACGGCGCGGTCACCGGCAACTTCGCCACCCGCATCCCCTGGATCCAGGAGCGGTTGGACATCAGCGCCGGCCAACTCGGCCTCGCGCTCGCCTTCCCCGCGATCGGCGCCTCCGTCGCGATGCCGCTGGCCGGGCGGATCAGCCACCGCTTCGGCGCCCGCGCGGCGCTGCGCGGGCTGCTCGCCCTGTGGTGCGCGTGGCTGGTGATGCCCCCGCTCGCCCCCGGGCTGAGCTGGCTGTGCGGCGCGCTCTTCCTCTCCGGCGCGAGCGCCGGGATGTCCGACGTCGCCATGAACGCCCTCGGCGTGGAGATCGAGACCCGCCTCGGCCGCCCGATCATGTCCGGGCTGCACGGAATGTGGAGCGTTGGCGCGCTCACCGGCTCGGCCGCGGGCACGGTCGCCGCCCACGCCGACGCGGACGCCCGGCTGCACCTCGGCGTCGCCGCCGCGGTCCTCACGGTGCTCGGCGCGGTGGCCTGTCACTGGGTCCTCGACCTGCGCAGCGCCCCCGAGGAGCACCCCCCGCCCCGCTTCACCCTCCCGCCCCGCTCCGCGCTGATCATCGGCGCGGTGGGGTTCTGCGCGGTCTTCGCCGAGGGGGCCAGCCTGGACTGGTCTGCGGTCTACCTGCGCGACGTCATGGGCTCCTCCCCCGGTGTCGCCGCCGCCTGCACCACCGCCTTCTCCTGCACGATGGCCGGAGCGCGGTTGATCGGCGACGCGGCGGTGGCCCGCTTCGGCTCCGTACGGACGGTACGGACCGGCGGAGTCCTCGCCACCCTCGGCGGCCTCCTCCTCGTCACGGCCTCCGGACCGGCCCTCGCCATCGCCGGCTTCGGCCTCATCGGCCTGGGCATCGCGGTCGTCGTGCCTCTGGCCTTCGCCGCCGCCGGCCGCAGCGGCGCGGCCCCCAGCCAGGCCATCGCGGGCGTCGCCACGATCACCTACACCTCGGGCCTGATCGCCCCGGCGGCCATGGGCTCGATCGCGGACATGACCTCGCTGACGGTCTCGTTCTGCCTGGTCACGGTGTTGACGCTGGGCCTGGTGGCGGGGGCGGGCGTCCTGCGCACGCCGCCCACGGACCCCACCCTCCAACCCGGCCCGTCCTCCCGTGCCACCCTCCCCTGACCCGGCCCGAACGGTTCGGTGGGGACCGAAACGCCGGCAGCGCATCATGGGCACATGACCCCCACCGCACACAGCGGAGGCGGACTCCGCGGGCCGCAACTCGCGCGGCTGGCCTCCCTCATCGCCGATGAGACACGCGCCACCATCTGTCTGGCGCTGCTCGACGGGCGCGCATGGACCGCCGGGGAGTTGGCGCGCCACGCCGGGGTCGCCGCGTCGACGGCGAGCGAGCATCTGAGCCGGCTCATCGAGGGCGGCCTGCTGGCGGAGGAGCGCCAGGGCCGGCATCGCTACGTACGGCTGGCCGGGCCGCAGGTCGCGCAGCTGATCGAGGATCTGTCCGCGCACGCCGCACCCCCGCCCCCGCCCCGTACGCTGCGCGCCTCCAGCGCGAGCGGGGCCATGGCGCGGGCCCGGACCTGCTACGACCATCTCGCCGGGCGCCTGGGCACCGCGATCACGGACGCGATGCTGGAGCGCGGGCTGCTGCAGGGCGCGACGGGGTTCGCGCTGACGGAGCCCGGGATGGCCTGGTTCCAGGACCTGGGCATCGATCTCACGGCTGCCGCCTCGCGCGGGCGGCGGCCGATGGTCCGCAGCTGTCTCGACTGGACCGAGCGCCGCCCGCATCTGGCCGGGGTGGCCGGGGCCGCGCTGTGCCGGCACACGCTGGACGCCGGCTGGTGCGTACGGATCGGCAGCGGGCGGGCGCTGCGCGTCAGTGCGCACGGCGAGCGGGCGATGCGCGAGTTGCTCGGCGTCACTCTCGCCGAGTGACGCGCGGAATGACGCGCCGGCGCCAGGCTTCGGCCGGCGCCGAAACGATCCGCGCCTACGGTCGGCGGCATGAACGCCTCTCCCCACGCGGATTTCCGCCGACTCCACCACGCTGAGCGCCCTCTGCTCCTCCCCAACGCCTGGGACCACGCCTCCGCCGCCGCCCTCGCCCGGCGCGGCTTTCCCGCCATCGGCACCACCAGCCTCGGCGTGGCCGTGGCGGCCGGGCTGCCGGACGCGACCGGCGCCACGCGCGAGCAGACGCTCGCCCTCGCGCGCGGCATCGTTCGGCTGCCGGTGCTGGTGACCGTCGACATCGAGGGCGGGTTCGGCGAACGGCCCGAGGAGGTCGCGGCGCTCGCGGCCGAGCTGGACGAGGCCGGGGTCGCCGGGGTGAACATCGAGGACGGACGCCCGGACGGCACCCTCGCGCCCTTGACACACCAGTACGCGGTGATCGCGGCGGTCAAGGAGCGGGTGCCCCGCCTCTTTGTGAACGCGCGCACCGACACCCACTGGCTCGCCGCCATCGGTGGCGGAATGACGCCCCCACTGGCCGCCGCGGCCGAGCGCGCCGAGGCGTATGTACGGGCGGGTGCCGACGGCGTCTTCGTCCCCGCGCTCACCGCTGAACGGGACATCGCCGCCCTGGTCCGCGACCTCGGCGAGACCCCGCTGAACATCCTGTTCGCCCCCGGCCGCCACACCTACGACCGGCTGGCCGAGCTCGGCGTGCGGCGGATCAGCTGCGGATCGCTGCTCTTCCGCGCCGCCCTGCACCGCGCCGTCGAGCTGGCCTGGACGATCGCCCACCCGGGCGCCGATCCGGCCGGTGATCCGCCCAGCTATGCCGAGGCGCAGTCGCTGTCCGATCCCTTCACGGCGACGACATAGCTGCAAGGAACACATTTTCGGCCGTCTAACATTGGTGCGATCCCCCCGCAGCAATGAAGTGGAGCAGTCATGGGCCTCGGCGTGCGCTGGACCTTGCACGGCGATGGGCGCACCCCCGCCCCCGGAGCGGTCGTCAGGCCGGATGAGCGGCTGTCCTGGCCGAGGACGCTGGGCCTGGGCGCACAGCATGTCGTGGCCATGTTCGGAGCGAGCTTTGTCGCCCCGGTGCTGATGGGCCTCGACCCCAACCTCGCGATCATGATGTCCGGGGTCGCGACCATGCTGTTCCTGCTCGCGACCCGCGGCCGGGTGCCCAGCTATCTGGGGTGCAGCCTGTCCTTCGTCGGCGTGGCGGCGGTGATCCGGGCACAGGGCGGCGGCAGCGCCGCCGTCACCGGGGCGATCCTGGTGGTCGGCACGGTGCTGTTCCTGAGCGGACTGGCGGTACGGAAATTCGGCGCGGGCGTCATCCACGCGGCGATGCCGCCGGTGGTGACCGGTGCGGTGGTCATGCTGATCGGGTTCAATCTCGCCCCCGTGACCGCCGGGACGTACTGGCCCGCCGACCAATGGACCGCGCTGCTCACGATGCTGGTCACAGGGGCGGCCGTGGTCTGTCTGCGCGGCTTCTGGTCCCGTGTCGCGATCTTCCTGGGGCTGGTCTTCGGCTACGCGGTCTCCTGGCTCTTCGACCGCCTCCTCGGCAGGATCCACTCGATCGACGGCAGCGGGCGGGTCACCGACCACTGGCGGCTGGATCTGTCCGGTGTGGCCAAGGCGGACTGGATCGGCCTGCCGTCCCTGCACGCGCCGAGCTTCCAGTGGTCCGCGGTGCTGGTCGCGCTGCCGGTCGTGATCGCCCTGATCGCCGAGAACGCCGGGCATGTGAAGGCCGTCGGCGAAATGATCGGCGACCCGCTGGACGACCAGCTCGGCACGGCCATCGCGGCGGACGGCGCGGCGACGGTGCTCTCCACGGCGGTCGGCGGTCCGGCCACCACCACGTACTCCGAGAACATCGGCGTCATGGCCGCCACCCGCGTCTACTCCACCGCCGCGTACTGGGCAGCGGCGGGCTTCGCGCTGCTCTTCGGGCTGTGCCCGAAGTTCGGCGCGGTGGTGGCGGCGGTGCCGGGTGGGGTGCTGGGCGGTATCACCGTCATCCTCTACGGCATGATCGGGCTGCTCGGCGCCCAGATCTGGGTGCACAACAACGTGGATCTGCGTAATCCGCTCAACCTCGTGCCGGTCGCCGCGGGCGTCGTCATCGGCGTCGGCGGGGTCGGCCTGAAGATCAGCCGGAACTTCGAGCTGAGCGGGATCGCGCTGGGGACGATCGTGGTGCTGACCGGCTACCACGTGCTGCGCGCCCTGGCCCCGGCCCATCTCAAGCGGCAGGAGCCGCTGCTGGACGCGGGCATTAGCGGCTACAACGACGACGAGCGGTTGGCGTAGGACCTCACCCCCGCGGGCTCACCCCCGCGGGGCGAGGTCCTGCAGACCCACCACCCGCAGCAGCTCCCGCCGCTCGGCACGCATCTGCGCGACGCCCTGCGGCGGGCCGGGAACCGGGCCGGGAACCGGCGGCTCGCGCCGGTTCCTACGCGGATGTCTCGCAGGCGCTGCTGCGGCTGCTGCGCGCTCCCGGCGGCACGGCGGGCGGATCGGCCTCCGGGCGCCGGTACAACATCGTCGACGACGCTCCGGCGACCGCCGTGGAACTGCACCGGATCAATGGCCGGGCGATCCCGGAGGGCATGGGCGAGCGGACCGACGACGACCCGTGGTTCGGGATCACCTCCAACGCCCGTCTCCGCGAGGAGCTGGGCTGGCGGCCGCTGTACCCGACGATGTGGACCGCCAGCGACGCGGGCGCGCTGTGACGGATGGTTAGGCCGTCCAGGGGAAGCGACGGCGCACGGCCGGACGGGAGGGGGCCCGGCTGCCACGCTGGCGTCCATGACGATGCCGATCCACGCGCCGCGGCTCGCACCGCGGACAGTGAAGAGCGTTGTGGCGCGCATGCGCGCGCTCGGCGCGGCGCTGCCGCCCGGAGACGGGGTGGCGGTCTTCAACCGGGTGTATCTGTCGGTCACCGAAGAGGTCGGCCGCCGCCTCACCACCGGGTACTTCCAGGACCCCGCCGCCACCGAGGAGTTGGACGTACGCTTCGCCGGGCGCTATCTGGAGGCGGTCGACGCGGCGGTGGCGGGGCGGCGCCCGCCCGCCTGCTGGCGGCCGCTGTTCCAGCTGCGGCGCCATCCGGGGGTCCGCCCGGTGCAGTTCGCACTCGCGGGGATCAACGCACATATCGGCCATGACCTGGCCCTCGCGCTCCTGGACACCTGCCGGGCGCGCGCTCTGGAGCCGACGGCTCTGGAGGGCGACTTCGACCGGATCGGCACGGTGCTCACCGGCCTGGAGGAGCGGATCCGGGAGGATCTGATGCCGGGTCCGGATGTGCTGGATGTGGCCGACCCGCTGACCCATCTGGTGGGCTCATGGAGCCTGGACGCGGCGCGGGACGCCGCGTGGGCGACGTTCCGCACCCTGTGGGGGCTGCGCCGACTGCCGGAGCTGACGGAGGAGTTCGTGGCGCGCGTCGACGCGAGCGTGGGCCTGGTCGGGCGCTACCTGCTCACTCCCCTGCCGTCCGGCTGACGGCAGGGGAGCGGGAGAGCCGGATGCGCCGCTCAGTCCTCGGGGAGCTCGACCGGCGCGATGTCGTCGTACACATCGCCCGGCCCCGGGTTCTTGGCGTCCGTGCTGCCGCCGAAGCGGTGCATCACGCCCCACACCGCGTTGAGCGCGGTCTGTACGGCGCCTTCGGCCCACCCCGCGGTCCAGGAGATGTCGTCGCCCGCGAGGAAGATGCCGCGCTGATCGGCCGGCAGCCGGTCCTGCATGAAGTGGGTGAACAGCCGGCGCTGGTAGCGGTAGTGGCCGGGGAGGTTGGCCTTGAAGGCGCCCATGAAGTAGGGCTCGTTCTCCCAGGAGACCGTGACCGGGCTGCCGATGATGTGCTTGCGGATGTCGACGTTCGGATAGATCTCGGACAGTGACTTCAGCATGACCTCCATCCGCTCGTTCGCGGACAGCGGCAGCCACTTGAGGCTGTCGTCGCACCAGGTGTACGAGAGGCAGATGACGGCGGGCTGGTCCGGGCCGTTGTCCAGCAGGTAGGTGCCGCGGGTCATCCGGTCGGTGAGCGTCATGCTCATCGTGTCCCGGCCCGTGACCTCGTCCTTGTCCAGCCAGAAGGGCCGGTCGACGGGGACGAAGAGCTTGCTGGACTCCATGTAGTGGGTGCGTTCGATCGCCGTCCAGTGGTCGATCGGGAAGAGCGAGTCATCGCAGTCGATCTTGGAGAGCAGCATCCAGGACTGCGCAGTGAAGACGACCGCCTTGTACGAGCGGATGTCGCCGCTCGCGTCGGTGACCACGATCCGGTCGCCCGCGGCGCGGTGCAGCCGGGTCACGGCCGGGCGCGGCTCGCCACCGTGCAGGGAGGACAGCGAGGTGCCCTGCGCCCAGTGGACGATCTTCTCGGGCTCACGCTCCCACAGCCGCAGCGGAAGCTGCTGGCTGCCGCCGACGATGCCGCGGTGGTGGTCGTCGGCCTCGGTGTAGACGACCCGCAGGATCTCCAGGATGGAGTTCGGGAAGTCGGTGTCCCAGCCACCGGTGCCGAAGCCGACCTGGCCGAAGATCTCCCGGTGGCGGAAGGACCGGAAGGCCGGGGAGTCACAGAGGAAGCCGTAGAAGGTCTGGTTGTCGAGCTTCTCGACCAGCCGGGCCCAGATCTCGCGGATCCGGGGGACGTCCCGCTCGCGGATGGCCCGGTTCATGTCGGAGAAGTCGGCGCCCTCCTCCAAACAGGCGTTCCAGGCGTCCATCACCTCGCGGTAGATCTGCGGCAGATCCTCGATGGTACGGGCGTAGTGCGACTCGCCCTTGAGGTCGACGACGGTCGAGGGGGTGTCGGGGGCCAGCGGGTTGGGGAACGGCTCGGTCTTCAGGCCCACCAGGTCGATGTAGTGCTGGAGCGCGGTGGAGCACGGCGGGAAGCGCATCGCGCCCATCTCGGCGCTCAGCGAGTCGTCGCAGCCCTCGAAGCCGACGGTGCGCAGCCGGCCGCCGATCCGGTCGGCCTCGTAGACGACGGGCTTCAGGCCCATCTTCATCAGCTCGTACGCGGTGACGATGCCGGACAGCCCGCCGCCGACCACCGCGACCTCGCTGCCGTGCTCGGTCGCCGGTATCTGGCCGAGCCCCTCGGGGTTGGCAAGGTAGTCGTCGTAGGCGTAGGGGAAGTCCGGACCGAACATGGTGACGGGCGGGAGGGTGTCGGCCTGCAGAGGCTCGTGCTCGCCGGGGACGGCGGTGGGCACCATGGACATCGGGTACGGACTCCTTGCGAGGGGGGAAGTAAGGGGGGCGGGATCGGGACCGGGTCAGCTCAGCGACCCGTACAGTCCGGGCCTGCGGTCGCGCAGATAGGGGTTGGCCGTGCGCGAGGCGCTCAGCAGCTCGGGGTCCGCGTCGCCGATGACCAGCTCCTCGCCGCGGCCGGCCCGTGCGCGGACGGTGCCGTCGGGGCCGGCCAGACAGCTCAGCCCGACGAAGTCGAACTCGCCCTCGGGGCCGGTGCGGTTGACGTACGCGATGTACAGCTGGCTCTCGAAGGCCCGGACCGGGATAAGGGACTCGGGGACGATCTGGAAGGGGTGCATCTGCGCGGTCGGCACCAGCAGCAGATCGGTCCCGGCCAGGGCGTGGGCCCGTACGTTCTCCGGGAACTCCACGTCGTAGCAGATCATGACGCCCACCGTGAGCCCGCCGAGCTCGGCCTGGACGACGGGGGTGTCACCGGGGGTGAACCAGTCGCGCTCGAAGCAGCCGAAGAGATGCGTCTTGCGGTAGTTGGCGAGCTCGGCGCCGTCCGGGCCGACCAGCCGCGCGGAGTTGTAGACGGTGTCGTCCCGGTCGGCGTCCCGCTCGGGGTAGCCGTAGAGGACGGCGAGGCCGTGCGCGGCGGCGATCTCGGCCACGGCCCGGCCACCCGGCCCGTCGGCCGGCTCGGCCAGCCGACGGATGCCCTCGCCGATGGCGTAGCCCGTAAGGAACATCTCCGAGGTGACGAGCAGCCCGGCCCCGCCGGCCGCGGCGCGCCCGGCGGCCTCATCGAGAACCTTGAGGTTACGGGCAGGGTCGCCGGGGTGACCGGAGCTCTGGAGCAGGGCAGTGCGCAGCGGCGGCATGGGCAGACCTTGGGGAGAGACGTAGCGACATAATGACGGTACGTTTGGGGGGATCGACCGACAAGGTCCGAATGTTGCGCATCCGCCGTCGATTCATTACGGGTTTTGGGCCAAGCGCGTCGATTCGTTGCGCGGGCCCGGTCCGTCGAAGAAACCGGGGCTCCGCCGCCGGACCCCGGTCCCCCACCTCGCCCAATTACCGCTCGGGGTGCCGTGGCCTGACGGGCTGGATTCTCCAGCCCTTCAGGCCACGGGGAACCCACCCGAAGGGGCAGTCCGGGGCGGCCAGGGACGCAACGCCCGGCGAAGGCCGTGGACCCAGCCCCCGCCCAAAGGCCCGGGACCCAGCGAAGGCCGTGGACCCAGCCCCTGAGGGCCCGGGACCCAGCGAAGGCCGTAGACCCAGCCCCTGAGGGCCCGGGACCCAGCGAAGGCCGTAGACCCAGCCCCTGAGGGCCCGGGACCCAGCGAAGGCCGTAGACCCAGCCCCTGAGT
>NZ_JBEXFG010000009.1:107633-126838 GCF_040606675.1 Streptomyces sp. NPDC005393 | reverse complement strand
GGGCCCGGGGCCAGGGACGCGGCCCCCGGCGAAGGCCCTGGGCACAACCCCGCCCAAAGGCCCGGGGGCCGGGGGCGGAGCCCCGGATGGGGGTCCGGGGGCGGAGCCCCGGATGGGGGTCCGGGGGCGGAGCCCCCGGCGGGGGCTGGGGCGGAGCCCCAGTTTCGGGAAGGGGTGGGGTGGGGGAACAACCCCCGGGCGCACCCTCAGGCGGGGGCACCCGACGTGTAGCGCCGGAGCAACGGAGAGAGCACCAGCACCGACTTGGTGCGCTCCACAAACGGCTCACCCGCTATCCGCTCCAGCACCCGCTCGAAGTGGCGCATATCGGCGGCGAAGACCTGGACGATGGCGTCCGCGTCGCCGGTGACGGTCGACGCGGACGCCACCTCCGGGTAGCGCGACAGGCCTCGGCGAATGTCGTCGGGCGACGTGTTGTGGCGGCAGTAGAGCTCGATGAAGCCCTCGGTCTCCCACCCCAGCGCCGCCGGATCGACCCGCACCGTGAATCCGGTGATGGCACCCTCCGCGCGCAGCCGGTCCACCCGCCGTTTGACGGCGGGCGCGGACAGGCCGACCAGCTCGCCGATGTCGGCGTAGCTGCGGCGGGCGTCCTCGGCGAGGGCGTGGACGATGCGTTCGTCGAGATCGTTCAGTCGCACTGCGGGGGGATCACTTTTCTGCTGTGGCCAGTCGGGATCGGCGCATGCCGTAAGCGAAGTACAGCACAAGGCCGATGGCCATCCAGACTCCGAAGACCACCCAGGTCACGACCTCCAGGCTGCCCATCATCCAAAGACACAGCCCGAAGCCGATCAGCGGGAAGAGCGGGGACAGCGGCACCCGGAAGGTGCGGGTCATGGTGGGCCGGGTCCGGCGCAGCACGATCACCGCGATATTGACGAGCGCGAAGGCGAAGAGCGTGCCGATGCTGGTGGCGTCGGCGAGCTGACCGAGCGGGATCGCGGCGGCGAGGACGCCGCAGAAGAGCGAGACGATGACGGTGTTGGCGCGTGGCACCCCGGTCCGCTCGTGGATCGTGGAGAAGACCTTGGGCACGAGCCCGTCGCGGGACATCGCGAAGAGGATGCGGGTCTGCCCGTAGAGCACGGTCAGGACGACGGAGGCGATGGCGATGACGGCGCCGGCCGCCAGCAGCACGGCCCAGAAGCTCTGACCGGTGACGCTCTCCATGATCCCGGAGAGCGCGGCCTCGGAGCCCGTGAACTTCTTCCACGGCAGCGCACCCACCGCCACGGCCGCGACCAGGCAGTACAGGGCGGTGACGATGATCAGCGAGAGCATGATCGCGCGGGGCAGATCGCGCTGCGGGTCCTTGGCCTCTTCGCCGGCCGTGGAGGCGGCGTCGAAGCCGATGTAGGAGAAGAAGAGGGTGGCCCCGGCGGCGCTGACGCCCGCCATGCCCAGCGGCATGAAGGGGGTGTAGTTCCCGGCCCGGATGCCGGCGAAGGCGACAGCGCAGAAGAGGATCAGCGCGGCGATCTTCACACAAACCATGATCGTGTTGGCGCGGGCGCTCTCCTTGGCCCCGCGCAGCAGGAACGCCATGGCCAGCAGCACCACGAGCAGCGCGGGGAGGTTGAAGACGCCGCCGTCGCCGGGCGGTGCGGAGAGTGCGTCGGGGATGCTGATGCCGAGCGTGCCGTCGAGCAGTTCATTGAGGTACTGGCCCCAGCCGACGGCGACCGCCGCCACCGAGACGCCGTACTCCAGGATCAGACACCAGCCGCACACCCAGGCGACGAGCTCGCCCATGGTGGCGTAGGCGTAGGAGTAGGAGGATCCGGAGACCGGGATGGTGCCTGCCAGCTCTGCGTACGACAGCGCGGAGAACAGCGCGGTGATCCCGGCTATGACAAAGGACACAATGACCGCGGGCCCGGCGTCCGGAACGGCCTCGCCGAGGACGACGAAGATACCGGTGCCGAGGGTGGCACCGATGCTGATCATGGTGAGCTGCCACATGCCGAGTGAGCGCCGCAGGGACCCTCCCTCGCCCTGGCCGCCCTCGGCGACCAGCCGCTCCACCGGCTTGCGCCGCATCAACCGGGCACCGAGCCCGGTAGCCGGAGGCTCTGGCTCCGGTCGCTGGCTGGCGGGCGGTGCTGCGCCTTGCTCCAACACTGAGGTGGCTCCTTTATCGCTGCCGGTCAGGTAGTGGCGACCGACGGCGGACATGCGGGCGCCCGGAGACAGACCCGCAGGTGGGAAATCGCCGAGCAGTCGGTCCCCGCCACTCCACGTAAGCGCAGACCCTATGAGTCGTCCGCCCACGGCCGTAATGCACCACCCTTGCGCATACGCGTTGCAACGTTGCGCGCGGGGGCGCTCGGCGGGGAATCGTTGCGAGACACCGCGCCAGTCAGCGCGCGTTTCACCCGAATGCCGCGATACTGCACCATTTTAGCGGTCGTTGGTGGGGACGTGACCACTGACAGTCTGCAGCCACCCGATCACTCCCCGCTCACGGCCGAACCCGTGTTCCGGCCCCGAGATCATGGGGGTGAGGACGAGCGCTATCCACTCGAATACTGTTCGCGCGTGTGGGAGGACTTCCTCCGGACGCTGGGCAGGATCGAGGCGGACTTCGTCCAGCGCTCCGGTACGACGGAACCGGGCGTCAAGGCATGACCTACACCGAGCCGAGGCCGGGCGGCTACGGGCCCCCACCCACCGGCCACCGGCCCGCCCCCGCTCCCGGTGAGCGGTTCGACGCGGCCGTCGACTATGAGATGAATCCTTTCCCTCTGCCCGATCCGGAGACCATCGAGAGCCGCTGGGACCTGGAGGGAGACCTGGCCCGGCTGCTCCAGACGACCTCCGCGTCCACCGAGGAGTCGGTGCACAACACCGGCCCCATCGGCCCCATCGGCCCCATCGGCCCCATCGGCCCCATCCGTTCTCCCTCGCCCGCGCATGTCCGCGGCCGCGGCAAGCGCCGCCGGGTCCGCTTCCGGCTGCCGACGATGCCGTGGCTCCAGCTGATCAGCCTGATCTTCGCCGCGGTCACCACGGTCATCGTCGCGATGCTGAGCGTGCTCGGCGGAATGATCTCGTACCCCCCGCTGCGTTATCTGGCCTCCCCCAGCACCTCGGAGTCCATGGCGGCGTGGTGGCCCCTGCTGGTCTACGGGCCCTGGCTGGTCGCCTCGCTGTCGGTGCTGCGGGCCGCGCTGCACCGCCGCGGTGCCGCGCACTCCTGGGCCGTGGTCGTGCTCTTCTCCACGATCGCGGTGTTCCTGTGTGTCGCGCACGCCCCCAAGAACGCGCCCAGCATGGCCGTCGCCGGTCTTCCGCCGGTCGCCGCGCTGGTCTCGTTCCACCAGCTGGTGCGTCAGATCACCCTCACCAGCCCGCCCCGCCACGCCCTGCCCCGCACCCGCGGCGAGCAGCGCGGAATGGTGCGGTGAGCCACCGGCTACCGCATGGCCGTGGCCCCACTCACCCGAGTGGGGCCACGGCCATGCGGTACCCCCGGCGAGCGAGCCGAAGGGGCGCGCCGCTGCCGAGGCTGAGGCGGACCCCGGCCCTCGGGTGCCCCCGGCCCCCGGCTGGGGGCACCTCCCAGCGATAGCTGGGGGCGAGCCGAAGGGGCGCGCCGCTGTCGTAAGGGAGAGCGCGCGGAGGCCCCGAGGAACGAGGGGTCGAGCACGGTCGACCGTCGACAGGGGGCACCCCCGGCCGAAGGCTGGGGGAGGCTGAAGCGCCCCGGAGGCGAACCGAGCCCTGAAAAAATCAGTCCCAGCTGGCGTGCAGCGGCTTGCCTTCCGCGTAGCCCGCGGCGCTCTGCACGCCGACCACGGCCCGCTCATGGAACTCCTCCAGCGAGGCGGCGCCCGCGTAGGTGCAGGAGCTGCGCACCCCCGCGATGATCGAGTCGATCAGGTCCTCGACGCCCGGCCGGGCCGGGTCCAGGAACATCCGCGAGGTCGAGATGCCCTCCTCGAACAGGCCCTTGCGGGCACGGTCGTAGGGGGACTCCTCGCTGGTGCGGTTGCGCACGGCGCGCGCCGACGCCATGCCGAAGCTCTCCTTGTACGGCCGACCGTCGGCGGTGTGCTGCAGGTCGCCCGGCGACTCGTACGTCCCCGCGAACCATGAGCCGACCATGACGTTGGACGCCCCGGCCGCCAGCGCCATCGCGACGTCGCGCGGATGCCGGACGCCGCCGTCCGCCCAGATGTGCTTGCCGAACTTCCGCGCCTCGGCGGCGCATTCGAGCACCGCGGAGAACTGCGGCCGGCCCACGCCCGTCATCATGCGGGTGGTGCACATGGCGCCCGGTCCGACGCCGACCTTGACGATGTCGGCACCCGCCTCGATGAGATCGCGCACCCCCTCGGCGGCCACGACATTGCCCGCCACGACCGGCACCCGCGGGCCAAGGCCCCGGACCGCCTTGAGCGCGGTGATCATAGACTCCTGGTGGCCGTGGGCGGTGTCCACGACGAGGGTGTCCGCCCCGGCGTCGAGCAGCGCCTTCGTACGGCCCTCGACATCCCCGTTGACCCCGACGGCGGCGGCGATCCGCAGCTTGCCCTCCGCGTCCACCGCGGGGCTGTAGAGGGTCGCGCGCAGCGCGCCCTTGCGGGTCAGGATGCCCACGAGCCTGCCGTCCGCGTCCACGGCGGGGGCGAACTTGCGGTGGGCCGCGTCGAGGCGGGTGAAGGCCTCTTGCGGGTCGATGTCCGCGTCGAGCACCAGCAGGTCCCTGGACATCACCTCGGAGAGCTGGGTGAAGCGGTCCACCCCGGTCAGGTCGGACTCGGTCACCACGCCCACCGGGCGTCCGTCCTCCACCACGACCCCCGCGCCGTGGGCCCGCTTGGGCAGCAGCGACAGCGCGTCGGCGACGGTCCCGGAGGGCGCGAGCACGATCGGGGTGTCGAGCACGAGATGGCGGCTCTTGACCCAGCGGATCACTTCGGTCACGACGTCGATCGGGATGTCCTGCGGAATGACGACGAGGCCACCGCGGCGGGCGACCGTCTCCGCCATGCGGCGGCCGGCGATCGCGGTCATGTTGGCGACGACGAGCGGAATGGTGGTGCCGGAGCCGTCGGGCGAGGCCAGGTCCACGCCCTGGCGGGAGCCGACCGCGGAGCGGCTCGGCACCATGAACACATCGTCGTACGTCAGGTCGTACGACGGCTTCTGATCATTGAGGAAACGCACGTACTTCATTGTCACATGCGCGCCCTGGTACGACGGCGGGGCCGATTCCCGGCCCGCCACGGGCCTGCGCCTACGGACCGTCGGGGTCGGCCCGCTCCAGCGCCGGCTTGGGGCCGGGGCCCGTCTCCTGGAGCAGATGGTCCGCCGCGGCCGTATCCGTCACCAGGCTCGTGACCAGGCCGGACCGCAGCACCGCACCGATCGCCTCGGCCTTCCTGCGCCCGCCCGCGATGGCCACCACCTCGGGGATCCGCCGCAGCCGGTCGGCCTCCACCGTGATGCACCGCTCGCCCAGGTCGCGGCCGATCCGGCGGCCCTCGGCGTCGAAGAGGTGGGCCGACATCTCGGCGGCGGCGCCGAGCCCCGCGTAGTGGGCCCGCTCCTCCTCGGTCAGCATGTCGTAGACCGTCGAGATCCCGGCCTCCCACGAGCCGATGGAGACCGCGGCGACGGTGACCTTGTCGAAGTATTCGAAGGCGCGGGCGATACCGGTCTGGCCGCGCAGCGCGTCCGCGGTGGCCGTGTCGGGCAGCAGCATCGGCGCGTAGATGGGGTGCGCCTCGCCGCCCGAGACGGCGGCGGCCCGGCGCACCGCCTCGACCGAGCCGCGCTCCGCCGTGCCCGCGTCGTACACGCCCGTGAGCTGGACGACGGTGCACGGCGGCAGCCGGTGCAGCGCGGCCGCCATATGGATCGTGGACCGTCCCCAGGCCAGCCCCAGCACATCCCCCTCGGTCACCAGCTCGCCCAGCAGATCCGCGGCGACCTCGCCCAGGTTCTCCGGGTCCGGGGTGTCGGCCTCGGCGTCGGCCGGGGACTCGACGACGACCGCGTGCCGCAGCCCGTACCGGGCACGCAGCGCGTCGGAGCGCTCCGCGTCGAGCTCGGCGGGAACCCGGATCTCGATGCGCACCAGATCACGCTCGAGCGCCGTCTCCAGGACGCGCGCGACCTTGAAGCGGCTGACGCCGAACTCCTCGGCAATCTGGATCTTGGACTTGCCCTCGAGGTAGAAGCGGCGCGCCATGGCCGCCGCCTGCACCAGTTCGGCGGGTCCCATCCGCGTGGCTGAACGGCCCGTCGACACCGCGGTCTCCTCACTTGTCACTGTTCCGGACTCACCGTTCATCCTGTCAGAAACGGTGGAGTTGATCCGGCCTTTACCCTTACGTTCACCGGCCGGTAGCGGAGTGGCCGCACAGTCCTGATGCACCGGTCGCCCGCTCCGCGAGACCGCGCAGCTCCCGTACCGCCTTGGCCGGGTCCTGGGCGCCGTAGACCGCGGAGCCCGCCACGAACACATCGGCACCCGCCTCGGCGCACCGCTCGATGGTGGCGGCGGAGACCCCGCCGTCCACCTGGAGCCACAGCTCCAGACCGTGCCGTGCGATCAGCTCACGGGTACGGCGGATCTTCGGCAGCATGATGTCGAGGAACGCCTGCCCGCCGAAGCCGGGCTCCACCGTCATCACCAGCAGCATGTCCAGCTCGGGCAGCAGATCCTCGTACGGCTCGATGGGGGTCGCGGGCTTGAGCGCCATCGACGCCCGGGCGCCCTTGGCCCGGATCTCACGCGCCAGCCGTACCGGCGCGGCCGCGGCCTCGACATGGAAGGTGACCGAACCGGCTCCCGCCTCGATGTACCGCGGGGCCCAGCGGTCCGGGTCCTCGATCATGAGATGGCAGTCCAGCGGCGTATCCGTCGCCTTGCCCAGCGATTCGACCACCGGCACACCGAGGGTCAGGTTGGGGACGAAGTGGTTGTCCATCACATCCACATGGAGCCAGTCGGCGCCCTCGACTGCCTTCGCCTCATCCGCCAGGCGGGAGAAGTCTGCGGACAGGATGCTGGGATTGATCTGCACGGCCATGACCCCAGCCTCCCATGACCGAGGCCGGTCCAGGGATTCGGGATGATCGCGGGTACTCGTAGCGGAGAAGACCAGGTAAAAAAATCACCTGCACCTCAGACACAACCCTTGTACGTCGCGCGTGTGTCATGTGAGACGAGAGCACCGAAGAGGCTCTTGTGACGAGCGACAAGACAAGGGAATGGGCAAGCAATCATGACGCGACACCGAATACCCCGGCGCTCCAGCGCCGCCCTGTCCGCGGCGCTGGCCGCGGCAGTGCTCGTGCCACCGGTCGCGGGGGCGGCGCCGGCCTCCGCCACGACGCCCGCGACCCCACAGCCGGTCTGCGCCTCGGACCAGGCGGGGCTCGCCGCCAAGCTGTCCAAGGACATCGCCGCGGCGCTGCACGGCCGGTCCGCCACCGCGGCCGTCAGCCTCCGCGACGACAGCACCAACACCCGCTGCACGCTGCGCGCGGACCAGAAGTTCGACTCCGCGAGCGTGGTCAAGGCGACCGTCCTGGCCACGCTGCTGTGGGACGCGAAGAAGCACCACAGATTTCTGACCCAGCGCGAGAACACCCTCGCCACCGACATGATCACGCGGTCGGACAACGCCGCCACCAGCAAGCTGTGGAAGCAGCTCGGGCCCGCCAAGGTCCAGGCGTTCCTGAAGGCCGCCGGGATGACCCGGACCGTCCCGGGCAGCGATGGCTACTGGGGGCTCACCCAGATCACCGCGAACGACCAGGAGAAGCTCCTGGAGCTGATCACCCATCCGAACGCGGTGCTGAGCGACAACGCCCGCGCGTACATCCTCAAGCTGATGGGCAAGGTCATCCCCTCGCAGCGCTGGGGCACCCCGGCCGGTGCGCCAAGCGGTACGAAGATCCACGTGAAGAACGGCTGGCTGTCCCGCTCCACGCACGGCTGGCGGGTGCACAGCATCGGCGCCTTCACGGGCGGCGGCCACACCTACACGATCACGGTGCTGACCCAGGACAACTCCACCATGAAGGCGGGCGTGGCGACCATAGAGGCCGTCGCCCGCGCGGTGCACAAGGACCTGAACCCCACCGCACACGCCGCGACACTCTACGCACCCACCGACAACCCCCAGGAGGCCATGCCGGCGGTCCCGAAGGAGTGAGCCCGATGCCGGGCGGGTGCACAACCGTACTCAGCATCAGAGCCCTCCGTTAGGATTTCTCCGAACATGTACCGTCTGCCGGACGCGGCGGACGGCGGCTGGCCAGGGGCCATGCACCAGGGTTCAAGGGGCGGGGGCAGCGCATGCCGGGTGGCCGGTGGGCCACGGTCACCGAGTCCGCGTTCGATCATGAGCGCACCGCCGAAGTACACCTGCGCCCCTCCTACTGGCGGGCGCGCGGCAAGCTCGACCTCAGTGGCACAACGAGATCGACCCGACCTTCGGCGTCTCCCCCGCCGCGTTCATCAGCGGTGACCGGCAGATGGCTCAAGGCGAGCACGGCCTCACGGATCAGGACCTACGGGCCTGGCGCCCGGCTGCCGCGACCCGTGGACGCCGGACCACCAAGAAGTAACTCCGATGCCGACCTGGCCGAGTACGCCGACGGCCTCAAGCCCACCCAGCCGGTGGGCTTGAGGCCGTCGTCGCGTTTCGACGCCTTTTATGCACGGGTCAGGCGCCCAACTCACCACGCTTCACGGCCGTTACGAACGAGGTCCAGGCATCAGCCGCGAACGTGATCAGGGGGCCGTGTGGGTTCTTGCTGTCGCGCACGGGGACGACGGCGGTGAAGTCGTCGGAGACCTCAATGCACGCGCCACCGTCCTGATTGCTGTAGCTGCTCTTGCGCCATGAAGCAGCGCTCAGGTCGACGATCTGCACGGCACTTCCTCCAACTTGCGCAGGATGTACTTCCGCGACTCGGCTGGGGACAGCGCCAGGTCGCGCACTGAATCGTACGCCTTCAGCAGGCGCACAACCGGCGCGGTTTCCTCGATGAGTTCGCCCCTGTATCCGTTCTCGGTATACGCCACAGTCCGGCCGTCCGACAGCAGCAGGTACCACACGTCGAAGCCCATCAACGCATGCAGTCCAGCGCTGTTCGGCAGCACATGAACAGCCACGTTCTCGCGCTCCGACACGTCCAACAGGTGCTCTAACTGCGCTCGCCACTCTCCCACGTCCCGCAGCTGAGTAAGCAACGCGGCCTCCGAGAGGATCGACCGGAAGGGCGGTGCAGCATCCCCCTCCAACAACTCCCGCCGCCCCATCCGAGCCTTCACCTGCTGCTCCAGCTCCGTCCCCTTGATTCCACCCGCAGCCAGAACCTCCCGCGCATACCCCGGCGTCTGCAACAACCCCGGCAGCACACTCACCGCGAAGTGCCACAGGCTGACCGCCTCCGCCTCCAGCGCCATGTACCGCCGGTACCGCTCCCGGAACTGCGTATGGTCCCCGGCGGCCAACTCCCATAGCGCGAGTAGCAGCCCCGGCGTCCCGTAGTGCTGGTCCAGCGCGTCCACCACCTCCGGGCTGCCCAGCGTCTCTCCCTTCTCCATCTTCCCGAACAGCGACCAGTCCCACCCCAGCCGCTCCCCGAGCTGCCGCAGGCTGTCACCTCGCTGGGCCCGCAACTTCCGTAACTCCTCGGCGAACCGCTGGCGCGGCTCCTGGCTGCGGCCCGTGACGATGCGTCGCTGCGGCATTGTGACTCCCCTCCAGGGCTTCCCGGCCGCGTACCGCCGCCCAGGCGAACCCCTCGTACCCGTACACACGCGTACACACCTGCCCGCACGCCCACCGCGCCCGTTGTGGAAGTTGTGGAACATGCGTCACCCGGCGGGGAACGACACCGCGCCGACGCCGCACCCCGACCCACTCCGGCGGCATCCTCGTAACGCCCCCACTACGCACCGTAATCCACCCGATGCGAACGCGGCGGCAAAAACCGCAAATCCGTACCACCCGCACGTCTGGAAGGACCAGCCTCGATGCCGAACCCGAACCCCAAGGCCCAGGAAGCCACCGCCGCCCGCGACGCCCTCGCCACCGCCCTCACCCAAGCCGGCATCCAGCTCCCCGCCATGGACGTACGCACCCCCTGGAACGAGCCCATCCCCGACAACCTGGACCAGCCGGAGCGGAGCCACGCCGACACCACCCCCACCAGCGCCCGCTACGCCCTCGTCCATCTCGGCGTCTGCTCCGCCCCCGTCGCCCTCGCGCTGGCCGCCGTCATCGCCAAGGGCGCCGCCCGGTGACCACCCCGCACACCGGCCCCGCCCCCGGCCCCGGCCAGGAACCCGGCCCCGCCACCCCTCCCCCACCCGGCACGCCCGTCCGCGACGCCACCCGCGACCGCGTCGGCATCGTCATGGGCCAGGAAGGCCCCTACCTCCAGCTCCGCCCCCTCGCCGGCGGCCGGGAATGGGACGCCGACCCCGATCACGTCCACCCGCTCACCCCGGCGGAACTGCTCCGCGCCCGCCTCGCCGAGACCAACGCCCACAGCCGCAGGGACCTCCCGTGACCGACGACCGACAACTGCCAACTGCCATAGCCCCCACAACCTCCCACACCCACCGAATCCACTCATAACCCCGATTCCCGCACCACAGGTCCCTCACCTCGCCTCCATACCGGAGAATGTGCGCAAGGCGCGCACCACGCGCGCCGAACGCCACCCCCCGAGGCCGGGAAGATCACGAACTTTGTCGAGGGTGCCGACGCGCGCCGGGCCATCCCGATAGCTGACCCGTACCTACCAGGAGCCGGCCGCCGACCTCGTACGGCAGCTGGAGACGGCCGGTTTCCTGCGGCTCGACGAGACCGACGAGGCGGGCCGCCTCGCCCTCGCACGGCGCTCCCTCGACCTGCTGAAGGCGCTGACGCCTGCGAGGTCTGTCGCCCAAGCAACGGGCGCGGCAGATCATCGACAAGTGCGCGCACCCGGACTTCAGGCCCGCCTTGGAGGACTACTACCAGCAGGCGCCGGCATCCCCTCACAGCCGGCACACTCCGCACCTGTTGGACCAGGCCCTCTCCTGGCACGTCCGCTACCTGACCAGCGGCTCGACGCAGGGCGACTGAGCGTCGTCGAGCAGACGTTCCTCAGCCGGTGCGGCGCAGCAGGGCCAGATACATGGCGTCCGTGCCGTGCAGATGCGGCCACAGCTGGACGTCCGGGCCCTCGCCCAGCGCGGGCACCCCGGGCATCAGCGGGCGGGCGTCGACCCACTCCGCGGAGGCGGCCGGGCCGCCCCGGCCCCGCAGGACGTCCTCGACCACGGCCCGGGTCTCGGCCGGATGCGGCGAGCAGGTCGCGTAGCCGACCACCCCGCCGACCCGCACGGCGGCCAGCGCCTCGCGCAGCAGCCCGCGCTGCAGCGGGGCGAAGCCGTCGAGGTCCTCGGGGCGGCGCCGCCAGCGCGCCTCGGGGCGGCGGCGGAGCGCGCCGAGCCCGGTGCACGGGACGTCGACCAGCACCCGGTCGAAGGTGCCCGGCCGCCACGGCGGCCGGGTGCCGTCCGCGGCGATCACCTGGTACGGGCCGGGGTTGCCCGCCAGGGCCTTGCCCACCAGCCGGGCCCGGTGCGGCTGCTTCTCGGCGGCGAGCAGCGAGGCGCCGCGCCCCGCGGCGAGCGCACCGAGCAGCGCGGCCTTGCCGCCGGGTCCGGCGCATCCGTCCAGCCAGCGCTGATCGGGCCCGTCCAGCGGGGCGTTGGCGAGCGCGAGTGCGACGAGCTGACTGCCCTCGTCCTGCACCCCGGCGCGCCCCTCGCGCACCGCGTCCAGCGCGCCGGGCTCGCCGCCCTCGGTGAGCCGCACGGCGTACGGGGACCAGCGGCCCGGCAGCGCGGACTCCCCGCCGACCGCCGCCAGCAGCTCATCGGCCGTGGACCGGCCGGGCCGGGCGACGAGGGTGACCTCGGGCCGCTCGTTGTCGGCCGCCAGCAGGTCCTCGATCCCGGCGCTGCCGCCGCCGAGCGCGTCCCACAGGGCGGAGACGATCCAGCGCGGATGCGAGTGGACGACGGCCAGATGGTCCTCGGGGTCCTCGTCGTACGGCGGGGCGACCCGCTCCAGCCAGCTGTCGAGGTCGGTGGCGGCGATCTTGCGCAGTACGGCGTTGACGAACTTGGCCCGTGCGTCGCCGAGCACCACCCGGGCCAGTTCGACGCTGGCGGAGACCGCCGCGTGCGTGGGGATTCGGGTCCCCAGCAGCTGATGGGCGCCGAGGCTGAGCACATCGAGCACGGGCGGATCCACCTCGCGCAGCGGGCGGTCCACACAGGCGGCGATGATCGCGTCATAGGTGCCCTGGTGGCGCAGGGTGCCGTAGACCAGCTCGGTGGTGAGCGCCGCGTCCCGGGCGTCGAAGGTCCCGTCCTCCCGGGCCTTGCGCAGCAGCGGCGGCAGCACGAGGTTCGCGTACGCGTCCCGTTCGTCGACCGCCCGCAGCGCCTCGAAGGCGAGGATCCGCACGGGGTCCTTCTTCGGACGGCGATAGGCCTTGCCGGGCCGGTTCGGGGTGGCGGGACGGCGACGACGGGACTGGTCGGTCACGGGAAATGTGCTCCGGGGGGACTGATGGGGCTGAAGAGTCCAGCCTACGTGGCCGGGGCGTCGGCGGTCTCCGCCGTCTCCGTCCGGCCCGTGCCCGCCCGGCCCGTGCCCGCCCCATCCGTGCCGGCCCCGTCCGTGCCCGTCCCGTCCGTGCCCGCCCCGTCCACGGCCGCTCCGCCCGCGGCGGACGGCTGCTCGAACTGGGTCCGGTAGAGCTCCTCGTAGCGGCCTCCCGCGGCCAGCAGCGTGGTGTGGGTACCGCGCTCCACGATCCGGCCGTCCTCCACGACGAGAATGAGATCGGCTGCCCGCACCGTGGACAGCCGGTGGGCGATCACCACGGCGGTGCGCCCCTCCAGCGCCTCGGCCAGCGCCTCCTGTACGGCCGCCTCCGAGGTGGAGTCCAGATGTGCGGTGGCCTCGTCGAGGATCACCACCCGGGGGCGGGCCAGCAGCAGCCGGGCGATGGTCAGCCGCTGGCGCTCACCGCCGGAGAGCCGGTAGCCGCGCTCGCCCACGACGGTGTCCAGACCGTCCGGCAGGGCCGCGATCAGCCCCTCCAGCCTGGCCCGCCGCAGCACCTCCCACAGCTCGTCGTCGGTGGCCTCGGGCCGGGCCAGCAGCAGATTGGCGCGGATCGATTCATGAAAGAGATGGCCGTCCTGGGTGACCATCCCGAGCGTGTGCCGGACCGAGGCGGCGGTCAGATCGCGGACGTCCACGCCGCCCAGCCGCACCGCGCCGCTGTCGGCGTCGTAGAGCCTCGGCAGCAGCTGCGCGATGGTCGACTTCCCGGCGCCGGAGGAGCCCACCAGCGCGACCATCTGGCCCGGTTCGGCGCGGAAGGAGACCTCGTGCAGCACCTGGACGCCGCCGCGGGTGTCCAGGTTCGCGACCTCCTCCAGCGAGGCGAGGGAGACCTTGTCCGCGGCCGGGTAGCCGAAGCCGACGTGGTCGAACTCGACCGCCACCGGCCCGTCCGGGACCTGCCGGGCGTCCGGCCGCTCGGTGATCAGCGGCTTCAGATCCAGCACCTCGAAGACCCGCTCGAAGCTGACCAGCGCGCTCATGACCTCCACCCGCGCCCCGGCCAGCGCGGTCAGCGGTGCGTACAGCCGGGTGAGCAGCAGCGCGAGCGAGACAACTGCGCCGGGGTCGAGCCGGCCGTGCAGCGCGTAGGAGCCGCCGAGGCCGTAGACCAGGGCGAGGGCCAGGGCGGAGACGAGGGTCAGCGCGGTGACGAAGGAGACCTGGACCATGGCCGTGCGCACCCCGATGTCACGCACCCGCCCGGCCCGCGCGGCGAATTCGGCGGACTCGTCCGCCGGCCGTCCGAAGAGCTTGACCAGCGTCGCCCCGGGCGCGGAGAAGCGCTCGGTCATCTGGGTGCTCATCGCGGCGTTGTGCGCCGCCGCCTCGCGCCTGAGCCCCGCCAGCCTCCTGCCCACCCGGCGGGCGGGCAGCAGGAAGAGGGGCAGGAGCACCAGCGCCAGCAGGGTGATCTGCCAGGAGATCCCGATCATCACGACGAGCGTGAGCAGCAGGGTCACGACATTGCCGACGACGCCGGAGAGGGTGTCGCTGAACGCCCGCTGCGCGCCGATGACATCGTTGTTCAGGCGGCTGACCAGCGCGCCTGTGCGGGTACGGGTGAAGAACGCCACCGGCATGCGCTGGACGTGGTCGAAGACGGCGGTCCGCAGATCGAGGATCAGCCCCTCGCCGATGTTCGAGGACAGCCAGCGGGTCAGCAGCCCGAGCGCCGCCTCGGCGACGGCGATGACGGCGATCAGCGCGGCCAGCCCGAGGACCGTGTCCTGTCCCGAACGGTGGACGATCGCGTCCACGACCCGGCCCGCGAGCAGCGGTGTCGCCACCGCGAGCACCGCCGTGACCGTGCTCAGGACCAGAAACAGGAGCAGCGGGCGGCGGTGGGGGCGGGCGAAGGCGCCGATGCGGCGCAGCGTCCCGCGGGAGAAGGGCCGCCGGTCGTCCCTGGCGTTCGAGGCGTGGTGCAGGGAATGCCACGCGGTGACTTCCATGTCCATCGCGCACCTCCGAGGTCTCGGGGTGCCGCCCTGGGTTCGCCGGCAGGTCCGGACCGGCGGCACATCAAGGAACGTATGACTTTAACCATGGTTGAGGTCAACTCCTCGCCTCACCGGCGCGCCCCCGGGCCTCAGCCGCCGAGCCGCTCGCCCCCGGCGATCCGCACCCCGCGCGCCCAGTCCGCCGCGGGCATCGGCTTCTTGCCCTGCGGCCGCACCCAGGTCAGCTCCACGGCGTGGCTGCCCGTGCCCACGTACACGGCCCTCTTGGTCGCGGCCGGCTCACCGGGCGTCAGATCCGTACGGTCCGCCACCATCGCCGCGGAGACGACCTTCAGCCGCTCGCCCCGGAAGGTGGTCCACGCGCCCGGCGCGGGAGCGCACGCGCGCACCAGCCGGTCGACGCGCAGCGCGGGCGCCGTCCAGTCGATCTCCGCGTCCTCCACCTTGATCTTCGGGGCGAGCGAGACGCCCTCGGCCGGCTGCGGTACGGATCGCAGGGTGCCGTCCTCGATGCCGTCCATCGTCGCCCTGAGCAGCCCGGCCCCGGCGAAGGCGAGCCGGGTCAGCAGATCGCCGCTGGTGTCCGTGGCCCGGACGTCCTCCGTCACAACGCCGTACACCGGACCGGAATCCAGCCCCTCCTCGATCTGGAAGGTCGACGCGCCGGTCACCTCGTCCCCCGCGAGCACCGCATGTTGGACGGGCGCCGCGCCACGCCATGCGGGCAGCAGCGAGAAGTGCAGATTGACCCAGCCGTGCGCCGGGATCTCCAGTGCGGCCTTGGGCAGCAGCGCGCCGTACGCCACCACCGGGCAGCAGTCCGGCGCGATCTCGCTCAGCCGGGCCAGGAAGTCCGGGTCCCGCGGCTTGGCGGGCTTGAGCACCTCGATACCCGCCTCCTCGGCCCGCTCGGCGACCGGACTGGCCACCAGCCGGCGGCCACGCCCGGCGGGCGCGTCGGGACGGGTCACCACGGCCACCACCTCATGCCTCTCCGACGCGATCAGCGCGTCCAGCGCGGGCAGGGCGACCTCGGGGGTACCGGCGAAGACGAGCCTCATGGGTGGCGAACTACCTCTCACACACAGCGGAACAGGCGCCCCAGTCTATGGGGCCGCCGCCCGAGGGGGCGTACGAGCGGACTCCCGCACGCCCCGGACCGTGACCGACGGGCGGGTGCCGCGTTGGTCAAGGCAGATTGACCGCATCGGGCCGCTGCCGCGGCCCGATGCGTTTCCCGTCGTCCCGTCATTTCCCGTCATCCGTCTTCCCCATCCGCTTCCACGCCGGTTCGAGAGGCTTGTTCATGGCCGACCACGCAACCCACGACGCCCAGGCACGGGCCAGCCTGCACCTCCTGGTCCGGGACATCGAGCGGGTCCGCCGACAGGTGGACGCGCTGCGCACGCTCACCGCCCAGCTCGGCAATGTCTACCGCCCCCGGCGCACCGGCCCATCCGCCGGCTTCGTGGTCTACGGACGCGCCCCCGCGCCCACCGTGCGGCTCGCCCAGGAACTGCGGGACAGCGTCGAGACGCTGGTCACGGCCGCGGTGGACTTCGACCGCTCGCTCGGCTTCTCGTGGGACGCGGTGGGTTCGGCGCTCGGCGTCACCAAGCAGGCGGTGCACCGCCGCTATGGCGCCCGCCGGGCCGCCGCCCAGAGCGCCGTGGAGGGCGGCGAGCCCCCGGCGCACACGGTCGACCCGGCCCCCGTCCCGTCGTCATCCGTACCGCCCCTGCCCTCGGTGCCCGCCGCCCGCTCGGTCCCGCCGCAGCCGGCCCCGGCCCTCCGCGAGGACCCCCGCCCGAGCGCCTTCCCCAGCCCCCGCAACGGCTGAGAGTCACCCCTTTTTTAGGGCTCGGTCCTTTTTTCAGGGCTCGGTTCGCCTCCGGGGCGCTCAAGCCTCCCCCAGCCTTCGGCCGGGGGTGCCCCCTGTCGACGGTCGACCGTGCTCGGCCCCTCGTTCCTCGCGGCCTCCGCGCGCTCTTCCTTTCGACAGCGGCGCGCCCCTTCGGCTCACTCGCCGGGCCGACCGCGTTAACCGATGTCGAGTGGGTCCACCCGTACCGCCGGGTCCTTCTCCCCTCGCGCCAGCCGACGCGCCTTCGCCTCCTTGAGGGCCGCCGCCAGGGCGCTGCCCTGGCCGGGGCGGACGCGGATCAGGGCGCGCTCCCAGTCCTCGCCCGGCAGCGGGTCGCCGGGGCGGCGGGGACGGCCGGGGGGTGTCGGGGGCAGCGGGACCGGGCCCAGCGTCTCGACGCCCTCCGGCAGATCGGCCGACGCGATCAGCTCGGCCACCGCCTCCGGCGGGCCGGTCACCGCCGCCATCCGTGAGACCGGCGGAAAGCCCAGCTGGGACCGCTCCGCCAGTTCGCGCGCCGCGTAACCGGCCGGATCCCAGCGCACCAGGGCCTGGACGGGCCGCAGCGTCGGCTCGGCGAGCACCACCACCGTGCCGCCACCGCCATGGCCCCCGCCGCCGCCGTCGCCATGGCCGCGTACCAGGGCCGCCGCCTCCAGCCAGTGCCGCAGCGCGTCCTCGCCGGCGCGCAGATCGGGGCGGCCGAGCAGCGCCCAGCCGTCGAGCAGCAGCGCGGCGGCGTAACCGCCCTCGGCGATCGGCTCGGCGCCCGGGGTGCTGACGACGAGCGCCGGGCGGTCGGGGACCGTCGCGAGGACATGGTCCCGGCCGGAGGTGCGCACCGGCACGGCCGGGAAGGCCCGGCCCAGCTCCTCGGCGGTGCGCCGGGCGCCGACGACGCTCGCCCGCAGCCGTACGCCCCCGCATTCGGCACAGTGCCAGGCCGTCTCGGGCCGCCCGCACCACCCGCACTCCAGATGGTCGGCGTCCCGCGCCTCCAGGGGGCCCGAGCAGTGCGCACAGCGCGCGGGCTCCCGGCAGCGCTCACAGGCCAGCCTCGGTACATAGCCGCGCCGCGGCACCTGCACCAGCACCGGGCCGCGGGTCAGCGCCTCCCGTACGGTCTGCCAGGCGAGCGTGGGCAGCCGGGCGGCGCGGGCCTCCGCGTCCCGGGCCACCTCGCCCTCGTCGACCGTACGGATCAGCGGAGCGGCCGCGCGGACCTGCTCGCGGTCCGCCTCCAGCGGCCTCGCCCAGCCGTTCTCCAGCAGCTGGGCGGCCTCCACCGTGCGGCCGAGGTCGCCCAGCAGAAAGCCCGTCTTCTCATGGACGGCGCGCAGCAGCAGCACGTCGCGGGCGTGCGGATGCGGCAGATGGTCATCGCTGTGGCTGAGGTCCCCGTCGTCCCAGATCCCGACCAGTCCGAGGTCGCGCACCGGGGCGAACATCGCCGCCCGGGTGCCCACCACGGCCCGTATCGAGCCCCGGTTGACGGCCAGCCAACGGCGGTAGCGCTCCTCGGGCCCGAGGTCGGCGGTGAGCAGCACATGCCGGCCCGGCCCGCCGAGCGCCTCCGTGAGCGCCTCGTCCACCCGCGCGGCGGTCCGTCCGTCGGGCACCACCACGAGCGCGCCGCGCCCGGAGGCGAGCGTGGCGGCCACGGCGGCGGCCCATTCACCCGGCCAGTGCGGTCCGGGCAGCGCGGTCCATACGGCACGCGGCCGGTCCCCGCGCGCGAGCGCCTCCAAGAACCCGGGCCCGGCCGGATAGCGCGCCCAGCTCCCGGGCGCGGGCGCCCCCGGCGGGGGCAGCGGCGGCGGAGACGGCTCGGCCTCGGCGCGCGCACTGCGTTTCGGCATGGCCAGCTGCAGCACATCGGCGAGCGACCCGGCGTACCGGTCGGCGACCGCCCGGCACAGCGCCAGCAGCCCCGGCCCCAGCACCGGCTCGGGCGAGATCACCTGCGCGATGGCCGCCAGCGGCCCCCGGTAGTCGGACTCCGCGACCCGCTCGACGATGTACCCGTCGAGCAGCCCCCCGCCCTCCCGACGCCCGTCCCGGACCCGCCCCGTCCCGGCCCCGAACCGCACCCGCACCCGCACCCCGGGCCGCGCCTCGGCATCCATCTCGGCCGGAACCGCGTAGTCCCACAGCTTGTCGAGATGCACCGGCCCCTTGTCCACCAGCACCCGCGCCACGGGCAGCTCGTCCGCCAGCGTGGCCCCCCGCCACGTCCGCGGCTTGGCCTTGGGCACCTTGGCCTTGCGCACGGTCTCCCGAATGAGCGCGAGCTGCTCGCCCTCCTGCGACTCCGCCGCCGGGGCTTCTCGCCGCTCGTCGTCCCTGCTCACAGCTTCAGTCCTACCAGACCGCACGGACAACTATGTTGCCCAGGCGAGTGATCCGAAGGGGCGCGGCGCTGTCGAAGGGGGAACGCGCAGGCCCCGAGGGTTCCCCATCGCTGTGCGATGCCCCCGCCCGACCGGCTGGGCGCACCTCCCAGCGGTAGCTGAGGGCGAGCCGAAGAGCCGCGCCGATGCCGAAAGGGAGAACGCGCGCAGGCCCCGAGGGTCCCCCATCGCTGTACGGTGCCCCCGCCCGACCGGCTGGGCGCACCTCCCAGCGGTAGCTGAGGGCGAGCCGAAGAGCCGCGCCGATGCCGAAAGGGAGAACGCGCGCAGGCCC
>NZ_JBEXFG010000009.1:89384-107535 GCF_040606675.1 Streptomyces sp. NPDC005393 | reverse complement strand
CCCGAGGGTCCCCCATCGCTGTACGGTGCCCCCGCCCGACCGGCTGGGCGCACCTCCCAGCGGTAGCTGGGGGCGAGCCGAAGGGCCGCGCCGGTGCCGAAAGGGAGAACGCGCGGAGCCCCCGAGGGTCCCCCATCGCTGTGCGGTACCCCCGCCCGACCGGCTGGGCGCACCTCCCAGCGGTAGCTGGGGGCGAGCCGAAGGGCCGCGCCCCGCTGCCGAAAGGGAGAACACACAGGCCCCGAGGAACGAGGACCGAGCACGGTCGACCGTCGACAGGGGCCGAAGCGCCCCGGAGGCGAACCGAACCCCAAAAAAGGATGAAGGCCCGGACGCCCCGAGGGAGTCCGGGCCTTCGCCGAGGCCGTGAAGGGTTACAGACCCGCCGCCGAGCGCAGCGCGTCGACGCGGTCGGTGCGCTCCCAGGTGAAGTCGGGCACCTCGCGGCCGAAGTGGCCGTAGGCCGCCGTCTGGGCATAGATCGGGCGGAGCAGGTCGAGGTCGCGGATGATCGCGGCCGGGCGCAGGTCGAAGACCTCGGAGATGGCCTTCTCGATCTTCTCGGCGTCGACCGCGGCGGTGCCGAAGGTCTCGACGAAGAGGCCGACCGGCTCGGCCTTGCCGATGGCGTAGGCGACCTGGACCTCGCAGCGCTGGGCGAGGCCCGCGGCGACGACGTTCTTGGCGACCCAGCGCATGGCGTAGGCGGCGGAGCGGTCGACCTTGGACGGGTCCTTGCCGGAGAAGGCGCCGCCGCCGTGGCGGGACATGCCGCCGTAGGTGTCGATGATGATCTTGCGGCCGGTGAGGCCGGCGTCGCCCATGGGGCCGCCGATCTCGAAGCGGCCGGTCGGGTTGACCAGCAGCCGGTAGCCCTCGGTGTCGAGCTTGATGCCGTCTTCGACCAGCTCGTTCAGGACGTGCTCGACGACGAACTCGCGGATGTCGGGGGCGAGCAGCGAGTCCAGGTCGATGTCGGAGGCGTGCTGCGAGGAGACGACGACGGTGTCCAGGCGGACCGCCTTGTGGCCGTCGTACTCGATGGTGACCTGGGTCTTGCCGTCCGGACGCAGGTAGGGGATGGTCCCGTTCTTGCGGACGTCGGAGAGGCGGCGTGAGAGCCGGTGCGCCAGGTTGATCGGCAGCGGCATCAGCTCGGGGGTCTCGTCGCATGCGTAGCCGAACATCAGGCCCTGGTCGCCGGCGCCCTGCTTGTCCAGCTCGTCCTCGTCGCCCTCGACCCGGAGCTCGTAGGCCGAGTCGACGCCCTGGGCGATGTCGGGGGACTGTGAGCCGATCGACACCGAGACGCCGCAGGAGGCGCCGTCGAAGCCCTTCTTCGACGAGTCGTAGCCGATCTCGAGGATCTTGTTACGGACGAGCGACGCGATCGGAGCGTACGCCTTCGTCGTCACCTCGCCGGCCACATGTACCAGGCCGGTGGTGATCAGCGTCTCAACGGCAACCCGTGAGGTCGGGTCCTCCTTGAGGAGCGCGTCGAGGATGGTGTCGCTGATCTGGTCAGCGATCTTGTCAGGGTGACCCTCGGTCACAGATTCCGAGGTGAACAGGCGGCGGGACACATCGCTCCCTGGGGTTGCAGCGGCTGCTGGCTGATCATGGGCGGGACCGCCCGGGGGCTGCGCCCGGTGCGGTTCCTCGGCCAGTTTATCCGGCGCCTGCGCCGGTCGAGCATCCCCGTCCCACAGAACGGGCAGGCCGTGACCTGGAACATACCTCGCCGCGCGCCGAAAAACAGCACGGCACCGATACAGGAAGGTGCCATGGTCCGATCGGGCGCGCCCGGCCAGGCGCCGCCGCGGCTCAGGCCAGCCGCTGGGCCACCAGATCCCAGACCGTGTCGGCCAGGGCGTCCTTGGGGCCGTGCGGGACGGGAGTCTCGGTGCCGTCGGCCGCGAGCACCACGGCCTCATTGGTCTCGGCGCCGAACGTCTTGTGCACCCCCACCTCGTTCACCACAAGCAGATCGCACCCCTTGCGGGCGAGCTTCACCCGGCCGTTGACGAGCATGTCGTCGGTCTCGGCGGCGAAGCCGACGACGATCTGGCCGGGGCGGGCGCGCTCGGCGGAGATCTCCGCGAGAATGTCCGGATTTCGCACCAGGGCGAGCGGCTCGGGCTCCTGCCCGTCCCGCTTCTTGATCTTCCCCTGGGCGTAGTGCGCGGGGCGGAAGTCGGCGACGGCAGCGGCCATGACCACGGCGTCGGCGTCCGCGGCGGCTTTCAGGACCGCCTCCCGCAGCTGGCTCGCCGTCCCCGCGCGCACCACATCGGCGCCGGCCGGGTCGGGCAGCTCGCTGTTGACCGAGACAAGAGTCACTCTGGCGCCCCGGGCCACGGCGGCGCGGGCCAGGGCGTAGCCCTGCTTGCCGGTGGAGCGGTTGCCGAGGAAGCGCACCGGGTCCAGCGGCTCACGGGTGCCCCCCGCGCTGACGACCACATGCCGCCCGGCGAGGTCCTGCTCGGCGGCCCGCTCCCCGCGTGCCAGCACCCGGCGGCAGACCTCGAAGATCTCCCCCGGGTCGGGCAGCCGCCCCTTGCCGGTGTCCACGCCGGTCAGCCGCCCCACGGCGGGCTCGATGACGACGGCGCCGCGGCGGCGCAGGGTCGCCACGTTCTCCTGGGTGGCGGGGTGCTCCCACATCTCGGTGTGCATGGCGGGCGCGAAGACGACCGGACAGCGCGCGGTGAGCAGCGTATTGGTGAGCAGGTCGTCGGCGAGGCCGTGGGCGGCCTTGGCGAGCAGATCGGCGGTCGCGGGGGCGATCACCACCAGATCGGCGGGCTGGCCGATGCGCACATGCGGGACCTCGTGGACGGACTCCCACACCTCGGTCGTCGCCGGATGCCCGGAGAGCGCCGACCAGGTCGCCTCGCCGACGAAGTGCAGCGCCGAGGCGGTCGGGACGACACGCACGTCATGCCCGGACTCCGTGAGGCGCCGCAGCAGCTCGCACGCCTTGTACGCGGCGATCCCGCCGCTGACCCCCAGAACGATCCTGGGCCTGTCCGCCGTGGCCATCGCTCGACTCTCCCCACCGGGTACGTCCGTACGGTACGTACCCATGACACACCACAAGCCCGGCAGTCACGCCGCCGGGCCGGTGATGAGCGATCTGATACTTACTGAGCCGGGCCCTCGATGGCCTCGGAGGTCAGCAGACCCGCGTTGATCTCGCGAAGGGCGATGGAGAGCGGCTTCTCGTGGACGTGGGTGTCCACCAGGGGGCCGACGTACTCGAGCAGGCCCTCGCCGAGCTGGGAGTAGTACGCGTTGATCTGACGGGCACGCTTGGCCGCGTAGATCACGAGGCTGTACTTCGAGTCAGTGGCCTCGAGCAGCTCGTCGATCGGCGGGTTGATGATGCCCTCGGGCGCGGTCATGGGAGAGGACACGCTCTACCTTCCGAAAAGGGGAAAAAGATCTATAGAACCTTCGTCAAGGCTAGCAGCTCACGCGCCACGTCCTCGACGGAGGTGTTGACCAGGGTCGTATCGAACTCGGGCTCGGCGGCCAGCTCGGTCCGGGCGACCTCCAGACGCCGCTCGATGACCTCGGGCGCCTCGGTCCCCCGGCCGGTGAGCCGGCGCACCAGCTCGTCCCAGCTCGGCGGGGCGAGGAAGACCAGCTGCGCCTCCGGCATGGACTCCCGGATCTGCCGGGCGCCCTGCAGATCGATCTCCAGCAGCACCGGCTCGCCCGCGTCGAGCCGGTCCATGACCGCCTCACGCGGGGTGCCGTAGCGGTTTCCCGCGAACTCGGCCCACTCCAGCAGCTCACCATTGGCGACGAGCTTGTCGAACTCCCCGTCGTCCATGAAGAAATAGTGGACGCCGTCCCGCTCGCCGGGACGCGGCCTGCGGGTCGTCGCGGAGACCGAGAGCCAGACCTCGGGGTGTTCCTTGCGCAAATGGGCGACGACCGTGCTCTTGCCGACCCCGGAGGGGCCGGAGAGCACGGTCAGTCGCGGACCTGCGGAGTGTGCTGCTGCCATGAAGCAGATTATCCAGGTTCCCGGGGGTGCCTGGAAACGTCAGCCGGCGGCGCCGCCGAACTCACGCTCGAGCGATGCGATCTGGTTGGAGCCGAGGCCCCGCACACGGCGGCTCTCGGAGATGCCCAGGCGCTCCATGATCTGCTTGGCGCGGACCTTGCCGACGCCGGGCAGGGACTCGAGGAGAGCGGACACCTTCATCTTGCCGATGACATCGTTCTCCTGGCCCTGCTTGATGACCTCGTGCAGAGACGCGCCGGAGTGCTTGAGCCGATTCTTGACCTCGGCGCGCTCCCGGCGAGCCGCGGCGGCCTTTTCGAGCGCGGCTGCGCGCTGTTCAGGGGTAAGGGGCGGAAGAGCCACGCCTACGTCACCTCGGATGTCGAACTGTCGGATATGGACCGGTGAGGAACCTAGTCACCCCTCACCTGGGGAGCAACGCGCAACGCAGCTGCACGTTCGCTCTCGTCGGAGACTAGCGGCCGATCCCGCTCCAGTCAGCGAGAACAGACGAAAAGTCCTGGTCAGACTCGCTCGACTGGTACATTTCTGGCCAAAATGGCCGGGTTATTCGGCCACGGCACGCACGTCATCAGCCATTCGGGCCGCCGCCTCGACCAGCGAAGCCGCGTCCGGGCCGTGCCGGAGCACCCCTCGGCTGACGCTCGGGACGACATTTCCCACCGCCGCGCCGAAAACCTCCAGGAGGTCGGCGGGGGTCGCGCCCTGGGCGCCGATGCCGGGGGCCAGCAGCGGCCCGTCGATGGCCAGAGCGGCCCCCGCCCGGCCGGCGGCACCGCCCAGTGTCGCGCCGACGACCGCGCCGTACGAGCCGAGGCGGCCCTGCGCGGCCTCCTCGGCGTTCTCGGCCTTGAGGGCGGCCAGCACCGAGGCCGCGACGGTCGTCCCGTCGGGCCGCACCGCGTGCTGCACCTCGGCGCCCTCGGGGTTGGAGGTCAGCGCCAGGACGAAGACGCCCGCGCCGCTCGCCCGCGCGGCGTCCAGCGCGGGGCGCAGCGAGCCGAAGCCGAGGTACGGGCTGACGGTGACCGCGTCCGAGAACAGCGGGCTGGTGGGGTCGAGGTAGGCGGAGGCGTACGCGGCCATGGTCGACCCGATGTCGCCGCGCTTGGCGTCCATCAGCACCAGCGCCCCGGCGGCCCGGGCGTCCGCCACGGCCCGCTCCAGCACGGCGATGCCGCGCGAGCCGAAGCGCTCGAAGAAGGCCGACTGCGGCTTGAGGACGGCGACCCGCTCGGCCAGCGCGTCCACGACGGTCCGGGTGAACCTCTCGAGCCCCGTGACATCGTCCCCGAGCCCCCAGTCGGCGAGGAGCGAGGCGTGCGGATCGATCCCGACGCAGAGCGGGCCGCGGGTGTCCATGGCATGCCGCAGTCGCGTGCCGAAGGGGGTGGGCGTGGTGTCGGTCATGGGTTCTCCTCGGTGTGCGGGGGTGGCGGCGGGCAAGCCCTCGCCTCGCCCCTTCATGAAGCCAAGGGTCCCGCCCTCGGGACCCCGCGGGGCCGGGGGCGGGCAGGGCCCGGGGCCGCGGCCACCGGTGGGGGCCGGGGCCTTGCCTCGGTCCGCGGAAGGGGACGGACGGAGGGAAGCGACCGCTACGCGGCGTGCTCGGCGCCGACCGCGTCGGCGAGGGTGGCGTACGGGGAAGCCGCCAGGCGGGCTGCGAGGCCGCGGTGGATCTCGCGGCACCACAGCGGACCCTGGTAGATGAACGCGCTGTAGCCCTGGACCAGCGTGGCCCCCGCCAGGATCCGCTCCCAGACGTCGTCCGCGGTCTCGATCCCGCCGACACCGATGAGCGTCAGCCGGTCGCCCACCCGGGCGTACAGGCGGCGCAGCACCTCCAGCGAGCGGGCCTTGAGGGGCGCCCCGGAGAGGCCGCCGGTCTCGGCGGTCAGCTCCGCGGGGGACGTCAAGCCGAGACCGTCCCGCGCGATCGTCGTGTTCGTGGCGATGATGCCGTCCAGCCCCAGCTCGACCGCGAGATCGGCGACCGCGTCCACGTCCGCGTCGGCGAGATCTGGCGCGATCTTGACCAGAAGCGGCACCCGGCGCCCGGTGACCGTGCGGTCCGCGGCCTCGCGGACGGCGGTCAGCAGCGGCCGCAGATGGTCGACGGCCTGGAGATCCCGCAGTCCGGGGGTATTGGGCGAGGAGACGTTGACGACCAGGTAGTCCGCGTGGGCGGCGAGCCGCTCGGTGGACGTCACATAGTCGGCGACGGCTTCCGCCTCAGGGACGACCTTGGTCTTGCCGATGTTGACGCCGACCGTCGTACCGAAGGCGGGGCGGCGGGCGGCGAGGCGGGCGGCGACCGCGGCCGAGCCCTCGTTGTTGAAACCCATGCGGTTGATCAGCGCCCGGTCGGTGACGAGCCGGAAGAGCCGCTTCTTGGGGTTGCCGGGCTGCGGCTGGGCGGTGACCGTGCCGATCTCGACATGGTCGAAGCCAAGCATGGCCATGCCGTCGATGCCGACGGCGTTCTTGTCGAATCCGGCGGCGAGCCCGAAGGGCCCGTGCATCCGCAGGCCGAGCGCCTCGGTGCGCAGCGCCTGGTGGCGGGGCGCGAGGACGGCCGCGACGAGGGTGCGCAGGACGGGGACACGGGCGGCCAGCCGGATCCAGCCGAAGGCCAGATGGTGGGCGCTCTCGGGGTCCATGCGCCTGAAGATCAGGTTGAAGAGGAGTGCGTACATGGCGGCTTTCTGCGCGCGGGAAAGGGGGGCGGTCTCGCGAAGAGGGGGACACCTGCCGGTGTCCCCCTCTCGCCTCACTCCTCGCGAGCGGCGGTCAGACGTTCCGCGTGTTCCTGGAGGGACCGGACCCCGACGGCGCCCCGTCCGAGCGCCTCGATGCCCTGGACGGCGGCCGCGAGGGCCTGGACCGTGGTCAGGCAGGGGACGCCGCGGGCGACGGCCGCGGTACGGATGTCATAGCCGTCGAGACGGCCGCCGGTGCCGTACGGGGTGTTGACGATCAGATCGACCTGGCCGTCGTGGATGAGCTGGACGATGGTCTTCTCACCGCCCGGCCCCTCGCCCTCGCTCTGCTTGCGCACGACGGTGGCGTTGATGCCGTTGCGCTTGAGCACCTCGGCCGTGCCCGAGGTGGCCAGCAGTTCGAAGCCGAGGCCGACCAGCTCCCGGGCCGGGAAGATCATCGAACGCTTGTCGCGGTTGGCGACGGAGACGAACGCGCGCCCCTTGGTCGGCAGCGCACCGTACGCCCCGGCCTGCGACTTGGCGTACGCCGAGCCGAAGACCGTGTCGATGCCCATGACCTCGCCGGTCGAGCGCATCTCCGGGCCGAGGATGGTGTCCACACCGCGCCCGGACGCGTCCCGGAAGCGCGACCAGGGCATCACGGCCTCCTTGACGGAGATCGGCGCGTCCAGCGGCAGCGTGCCCCCGTCGCCGCTGGAGGGCAGCAGCCCCTCGGCGCGCAGCTCGGCGATGGTCGCGCCCAGCGAGATCCGGGCGGCGGCCTTGGCCAGCGGTACGGCGGTGGCCTTGGAGGTGAAGGGGACCGTACGGGAGGCGCGCGGGTTCGCCTCCAGGACGTAGAGGATGTCCCCGGCCATCGCGAACTGGATGTTGATCAGCCCGCGCACGCCGACGCCGCGCGCGATGGCCTCGGTCGAGGCGCGCAGCCGCTTGATGTCGAAGCCGCCGAGGGTGATCGGGGGCAGGGCGCAGGCCGAGTCGCCGGAGTGGATACCGGCCTCCTCGATGTGCTCCATGACGCCGCCGAGGTAGAGCTCATGGCCGTCGTAGAGCGCGTCGACGTCGATCTCGATGGCGTCGTCGAGGAAGCGGTCGATGAGCACCGGGTGCTCGGAGATCAGGCCCGCGTGCCGCTGCAGATACGCGGCGAGCGAGGGCTCGTCGTAGACGATCTCCATACCCCGGCCGCCCAGCACGTACGAGGGGCGGACCATGACCGGGTAGCCGATCTCGGCGGCGATGCCCTTGGCCTGTTCGAAGGAGAAGGCGGTGCCGTACTTCGGGGCGGGCAGCCCGGCCTCGGTGAGCACCCGGCCGAAGGCGCCGCGCTCCTCGGCGAGGTTGATCGCCTCGGGCGAGGTGCCGACGATCGGCACGCCGTTGTCCTTGAGCGCCTGGGCGAGGCCCAGCGGGGTCTGGCCGCCGAGCTGGACGATCACGCCGGCCACCGGGCCCGCCTGCGCTTCCGCGTGGACGATCTCCAGTACGTCCTCCAGGGTGAGCGGCTCGAAGTAGAGCCGGTCGGAGGTGTCGTAGTCGGTGGAGACGGTCTCCGGGTTGCAGTTGACCATGACGGTCTCGTAGCCCGCGTCGTGCAGCGCGAAGGAGGCGTGGACGCACGAGTAGTCGAACTCGATGCCCTGGCCGATCCGGTTGGGTCCCGAGCCGAGGATGATCACGGCGGGGTTCTCGCGCGGGGCGACCTCGGACTCCTCGTCGTAGGAGGAGTAGAAGTACGGGGTCTTCGCGGCGAATTCGGCGGCGCAGGTGTCGACCGTCTTGTAGACGGGCCGGATGCCCAGCGCGTGCCGCACCTCGCGGACCACGTCCTCGCGCAGCGAGCGGATCCCGCCGATCTGGGCGTCGGAGAAGCCGTGTCGCTTGGCCTCGGAGAGCAGCTCGGGGCCGAGCTTGTCGGCGGCCGCGATCTCGTCCGCGACCTCCTTGATCAGGAAGAGCTGGTCGACGAACCACGGGTCGATCTTCGTGGCGTCGAAGATCTCCTGCGGGGTGGCCCCGGCACGGATGGCCCGCATGACCGTGTTGATCCGGCCATCGGTCGGCACCACGGCCTGGGCCAGCAGCTCGGCCCTGTCGCCGGGCTCGCCGGTGAAGTCGAACTGGCTGCCCTTCTTCTCCAGCGAGCGCAGCGCCTTCTGCAGCGCCTCGGTGAAGTTACGGCCGATGGCCATGGCCTCGCCGACCGACTTCATGGTGGTGGTGAGGCGGGCGTCGGCGGCCGGGAACTTCTCGAAGGCGAAGCGGGGCACCTTGACGACGACGTAGTCGAGCGTGGGCTCGAAGGACGCCGGGGTCTTCTCGGTGATGTCGTTCGGGATCTCGTCGAGCGTGTAGCCGACGGCCAGCCGGGCGGCGATCTTGGCGATGGGGAAGCCGGTCGCCTTGGAGGCCAGCGCGGAGGAGCGGGAGACCCGCGGGTTCATCTCGATGACGATGACCCGGCCGTCCTCGGGGTTGACCGCGAACTGGATGTTGCAGCCGCCGGTGTCGACGCCGACCTCGCGGATCACGGCGATGCCGATGTCCCGCAGGATCTGGTACTCGCGGTCGGTCAGGGTCATCGCCGGGGCGACGGTGATCGAGTCACCGGTGTGCACGCCCATGGGGTCGAAGTTCTCGATGGAGCAGACGACCACGACGTTGTCGTGCTTGTCGCGCATCAGCTCCAGCTCGTACTCCTTCCAGCCGAGGATGGACTCCTCCAGGAGCACCTCGGTGGTGGGCGAGAGGGCCAGGCCCTGCCCGGCGATGCGGCGCAGCTCCTCCTCGTCGTGCGCGAAGCCGGAGCCCGCGCCGCCCATGGTGAAGGAGGGGCGGACGACGACGGGGTAGCCGCCGAGCTCGTCCACGCCCGCGAGGACGTCGTCCATGGAGTGGCAGATGACCGAGCGGGCGGACTCACCGTGGCCGATCTTGGCGTTGACGGCCTCGACGACATGCTTGAACTGATCGCGGTCCTCGCCCTTGTGGATCGCCTCGACATTGGCGCCGATCAGCTCGACGCCGTACTCGTCGAGGGTGCCCGCCTCATGGAGGGAGATCGCGGTGTTGAGCGCGGTCTGGCCGCCGAGGGTGGGCAGCAGCGCGTCGGGGCGCTCCTTGGCGATGATCTTCTCGACGTACTCCGGGGTGATCGGCTCGACATACGTCGCGTCGGCGATCTCCGGGTCGGTCATGATCGTGGCCGGGTTGGAGTTGACCAGGATGACCCGCAGCCCCTCGGCCTTGAGGACGCGGCACGCCTGGGTGCCGGAGTAGTCGAACTCGGCTGCCTGGCCGATGACGATCGGGCCGGAGCCGATCACCAGAACGGACTGGATGTCGGTGCGCTTAGGCACGCTGGCCCTCCATCAGGGAGACGAAGCGGTCGAACAGGTATGCGGCGTCATGCGGACCGGCTGCGGCTTCGGGGTGGTACTGGACGCTGAAAGCGGGGCGGTCGAGCAACCGCAGCCCCTCGACCACGTTGTCGTTGAGGCAGACATGGGAGACCTCGGCCCGCCCGTAGGGGGTGTCGGAGGCCCGGTCGAGCGGGGCGTCCACGGCGAAGCCGTGGTTGTGCGCGGTGACCTCGACCTTCCCGGTGGTCCGGTCCTGCACCGGCTGGTTGATCCCGCGGTGCCCGTACTTCAGCTTGTACGTGCCGAAGCCGAGCGCCCGGCCGAGGATCTGGTTGCCGAAGCAGATGCCGAACAGCGGGGTGGACCGCTCCAGGACGCTTCGCATGAGGGAGACGGGGTGGTCGGCGGTGGCCGGGTCGCCCGGTCCGTTGGAGAAGAAGACCCCGTCCGGGTTCATGGCGTAGATGTCGTCGGCGGTGGCGGTCGCGGGCAGCACATGCACCTCGATGCCGCGCTCGGCCATCCGGTGCGGGGTCATGCCCTTGATGCCCAGGTCGATCGCGGCGACGGTGAACCGCTTGGTGCCGATCGCGGGGACCACGTACGCCTCGGCGGTGGCGACCTCGCCGCTCAGGTCGGCGCCCTTCATCTGCGGGGCGGCCCGCACCTTGGCGAGCAGCGCGGCCTCGTCGGCGATGGCCGCCCCGGAGAAGATGCCGACGCGCATGGCGCCGCGCTCGCGCAGATGGCGGGTGAGCGCGCGGGTGTCGATACCGCTGATGCCGACGACGCCCTGGGCGGTGAGCTCGTCGTCCAGCGAGCGGCGGGAGCGCCAGTTGGAGGGCGTACGGGCCGGGTCGCGCACCACATAGCCGGAGACCCAGATGCGCTTCGACTCGGGGTCCTCGTCGTTGATGCCGGTGTTGCCGATGTGCGGGGCGGTCATGACGACGACCTGGCGGTGGTAGGACGGGTCGGTCAGGGTCTCCTGGTAGCCGGTCATACCGGTGGAGAACACGGCCTCGCCGAAGGTCTCCCCCACGGCCCCGTAGGCACGGCCGCGGAAGGTGCGGCCGTCCTCCAGGACGAGTACGGCGGGGGTCTTGGCCCCCCGGGTGGAGGTCGTCATCGTGCGCCTTCCTGTTCTTGCTCGGTGTTCTCGGTGCCCAGGGCGCGGGCCCAGGCCGGGTGCTCGGCGACGTGGCCGGAGCGGAAGCCGGAGTCGATCAGCCGGTCGCCCAGCTGCCAGGTGATCACCAGCAGCCCGCCCTCGGCGAGGACCTTGCCGGCGATGCCCTTGTCGAGGCGGGCGCCGCGAAGGCTGCCTGCCGGGATGAAGAAGTCCCGGGCGCCCGGCCTGACGACGATCAGGCCCTGGTCGGTCAGGGTGAGCTCGACGCGGCTGCGGGTGCCGAGGCCATGGGCGACGATCCGGTCGAGCCACTGCCCGGCGGTGGTCGAGCCGTGGTAGCGGCCGGTCAGGGAGAGCCTGGCCTCGCCGGGGTCGGCGGGCGCCTCGGGCAGCTCGGGCAGATCGCCCTGGAGCGTGCCGCGCCACTTCCAGCCCTCGCGCATCAGCCAGTAGACGAGCCCGATGACCAGCAGCAGCCCGACGACCCAGCCGATGCGGGCGGCCCAGTCCGTCACGTCCTGCGACTTCTGCCCGGCCGCGAGGGCCACGAGGCCCGCAGCCGGATTACTCAGAGATGTCACGCCAGTTTCCCGTCCACAACCGTCGCCCGGCCCCGCAGGAAGGTGTGTGTCACTCGGCCCGGCAGTTCACGGCCCTCATAGGGGGTGTTGCGGCTGCGGGAGGCGAAGCCCGCGGGGTTCACCACACCACGGTAAGCGGAGTCGAGGAGGGTCAGGTTCGCGGGCTCCCCGGCGGCGATGGGGCGGCCATGGCCCGCGAGCCGGCCGATGGCCGAGGGGCGCGTGGACATCCGGTCGGCGACGCCCGCCCAGTCCAGCAGTCCGGTGTCGACCATCGTGTGCTGGACGACGGGCAGCGCGGTCTCCAGGCCCACCATGCCCATGGCCGCGGCGCCCCACTCGCAGTCCTTGTCCTCGTGCGGATGCGGGGCGTGGTCGGTGGCGACGCAGTCGATGGTGCCGTCGGCGAGCGCCTCGCGCAGCGCCATGACGTCGGCCCCGGTGCGCAGCGGCGGGTTCACCTTGTAGACCGGGTCGTAGGACCGTACGAGCTCATCGGTGAGCAGCAGATGGTGCGGGGTGACCTCGGCGGTGACGTGCCAGCCCTTGGACTTGGCCCAGCGGACGATCTCGACCGAGCCCGCGGTGGACAGATGGCAGATGTGCACCCGGGAGCCGACGTGCGCGGCGAGCAGCACATCGCGGGCGATGATCGACTCCTCGGCGACGGCCGGCCAGCCGCCGAGACCGAGCTCGGCGGAGACGATGCCCTCGTTCATCTGGGCGCCCTCGGTCAGCCGCGGCTCCTGGGCGTGCTGGGCGATGACGCCGCCGAACGCCTTCACATACTCCAGGGCGCGGCGCATGATCACGGCGTCGTCCACGCACTTGCCGTCGTCGGAGAAGACCCGCACCCCGGCGGCGGACTCGTGCATGGCGCCGAGCTCGGCGAGCTTCTTGCCCTCCAGGCCGACGGTCACCGCGCCGATGGGCTGGACGTCGCAGTAGCCGGACTCCCTGCCGAGCCGCCACACCTGCTCCACGACGCCCGCGGTGTCGGCGACGGGGAAGGTGTTGGCCATGGCGTGGACGGCGGTGAAGCCGCCGACCGCGGCGGCCTTGGTGCCGGTGAGGACGGTCTCGGAGTCCTCGCGGCCGGGCTCGCGCAGATGGGTGTGGAGATCGACGAGGCCGGGGAGCAGGATCTGCCCCTCCGCGTCGATCACGGTGGCGTCGCCCGCGTCGATCCCGGTGCCGACGGCGGCGATCCGCTCGCCCTCGATCAACACGTCCCGCGGCTCGCCACCGAGCACCTTCGCGCCGCGCAGCAGCGTCTTGTTCGGGTCGGTCATGGTTACTTGCTCTCCTCGGTGCGGGCGGCGGCGACGGCAGGCTCATTGCCGCCGAGCAGCAGGTACAGGACGGCCATGCGGATCGAGACACCGTTGGCGACCTGCTCGACGGCGGTGCAGCGGTCGGAGTCGGCCACCTCGGCGGTGATCTCCATACCGCGGTTCATCGGGCCGGGGTGCATGACGATGGCGTGCTCCGGCATCCGGGCCATGCGGTCGCCGTCCAGGCCGTAGCGGCGGGCGTACTCGCGCTCGGTGGGGAAGAACGCGGCGTTCATGCGCTCGCGCTGGACGCGCAGCATCATCACGGCGTCGGACTTGCCGACGACCGCGTCCAGGTCGTACGAGACCTCGCAGGGCCAGCTCTCGATGCCGAAGGGGACCAGGGTCGGCGGGGCGACCAGGGTGACCTCCGCGCCGAGGGTGGACAGCAGATGGACGTTGGAGCGGGCGACGCGGCTGTGCAGCACGTCACCGACGATCGTGATCCGGCGGCCGGCCAGGTCCTGTCCGGTGCCCGAGCTCCCCGAGCTCAGATGGCGGCGCATGGTGAAGGCGTCGAGCAGCGCCTGGGTGGGGTGCTCATGGGTGCCGTCACCGGCGTTGACGACCGAGCCGCCGATCCAGCCGGAGGTGGCGAGCCGGTGCGGGGCGCCGGAGGCGTGGTGCCGGATGACGACGGCGTCGGCGCCCATCGCCTCCAGGGTGAGCGCGGTGTCCTTCAGGGACTCGCCCTTGGAGACCGAGGAGCCCTTGGCGGAGAAGTTGATGACGTCGGCGGACAGCCGCTTGGCCGCCGCCTCGAAGGAGATGCGGGTACGGGTCGAGTCCTCGAAGAAGAGGTTCACGACGGTGCGGCCGCGCAGGGTCGGCAGCTTCTTGATCGGCCGGTCGGCGAGCCGGGCCAGCTCCTCGGCGGTGTCGAGGATCAGGACGGCGTCGTCGCGCGAGAGGTCGGCGGCCGAGATGAGATGACGCTTCATCCGGTTGCTCCGTGGGTTAAGGAGGGATGCGGGTGTGCGGGCGGGCAGGCGCGGGGACCGGGGTCCTGGAGACCACCGGTGGTCCGGCGGGCGGGCACCCGGGATCACCGGGACCGTGCCGTCGGTACGCGGGCGCTACTTCCCGTCCGCGGGGGCGGTCTCGCGCAGGCCGAGGAGCACGCTGTCGCGGCCGTCCTCCTCGGCGAGGTGGACCTTGACCGTCTCCCGCAGCGACGTGGGGAGGTTCTTGCCGACGTAGTCGGCGCGGATCGGCAGTTCACGGTGGCCGCGGTCGACGAGGACCGCGAGCTGCACCGCGCGCGGCCGCCCGATGTCACCCAGGGCGTCCAGCGCGGCGCGGATGGTGCGGCCGGAGAAGAGCACATCGTCCACGAGGACCACCAGACGGCCGTCGATGCCGTCGCCTGGGATCTCGGTGCGGGCGAGCGCACGGGCCGGGCGCAGCCGTAGGTCGTCGCGGTACATCGTGATGTCGAGCGAGCCGACCGGAACCTCGCCGGGCGACCTTTCGGTGATCTCTTCCAGCCGGGCGGCCAGCCGCCGGGCGAGATGGACACCGCGGGTGGGAATGCCGAGCAGCACCACGTCGTCGGCGCCCTTGGCGCGTTCGACGATCTCGTGGGCGATACGGGTGAGAACCCGCGCGATATCCGGTGCTTCCAGCACGGAGCGCGCGGCGTCCGAGGTACGTGGGTCCATAAGAAACGGACCTCCTTCTCCGCCTCACGGGACGGACCTTAAAGGACGTCGGATTTGCGCCATTCACACTAGCAGGGGTGTGGCGGCCGCCCGTCAACGCCCCTGGCGGGAGCCCCTCCGCTCCATTCGGCTTGACGAATGGAGATTACGCTGCGTAACCTCACAGTGAGTTACCAGTCTTCGTCCGGGGAGCTTTATGTCCAGCGAATACGCCAAACAGCTCGGGGCCAAGCTCCGCGCCATCCGCACCCAGCAGGGCCTCTCCCTTCACGGCGTCGAGGAGAAGTCCCAGGGCCGCTGGAAGGCCGTGGTGGTGGGATCGTATGAGCGCGGCGACCGCGCCGTGACCGTGCAGCGGCTCGCCGAGCTCGCCGACTTCTACGGCGTCCCGGTGCAGGAGCTGCTCCCGGGCACGAGCCCGGCCGGGGCCGCCGAACCGCCGCCGAAGCTGGTACTGGACCTGGAGCGGCTGGCACATGTGCCGGTCGAGAAGGCAGGCCCGCTGCAGCGGTATGCCGCCACGATCCAGAGCCAGCGCGGTGACTACAACGGCAAGGTGCTCTCGATCCGACAGGACGATCTGCGCACCCTCGCCGTCATCTATGACCAGTCTCCGTCCGTGCTGACCGAGCAGCTGATCAGCTGGGGCGTGCTGGGCGCCGACGCCCGCCGTGCGGTCCAGCATGAGGATGTCTGAGTCGACTACCCCCTCAACCAGCAGAAACGTGCCGCCGGGGGCGGTGGAGACCTTCACGGTCCTCCACCGCCCCCGGCGGCTTTGTCATGTCTGGCGCGTGCCGTGCGGCGCGGCTATGCCTGGTCCTCCGGTTCGCGGCGCAGACTCGGCTTCAGCTCCTTGAGACGGCCCAGCAGACCGTTGACAAAGGCCGGCGAGTCATCGGTGGAGAACTCCTTGGCGAGCTGCACCGCCTCGTCGATCACCACCGCGTCCGGGGTCGCGTCCTCCCACAGCAGCTCGTACGCGCCGAGCCGCAGGATGTTCCGGTCGACGACCGGCATCCGGTCCAGCGTCCAGCCCACCGCGTAGGTGGCGAGCAGCTCGTCGATCCGGGCGGTGTGCTGCGCATACCCCTCGACGAGCTGCATCGTGTATTCGCTGACCGGCGGCTGCCGGTCGTCGGTCCGGGCGTGCCGAATCCAGTCCGCCAGGACCGTCTGCACGGAGCTGCCACGCTGGTCGGCCTCGAAAAGGATCTGAAAGGCACGCTTACGGGCCTTGTTGCGGGCAGCCACGGTTAGTTGTTCACCCGGCCGAGGTACTCACCGGAGCGGGTGTCAACCTTGATCTTCTCACCGGTGGTGATGAACAGCGGAACGCCGATCTCATAGCCCGTCTCGAGCTTGGCGGGCTTGGTGCCCCCGGTGGAGCGGTCGCCCTGGACGCCCGGCTCGGTGTACTCGATCACCAGCTCGACGGCGGCGGGAAGCTCGACGTACAGCGGGTTGCCCTCGTACATCGCCACGACCGCCTCGAACCCCTCGAGCAGATAGCGGGCGTTGTCGCCGACGACCTCGGGGCTGATGTAGATCTGGTCGAACGTGTCCATGTCCATGAACACAAAGCTCTCGCCGTCCTTGTACGAGAACTGCATGCCGCGCTTGTCGACATTGGCCGTCTCGACCTTCACACCGGCGTTGAAGGTCTTGTCGACCACCTTTCCGGACAGCACATTCTTGAGCTTGGTGCGCACGAATGCAGGGCCCTTGCCGGGCTTGACGTGCTGAAACTCGACAACGGACCAGAGCTGGCCCCCTTCGAGCTTGAGCACCAATCCGTTCTTCAGATCGTTCGTGGATGCCACGGTTGCGGGATCTCCTGGACTACAGCTGGTGGAGACCAGAAAGATGCGGCGCGCCGTCAACCGGCCGAAGCCAAGCTAGAGCGCGAGCAGCTCTTTGGTCGTGATGGTGAGTAGCTCGGGTCCGCCGTCCGCCTCAGGGCGGACGACGAGCGTGTCATCGATCCGGACACCGCCCCGGCCCGGGAGGTGGACCCCCGGCTCGACGGTGACCGGCACACAAGCGTCCAGTTTACCCATGGCTGACGGTGCCAGCCGAGGGTCCTCGTCGATTTCCAGGCCCACACCGTGTCCCATACTGGCTTCCAGCGCCTCCCCGTACCCCGCGGCGTCCAGCACCTGGCGCGTCACCCGGTCCACGTCCCGGTACCCCATGCCCGGCAGCAGCGCCTCCCGCCCGGCCCGCTGAGCGGCGAAGACGACGTCGTACAGCTCGACCTGCCAGTCCGCGGGCGAGGGCCCGATGACAAACGTACGGCCCACCTGGCAGCGGTAGCCTCGGTAGTCGGCGCCGAGCCGGATGGTGAGAAAGTCGCCCTCCTCGACCCGCCGGTCGGTCGGCAGATGGCCGGGCCGGCCCGCGTTGGGCCCGGCGGCGACCACGGTGGGAAAGGCGGGGCCGTCCGCGCCATGGTCCACCAGCCGGCGCTCCAGCTCCAGCGCGAGATGGCGCTCGGTCCGGCCCACCAGGATCGACTCCAGCAGCTCACCGAGCGCCTGGTCGGCGAGTTCCCCGGCGATCCGCATGGACGAGATCTCCTCGTCGTCCTTGACGAGCCGCAGCTGCTCCACGGCCCGGCCCAGATCTGCCAGGCGGAGATTCGGGGCGGCTGAGTCCAGGGCCCGGTGGCGGGCGACCGTCAGGTCGTGTTCCTCGACGGACAGCGAGTCGGCGCCGTCGGCCGCGGCCAGATCGGCGGCGGCCACCGCCGGATCGCCGTCCGGACCGGGCAGTACGAGCAGCCGCAGATCATCGGGGTGCGGGCCCGGCCCCAGGCCCCACGACGGCGTCTCGGACGCCACCAGCACATCCTGCGCGGGCCCGAGGAGCAACACCGCGCCGGGCGGCGCGGCGCCGCACAGATAGCGCACATTGGCGGGCCGGGAGACCAGCACGGCGGCGCTCCCGGCCGCGGCGCACTGATCGTGCAGGCGGGCGCGTCGGGCCGCGTACACCTCGGACATGCCCCGAGCGTACGCAGTCCCAGGCGAGACGGCCGGTCGAACGCGGCCGGTAGAGCTACCGGCTGGCCGGCCGCCCCCGGCGAGTGAGCCGAAGCGCCGCGCCGCTGTCGAGCCTGGGGCGGCCCCAGCGCTCGGGTGCCCCCGGCTGGGGGCGAGCCGAAAGGGCGCACCGCTGTCGAGCCTCGGGTAGTCGGCGAGTGAGCCGAAGGGGCGCACCGCTGCCGAGCCTGGGGCGGCCCCAGCGCTCGGGTGCCCCCGGCTGGGGGCGAGCCGAAAGGGCGCACCGCTGTCGAGCCTCGGGTAGTCGGCGAGTGAGC
>NZ_JBEXFG010000009.1:0-89286 GCF_040606675.1 Streptomyces sp. NPDC005393 | reverse complement strand
GCCGAAGGGGCGCACCGCTGCCGAGCCTCGGGTAGTCGGCGAGTGAGCCGAAGGGGCGCGCCGCTGTCGAAAGGGAGAGCGCGCGGAGGCCCCGAGGAACGAGGGGCCGAGCACGGTCGACCGTCGACAGGGGCTTTAGCGCCCCGGAGGCGAACCGAGCCCTACCAAGTAGGGGGGCTGGCGATGGAGCGTGCCACGACCTCGTCCAGCATGCGCGCGGTGGTCTCCACGTCATACGTGGAGTTGTCGATGATCGGCAGCCCGGAGCCGTACCACCCGGCCATCCGGCCGTGGATCCGCGCCACCTCCTCGTCGCTGAGGCGGCGGTTGCCGCAGCGGGCCGCGTTCCGCTCCAGGACGATCTCCAGACCGGGCAGCACCACCACGGGCAGCAGACCGGGGCCGACATGGCGCTTCCAGCCGCCGAGCCCGACGACCGGGCGGTCCGGGAAGACCGCGTCGTCGAGGATGCAGGAGATCCCGTTGGCCAGGAAGTTACGGGCGGCGAAGCCGCAGGTGCGGCGGGCGAGACGATACTGCGCCTCGGAGTTCTCGTTCCATCCCGACTGGGGGTTGGCGAAACCGGACCTGACCCATTCGCGCACATCGTCCAGGCTGATGTGCGCGGTCGGCACCCGTCGGCGGTCGGCCCAGTGGCGGGCGACCGTCGTCTTGCCCGCCCCGGCCGGTCCGATCAGCAGCACCGCCACCGCCGCCTGCGAGGCGTCGGCCACCGCCGGGTCCGCCGGAGGGTGCGGGAGGGGCACGGGGCCGCCGGGCGGCAGCTGGATATGGCCGGTGGAGTTCACGGGCTCGACCGGCGCGCCGGGGTGCGGCGGGGGCGCGGGCGGGGCCGGGTGGGCCGGCGCCTGATGCGGAGGGGGAGCCGGATGCCCGGGCACCAGGGGCGCGGGCGGGGCGGGGGGATTCGGGTGAGGGCCGGGGTGATGGCTCGCGCCCTGGGCCCAGCCTGCGCCCTGCGGCCCGGGTCCCTGCCCGGGCCGGTGGGGCGGTGGCAGCGGAGCTCCCACTGCGTGCTGCATCCGGTGGCACTCCGTCTCGTACAGCAGTTCTCGACTGACAACTGACGCGTGATGACGCGGCGGTGAGGCCGCTCCTACCGAACGGTACCTGCCCCGACCGCCGCTGTGTGAACGCCCGGCAAACCCGATGAGTGCCCGGCGCGCCCCGTCAGCCAGGCAATTCGTGTGCCGGTGCCCGCAAGTGCGAGGCGAAACCGCCGATTCCGGAGCCCGCGGCGGTGCCGCGGGCTCCGGCACGCGATGACGGAGTTGTGACGTGTCAGGCGGAGATCTCCCCGTACGCCGCGAGCAGCACCGCCGGGTCCGGGGCCTCCAGCACGGTGGGCTTGGCCAGACCGTCGAGGACGATGAAGCGCAGCAGGTCACCGCGGGACTTCTTGTCGACCTTCATGGTCTCCAGCAGCTTGGGCCACTGGTCGCCGCGGTAGGTGAGCGGCAGGCCGACCGCCTCCAGGACGGTGCGGTGCCGGTCGGCCGTGGCGTCGTCCAAGCGGCCCGCTAGGCGGCCCAGTTCGGCGGCGAAGACCATGCCGACGGAGACGGCCGCGCCATGCCGCCAGTTGTAGCGCTCGTTCTTCTCGATGGCGTGCGCGAGCGTATGGCCGTAGTTGAGGATCTCGCGCAGCCCCGACTCCTTGAGGTCGCTGGAGACGACCTCCGCCTTGACCCGGATCGACCGCTCGATGAGCTCGGCGGCGTACGGGCCGGTGGGCGTGCGGGCACCGGCCGGGTCCCGCTCGATCAGCTCCAGGATCTCCGGGTCGGCGATGAAGCCCGCCTTGATGACCTCGGCGAGCCCGCTGACGTAGTCGTTGACCGGCAGCGAGTCCAGCGCGCCCAGGTCGCACAGCACCCCGGCCGGGGGGTGGAAGGCGCCGACGAGGTTCTTGCCCTCGGCGGTGTTGATACCGGTCTTGCCGCCGACCGCCGCGTCGACCATGCCGAGCACGGTCGTCGGAACGGCGATCCAGCGCACCCCGCGCAGCCAGGTCGCGGCCACGAACCCCGCGACGTCGGTGGTGGCGCCGCCGCCGACGCCGACGATCACATCGGTGCGGGTGAAGCCGGTCTGGCCGAGCGCCTTCCAGCAGTACGCGGCGACCTCGGCGGTCTTGGCCTCCTCCGCGTTCGGCAGCTGGATCGCGATGGCCTCGTAGCCCTGGTCGGCGAGGTCCTGGCGGACGGCCTCACCGGTCTCGGCCAGCGCCTCGGGGTGCAGTACGGCGACGCGCTTGGCAGCGCCCCCGATCAGCCCGGGGAGCTCGCCGAGCAGCTGCCGGCCGACCAGGACCTCGTACGGATCGGTGCCCGCGGTGCCTCCGACCTGGATGCGCGTGGGGGTGTCGGTGGTCATGCGTTCTTCAACTCCAGTGCGTCCAGGACGGCGTCGGCGACGTCTTCGGGGGTGCGGCCCTCGGTCGACACCACGGCGCGGGCGACCTCGGTGTACAGCGGGCGGCGCTGCTCCATCAGCTCGCGCCAGCGCTGACGCGGGTTGACGGCGAGCAGCGGGCGCGGGGCGTCGAGCCCGGTGCGCTTGACGGCCTCGGCGACGCCCATCTCCAGGAAGGCGACCGGCAGGTCGGCGAGCAGCGCGCGGGTGCCCTCGTCCATGATCGCGCCGCCGCCCAGCGCGAGGACGCCCGTGTGCTCGGCGACGGCGTCCCGCACGGCCTGCCGTTCCAGCTCGCGGAAGTACGGCTCGCCCTCGTCGATGAAGATCTCCGAGATCGGCTTGCCCGCCGTCTCGACGATATCGGTGTCGGTGTCGCGGAAGGTGGTGTCGAGCCGGTCGGCGAGCACCCGTCCGACGGTGGTCTTCCCCACGCCCATGGGCCCGACGAGCACCACGGCGGGCCCCTTCGTACCGCTCAGCCCCGCCGAATCGTTCGCTTCTCCGCCCGCTCGGCGAACCAGCGCGTCGTCGTGTGCCTGCCGCTCGGCAGCCTCGCGTGCGTCGCTCACCGGATGACCAGGTTCTCGAGGAAGCTCCGCACATTGCGGCGGGTCTCGGCGACCGAGTCGCCGCCGAACTTCTCCGCGACCGCGTCCGCGAGGACCAGCGCGACCATCGCCTCGGCGACGATGCCCGCCGCCGGGACGGCGCATACGTCCGAGCGCTGGTGGTGGGCCTTGGTCGGCTCCCCGGTGGTCACATCGATCGTGGCCAGCGCGCGCGGCACGGTCGCGATCGGCTTCATCGCGGCCCGTACGCGCAGCAGCTCGCCGGTCGTCAGCCCGCCCTCGGTGCCCCCGGAGCGGCCCGAGGAGCGCTTGAGGCCCTCGTCCGTCGGCAGGATCTCGTCATGCGCCTGGGAACCGGGTACCCGGGCGAGGTCGAAGCCGTCCCCGACCTCGACGCCCTTGATGGCCTGGATGCCCATCAGCGCGGCGGCCAGCCGCGCGTCCAGCCGCCGGTCCCAGTGCACATGCGAGCCGAGCCCCACCGGCACGCCGTACGCGAGCACCTCGACGACGCCGCCGAGCGTGTCGCCCTCCTTGTGGGCCTGGTCGATCTCGGCGACCATCGCCTTGCTCGCATCGCTGTCGAGGCAGCGCACCGGGTCGGCGTCGAGCCGCTCGACGTCGGACGGCTTCGGGTAGACGCCGTACGGTGCCTTCGCGGCGGCCAGCTCCACGACATGGGAGACGATCTCGATCCCGGCCGTCTCCTTGAGGTAGGAGCGGGCGACCGCGCCGAGCGCGACGCGGGCGGCGGTCTCCCGGGCGCTGGCGCGCTCCAGGATCGGCCGGGCCTCGTCGAAACCATACTTTTGCATGCCCGCGAGGTCCGCGTGGCCGGGGCGGGGGCGGGTGAGCGGTGCGTTACGGGCCAGTCCGGCGAGGATCTCGGGGTCCACCGGGTCGGCCGCCATGACCTCTTCCCACTTCGGCCACTCGGTGTTGCCGACCATGATCGCGACCGGGGAGCCGATGGTCAGTCCGTGCCGGACGCCACCGATGAAGGTGACCTCGTCGCGCTCGAACTTCATCCGGGCACCGCGGCCATAGCCGAGCCGCCGTCGCGCGAGGGCGTCCGCCACCATGTCGGTGGTGATCGGCACGCCGGCGGGCAGCCCCTCCAGCGTCGCCACGAGTGCGGGGCCGTGCGACTCCCCCGCGGTCAGCCAGCGCAACCTGCTCAACGGTGCTCCCTCATGCTCGCGCCTCGACGTCGTCCGGCGCGGCCGGGTACGCGCGACCCCGGCCCGCCACCTCCGATCCTCCCACGTCCGGGGCTTGTCTCAGCTCCCGGTCCATGGGATGGACCCTTCGCGAGGGATCGGCGAGGGATCGGCGAGGGATCGGCGAGGGATCGGCGAGGGATCGGCGAGGGATCGGCGAGCGGTCAGCGAGAGATCAGGAGAGGCGGCGAGCGGTCAGATGAGGCGGCGAGAGATCAGGAGAGGCGCGAGGGGTCAGCGGGCGGCCAGGGCGGCCTCGCCCGCCTCGCGCATCGCGGCCAGCGGTGCGGGAGCGCGGCCCGTCATCCGCTCGACCTGGAGCACCGCCTGGTGGACGAGCAGGTCGAGGCCGCCGACGACCGCGCCGCCGCGGGCCGACCAGGCGGCGGCGAGCGCCGTCGGCCAGGGGTCGTAGAGGACGTCGAAGAGCGCGCCGGGGCGCTCCGGTACGGCCGCGGCGAGCGCGTCCGTCGTGCCCGCCGGGGTCGTGGCGATCACCAGCGGGGCGCGGAACGCCTCGGCCGCGTCGCTCCAGTCCGCGGTGCGGACCGCGACGCCCAGCCGCTCGCCCCACTGCCGCATCTCGGCGGCGCGCGCGTCGCTGCGGACGTACGCGGTGACCTCTCCGGCGCAGATCCGGGAGAGCGCGGCCAGGGCCGAGGAGGCCGTGGCGCCGGCGCCCAGCACGGCGGCGCGCTCCACGCGCTCGACGCCGCGCTCACGAAGCGCCGCGAGCATGCCCGGGATATCCGTGTTGTCGCCGATCCGGCCGCCGTCCTCGGTGAAGACGACCGTGTTGACGGCCTCGACCGAGGCCGCCGTATCGGTGATCCGGTCCAGCAGCGGAATGACGGCTCGCTTGAGCGGCATGGTCAGGGAGAGACCCGCCCAGGCCGGTCCACCGGCCTCGTCGAGCCGCTTGAAGAAGCCTGGCAGGGCGGCCTCGTCGACCTCGAAACGGTCGTACGTCCACCCGCGAAGGCCCAGCTGTTCATACGCGGCGCGGTGCAGCACCGGCGACAGGGAGTGGGCGATCGGCGAACCGAGCACCGCCGCCCTGCGGTTTTCCGACATTCTTTCCTCAGCCGTTCGTGCGCTGCTTATTGAACTTGTCGACCCACTTCTGGTGTTCCGTGTAGGTCTTCGAGAAATGACTCGTCTTGCCGTCGAGCGAGATGAAGTAGTACCACCCGTCGTTGGTGGGGTTCATCGCCGCCTTCAGCGCGTCCTCGCCCGGATTTCCGATCGGACCGGGGGGCAGCCCCTTGTAGAAGTACGTGTTGTACGGGTTGTTGTACTTCTTTATCGAATTGATCGGGATATCGATCTTGCTCTGGTTCTTGACGTAGTTGTACGTGGAGTCGAATTCCAGCTTGCCGTTGGTCTGGGTGTTCCCGGGCTCGAGCCGGTTGTAGACGACCTCGGACATCTTGCGGAAGTCGTCATGGGTGACGCCCTCCGCCTGGACCAGGCTGGCCACGGTGATCAGCTGGAGCGGAGTCTTCAGGCCCAGCTCCTTGGCCTTGCCCTCCAGGTCCTGCTTCGCGTAGTTCTGCTTGGCGAGGGCGACCATCTTCCGCAGGACGTCCTGAGGCTTGGCACCCTTGCCCACGCTGTAGCGGGACGGGTAGAGGAATCCTTCCAGCGGATCCTTGATCTTGGTGTTGTCATCGGCCCACGACGGCAGCCCGAGGTTCTTGGCCTCCTTCTTGGCGACGCCCGCGGTGGTCCCCGCCTTCAGGCCGATCTTCTTGTCCATCGCCGCGTAGATCGCCGCATCGCGCATGCCCTCGGTGACGGTCAGGCCATTGCTGCTGGCGGGGTCGAGCATCAGCTTGACCGCTGCCGCGCCGGACATCTCCTTGCGGAGGCTGTAGGAGCCCGGCTGGACGAACTTGCCGCTGTCCTCCACGGCCTGCACAAACGCACCGCTGCTCTTGACCACACCCTTCTCGGCGAGGATGGTGCCGATCTCGGCGTTGCCCGAACCGCCGGGGATCTCCACCTCGACCTGACCGGTGCCCTTGCCCGCGTAGTCCGGCGCGGGGCCGAAGCGGGTCTGCCAGAAGTCGTACGCGTAGTAGCCGCCTCCGCCGACGGCACCCACCAGGACGACGGTGACGAAGAGACAGGCGACACCGCTGCGGCGCTTGGGCTTCTTGCCCTGCTTGCCGCCGCGGTCGTCGTCGTCCTCGTCGTCGTCCGGCGTGATCCGGCCGCCGGGGCCGCCGCCGTCCAGGAAGAAGGGGTGGTCCTCCTCGTCCTGGTCGGTCTGCTGAGCGGCGGGCTCCTGAAGGTCCTGAGCCTCCTGGGGGTGCCGCGCCTGCCGCGGCACCTGGTGCTCCTGAGGCACCACGGGCATCGGCTGCGTCTGCTGCGGCGCCGACGCCTGCTGCGGCACCTGCTGTTGCCCCTGGTAGCCCTGAGCGGCGTAGTAGTCGCCTTGACCGCTCTGCACGCCCTGTCCACCGCCGTAGGGGTCGTGCGGGTCTATGCCCCCGTACGAACCGTCCCAGCCCCCGCCCGCGTACTCCTGCTGCGGATAGCCGCCGTCCTGGCCGTTCCACTGAGGCTGCTGCTGGTACTGCTGAGGCTGCTGCTGGTACTGGTGGGGGTCCTGCTGGTACTGGTGGGGGTCCTGCTGGTACTGGTGGGGGTCCTGCTGGTACCCGTGCGGATACTGCTGGTGCCCGTAGGGATCCTGCCCGTAGGCACCCTGGCCGCCGTTGGGGTCCTGTGCGTAGGGGTCCTGACCGGCCACTGCCTGGTGCCCGCCCCAGCCCTGGTCCCCGTACAGCGGGTCGTCGGGATGCCACGGTTGGGAGCCGGGTCCCCGGCCGTACTCAGTCATCGAACCCCTAGCGACGGAGGTGGCGGCCGTGCGGTGTGCTCGTGGCACGGGGGGACGGCGCTGCCATGTCGCGCGGAACGTTACCGTACCGCGATCAGATGACCACTTCGACGGCCTCGCCCGGAGCCTTGCCCGAGACGCGCTCGGTCTCCAGCGCACTCTGGAGGATGACGACGGCGGCGGCCTGGTCAACAACCGAACGGCCCTTTTTTGACGTCACGCCAGAAGCCCGCAGCCCCTGGGCCGCTGTGACAGTCGTCATACGCTCGTCGACGAGCCGGACCGGCACCGGTGCGACCCGCCGCGCCAACTCCCGTGCGAACGTGCGCACTTTGGCCGCGGCCGGCCCCTCGCGCCCGCTGAGCGAGCGCGGCAGGCCGACCACCACCTCAAGGGGCTCGTACTCCTCGACGATCGCCGCCAACCGCTTGTGAGCGGCCGGGATATCGCGTCCCGGCACGGTCTCCACGGGGGTGGCGAGGATCCCGTCGGGGTCGCACGAGGCGACCCCGATCCGGGCGTCCCCGACGTCGATGGCGATGCGCCTGCCGCGTCGCACGGCGATCAGGCCGCTTCCGCGACGAGCCGCTCGACGGCCTCGATGGCCTCGCCGACGGCGTTCGGGTTCTGGCCGCCGCCCTGGGCGACGTCCGGCTTGCCGCCGCCTCCGCCGCCGAGCGTCTTGGCGGCGGTACGGACCAGCTCGCCGGCCTTGAGGCCGCGCTCGCGGGCCGCCTCGTTGGTGGCGATGACGGTCAGCGGACGGCCGTTCGCCACGGTGAAGAGGGCGACGACGGCCGGGCGGTCACCCGGAATGCGCCCGCGCACATCCAGGACGAGCTTGCGCAGATCGTCGGCGGAGGTGCCGTCCGGCACCTGCGCGGCGACCAGGGCCACGCCCCGTACGTCCTTGGCGCCCGCGGCGAGACCGCCGGCGGCCTGCAGCACCTTCTCGGCGCGGAACCGCTCGATCTCCTTCTCGGCCTCCTTGAGCTTGGCGAGCATGCCGGAGATCTTCTCCGGGAGCTCCTCCGGGCGGCCCTTGACGAGGTCGGTGAGGCGCGAGACGACGGTGTGCTCCCGGGCCAGGAAGTTGTACGCGTCCACGCCCACCAGGGCCTCGACGCGGCGTACGCCGGAGCCGATGGAGGACTCGCCGAGCAGCTTCACCAGACCCAGCTGGGCGGTGTTGTGCACATGCGTGCCACCGCACAGCTCCTTGGAGAAGTCGCCGATGGTCACCACGCGCACCCGGTCGCCGTACTTCTCGCCGAACTCGGCGATGGCGCCCTGCTTCTTGGCGTCCTCCATGCTCATCACCTCGGCGGTGACGTCGAGCTCACGGGAGAGCACCTCGTTGATCTTCTGCTCGACATCGGTGAGCACCGTGCCGGGCACGGCGGCCGGCGAGCCGAAGTCGAAGCGGAAGCGGCCGGGCGAGTTCTCCGAACCGGCCTGGGCGGCGGTCGGGCCCAGCGCGTCACGCAGCGCCTGGTGGGTGAGGTGGGTGGCGCTGTGGGCACGGGCGATGGCGCGCCGGCGCTGGACGTCGATCTGGGCGTACGCAGTGGAGCCGACCGTCAACTCGCCGACCTGGACGACGCCCTTGTGCACGCTGACGCCGGGGACCGGCTGCTGGACGTCCCGCACCTCGACGACGGCGCCGGTGTCGAGCTTGATCCGGCCGGTGTCGGCGAGCTGGCCGCCGCCCTCCGCGTAGAACGGGGTGCGGTCCAGGACGACCTCGACCTCGTCGCCCTCGGAGGCGGCGGGCGAGGAGACCCCGTCGACCAGCAGACCGACGACGGTGGACTCGCCCTCGGTGTCGGCGTAGCCGGTGAAGACGGTCGAGCCGGAGGTGTCGGCGACCTCGCGGTAGACGGAGAGGTCGGCGTGGCCGGTCTTCTTGGCCCTCGCGTCGGCCTTGGCGCGCTCCCGCTGCTCCTTCATCAGCCGGCGGAAGCCCGCCTCGTCCACCGTCAGGCCCTGTTCGGCGGCCATCTCGAGGGTGAGGTCGATCGGGAAGCCCCAGGTGTCATGGAGCAGGAACGCCTTGTCGCCGGGGAGCACCGTGGAGCCGGCGGCCTTGGTGTCGGTGACGGCGGTGTCGAGGATGTTGGTGCCGGCCTTCAGCGTCTTCAGGAAGGCCGACTCCTCGGCGAGGGCGACGGTCTCGATGCGCTTGCGGTCGGTCAGCAGCTCCGGGTACTGCTGGCCCATCGTCTTCAGGACCACGTCGACGAGCTCGCCGACGACCGGCTCGGTGGCACCGAGGATGCGCATATTGCGGATGGCGCGGCGCATGATGCGGCGCAGCACATAGCCGCGGCCCTCGTTGCCGGGGGTCACGCCGTCGCCGATGAGCATGACGGAGGTGCGCATATGGTCGGCGACCACGCGCAGCGCGACATCGGAGTCATGGGCGGCGCCGTACGCGACCCCGGTCAGCTCGGTGGCCTTGTCCATGACGACGCGCAGGGTGTCGGTCTCGTACATGTTGCGCACGCCCTGCAGGATCATCGCGAGGCGCTCGAGGCCGAGGCCGGTGTCGATGTTCTTGCTGGGCAGCTCGCCGAGGATCGGAAAGTCTTCCTTGCCCTCGCCCGAACCCCGCTCGTACTGCATGAAGACCAGGTTCCAGATCTCCACATAGCGCTCGTCGTTGACCGCCGGGCCGCCCTCTTCACCGAATTCGGGGCCGCGGTCGTAGTTGATCTCGGAGCAGGGGCCACAGGGGCCGGGGACGCCCATGGACCAGTAGTTCGGGCCCATGCCCAGGCGCTGGATGCGCTCGGCGGGGACACCGATGACCTCGCGCCAGATGCGCTCGGCCTCCTCGTCCTGCTCATAGACGGTGATCCACAGCCGCTCGGGGTCGAGACCGTAGCCACCCTCCTCCACGGAGCTGGTCAGCAGCTCCCAGGCGTACCGGATGGCGCCTTCCTTGAAGTAGTCGCCGAACGAGAAGTTCCCGCACATCTGGAAGAAGGTGCCGTGGCGGGTGGTCTTGCCGACCTCTTCGATGTCCGGGGTACGCACGCACTTCTGCACGCTGACGGCGCGGTCGAAGGGCGGCTTGACCTCGCCGAGGAAGTACGGCTTGAAGGGAACCATGCCCGCGGGGACCAGCAGCAGCGTCGGGTCGTCCGCGATGAGCGACGCCGACGGCACGACGGTGTGCCCGCGCTCTTCGAAGAAGCGCAGCCAGCGGCGGCGGATTTCAGCCGACTCCATCAGTGGTCCTCATTTCCGGCTTTGTGGGGGTTGTAGGAGTAGGTGTGGGTGAGCTGGGCGCGGCCGCGCTGGGCGGGCAGCTGCTTCACATCGTTCGGGGGCGCCGCGGTGAGGCCGAGTGCGTCCTTGAGCGCCGCCTCGCGGTCGGCCATGCCGTCCCGTACGTCGAGCGCGAAGACCTTGATCCGCCGGCCCGCGAGCACCGCCCGGTCGGCGGCCTGCGCCGCCAGGCTCTCCGGGGTGAGCTTGTTGAGCTTGCGGTTGACCTTGGTGGTGGCCCATACGCCGGCGGCTACGCCGGTGGTGAACCAGAATGTGCGGCGGAACATCCGGTCTGTCAGCCCTTCGATCCACGGTTGCGGCGGCCGCCCCGGCGGGCGGACGGCAGGGTCTTGCCGATGACGACGGTGCCCGCGGGGTCTTCCTCCGGGCGCCCCTTGCGGCCGATGGCGCGCCGTACGCCGTAGCCGAACGCGGCCACCTTGACCAGCGGGCCGCCGAAGGCGGTGGAGACGGTCGAGGAGAGCGCGGAGGCGTTGGAGGTGACCTCCTGGACGTCCGCCGCGATCGAGTCCACGCGGGCGAGCTGCGTATTGGCCGAGCGCACGGTCGCGGATGCCTCGCTGAGCAGCGGAACCGCCTGGTCAGTGACCTCCGCCACCAGCTTGGTGGCCGCCTTGAGCGTCTGCGCCAGCCTCACCAGCGCGAGGGCGAGGAAAGACACGAGGATCGCCCAGAACACGGCCACAAGGATCCCGGCCACCTCTCCACCGGACACGTTGCACCGCTCCCTGTTGCCGCTCGTCGTCGGTCGTCGTTGTTCGGGTCGTCCGTCACCCGCCGCTCTCGGGCGGTCATCCGGGTGCGGGCGGCAGGTATCGACCTTATCGCGCCGGGCACGCCCTCCCGAAACGCATTAGGGGCCGCCCGGACCGGGCGGCCAAACAGCCCGCAAGGTTCCCCGTCGACCGGTGTCGAGGGGGAACCCGCGGGCTGGATGTGTACGTCGGATCCGCTGGATCAGCGGGCGTAGTACTCGACGACGAGCTGCTCGTCGCAGATCACCGGGATCTCCTTGCGGTTGGGGTCCCGGTCGAGCCGGAAGGCGAGCGCCTTCAGGTTGACCTGCAGGTAGCGCGGGGTCTCGCCGTCGGGGGCGTAGCCACCCTCGCGGGCCACCTGGAACGGGTGCTTCTCGCGGCTGCGCTCGCGGACCATCACCACGTCGTCCGGGTGGACCCGGAAGGAGGGCTTGTCGACCTTGCGGCCGTTGACCTCGATGTGGCCGTGGACCACCATCTGGCGGGCCTGGTAGATGGTGCGGGCGATTCCCGACCGCAGGACGAGCGCGTCCAGACGGCGCTCAAGCTCGATGATCAGGGCCTCGCCCGTCTTGGCTGCGACCTTCCGAGCGCGGTCGTAGGCACGGGCCATCTGGCGCTCGCTGATGTCGTACTGAGCGCGCAGACGCTGCTTCTCCAGCAGCCGGACCTTGTAGTCACTGGTCTGCTTGCGGCCACGGCCGTGCTCGCCCGGCGGATAGGGGCGGGCCTCGAAGTACTTGACGGCCTTCGGGGTCAGCGCGATACCGAGCGCTCGCGACTTCTTGACCTTGGGACGCGACTGGTTCACGTGGAACGAACCTCCATGTAAGTTAGGTGAGCCTTACCTTAGCCGAGGAGAACGCATGTTTCGACCTGGGATCCCCCTGCCCAGCACTGGTCAGAGCCCCGAGGAGGGTCAGCCGCGTCCCGTGGAAGCCACCCTGCGGCCGACGCCGGCAGAGCGCGTACGTACTCTCGTTGAATCCAAGGCTACGGCGTCCTTGACGATTCCCGGAATCGAGCCCCTGGACGATCTCGGTACGGACGGCCCCGCCGCCCGCACTGTCGCCCCCGACGGGGATGTGGTCATGCTGCTACCCGGCGGCTCTCCCGCCGCCCGCGCCGCGGCGTACGCGCGGGACGACGATCTGACCTGCGTGATGGAGATCACGGACGTCGCCCCGGTCGCGGTGCCCGACCGGATCCGCGGCCGCGCCTGGGTGGCCGGCTGGCTCACTTCGCGACGGCCACCCCCGACCCGCTCGCCCCGCACGAGGCCGACCTCCTCCAGCATCTGCACGCGGCCCACAGCGACCAGGTGCGCGGCCTGTGCGCCCTGCTCGGCGAGCTCTCGTCGGTGGTCTGCACCCGGGGCCCGGCGATCCCCGTGGCCCTGGACCGCTTCGGCCTTCGGGTCCGCTTCACCGACGACGCCGACCAGCCGTTCGACGCCCGCTTCGACTTCCCGGAGCCGGTGGAGAACGTCTCCGAGCTGCGGCGCGCGATGCACGCGCTCTTCGAGGCCGCGGCCGACTGAGCCCGACCGAGCCGACTGATGGGGTGAGCGTCGTTGCCGGGTGCGGCACCGTCTCGCGCCCGGCCACACGCCCCAGGAACGGCCGAGCCGCGGCATCGGCCACCGCGCGACGCACTACGGCCCCGCGCGATGCGCTGCGGCTCCACGCGATGCGCTACGGCCCCACGCGATGCGCTACGGCCCCACGCGATGCGCTACGACTCCGGCGGCTGGTCACCGCGAAGACGCGCCCGCACCCGCTCCACCACATCCGCGTACCGCGCCTCCGCCCCGTAGCGCGTCGGCTCGTAATACCGCTTGCCGTGGATCTTGTCCGGTGCGTACTGCTGCGCGGCGATACCGCCCGGGAGGTCGTGCGGGTAGAGATACCCCTGCGCATGGCCCAGTTTCTTGGCGCCCTTGTAGTGCCCGTCGCGCAGATGCGGCGGCACCGGCCCCGCGAGACCCGCCCGCACATCGGCCAGCGCCGCGCCGATCGCCGTGGTGGCGGCGTTGGACTTGGGCGCGAGCGCCAGCGCGATCGTGGCGTGGCTGAGGGTGAGCGCGGCCTCCGGGAAGCCGATCAGCGCGACCGCCTGCGCCGCCGCCACGGCGATGGGCAGGGCGGTCGGATCGGCGAGCCCGATGTCCTCGCTGGCCGAGATCATCAGCCGGCGGGCGATGAACCGCGGATCCTCGCCCGCCTCGATCATCCGGGCCAGGTAGTGGAGCGCGGCGTCCACATCCGAACCCCGGATGGACTTGATGAGGGCGCTCGCCACGTCGTAGTGCTGGTCACCCGCGCGGTCGTACTTCACCGCGGCCCGGTCGACCGCCTCCTCCAGCGTGGTGAGCGCAATCTCATCCTCACCCTTGGCTATGGCCGCGCCGGCGCCCGCCTCCAGCGCGGTGAGGGCCCGCCGGGCATCGCCGCCCGCGATCCGCAGCAGATGCGCCTCGGCCTCCTCGGGGAGGCTGACCGCGCCGCCGAGCCCGCGCTCGTCGGCGAGGGCACGGCGCAGCAGCCCGCGCAGATCGTCGTCGGTCAGCGACTCCAGCGTGAGCAGCAGTGAGCGGGAGAGCAGCGGGGAGATCACCGAGAAGTACGGATTCTCGGTGGTGGCCGCGATCAGCGTCACCCAGCGGTTCTCGACGGCGGGCAGCAGCGAGTCCTGCTGGGCCTTGCTGAAGCGGTGGATCTCGTCCAGGAAGAGCACGGTCTCCCGCCCGTACGCCCCGGAGGAACGGCGAGCGCCGTCGATGACGGCCCGGACCTCCTTCACCCCCGCGGTGATCGCCGACAGCTCGACAAACCGCTTCTGGGTGGCCTGGCTGACGACATACGCCAGGGTCGTCTTGCCGATCCCGGGCGGGCCCCACAGGATGACCGAGGACGGTCCGGCCGGGCCGCCGCTGCCCTCGCCGACGAGGCGTCTCAGCGGGGATCCGGGGCGCAGCAGATGCTGCTGGCCCACCACCTCGTCAAGGGTGCGCGGGCGCATCCGCACGGCCAGCGGACTGCTGGCCGGGTCCTTCTCCTGGCGGTCCTCCGCGGCGGCGGTGAACAGGTCTGGCTCCACCCCGGAAGCCTATGCCACCCCGCTGACAGGCCCCCTTTTCAGGGCTCGGTTCGCCTTCGGGGCGCTTTAAGCCCCTGTCGACGGTCGACCGTGCTCGGCCCCTCCTTTTTTTGAGGCTCGGTTCGCCTCCGGGGCGCTAAAGCCACTGTCGACAGTCGACCGTGCTCGACCCCTCGTTCCTCGGGGCCTCCGCGCGCTCTCCCTTTCGACAGCGGCACGCCCCTTCGGCTCACTCGCCGAGGGCCACCCCATACCGGATGGGAACCCGAGGGGCCTCCGCGCGCTCTCCCTTTCGACAGCGCCGCGCCCCCTCGGCTCACTCGCCGAGGGCCACCCCATACCGGATGGGAACCCGAGGGGCCTCCGCGCGCTCTCCCTTTCGACAGCGCCGCGCCCCCTCGGCTCACTCGCCGGAGGGGGCACCCCATACCGGTGGGAGCCCGAGATCGCTCAGCCCTGGGCGCCGGTCCAGAAGTCCCACCACCGCGTGAGGATCAGCATCCCGATGACGCCGATCCACATCACCGGCACGACCCAGTGGAACTCCAGCAGCCCGCGCCGCAGCCCGTCCGGCGCCGGAAGATAGCCGTGCCTGAGGTTGTGGCCGGTGACATAGCAGAACATCACGATGGTGGCGACCCAGGCGAGACAGCACCACAGGCACAGCGAGCCGATGACGTACAGCGACTCGTACTGGAGCCAGGTCACGAATCCGACGCCGAAGAGCGTGCCCGCGTTGAACGTCAGCCAGTACCAGCGCGGGAAGCGGGCCCCGGCCAGCAGCGACATGCCCACGCAGATCACGATGGCGTAGGCGGCCAGGCCGAGCATCGGGTTCGGGAAGCCGAACGCCTGGGCCTGGTCGCTCTCCATGATGTTGCCGCAGGAGACGACCGGGTTGAGGCTGCAACCGGGCGTGAAGACCTTGCCCTCGGCCTTGTACTCGAGGATCTTGTTCTTGTCGATCGTGATGACCCAGGCGGCGAGCAGCCCGAGCGCACCGGTGATCACGAGCAGGAGGGCGAAGGCACGGCCGGCTCCCGTCCCGGCTCGCGCGCTCTCCCGCGCCTCGCCGGACTCCACGTCGTCCATCGCAGTCGTCGCCATATCGCCGTCCGTCGCTCTCCCACAGTGTCCAGCCCCGTCGGGCACGGCCATTGTGCCGCACCCGGCATCGCCGTACCGCCCCTTTATCACGACCATGCCATGTTCCCCTGTCCCCCGTTCGGCGGACATAAGGATGGCCGCCCGGTCGTCCCGGGGAGCCGCCCCGCGCCGCCAGACTCGTGACCATGACAGAACAAGCGGTGCGGGTCCGCGGACTGCGCAAGCGCTACGGCGCGGTGACCGCGCTGGACGGCGTTGACCTGGGCATCCGGCACGGTGAGGTGTTCGGGATCCTGGGCCCCAACGGGGCGGGCAAGAGCACGACGGTGGAGATCCTCCAGGGGCATCGGACGCGTGACGCGGGTGAGGTCTCGGTGCTGGGCCGGGACCCCGCCGCCGCGGGGCGCGAGTGGCGTTCCCGGATCGGCATCGTTTGGCAGGATGAATCCGCCCCGGCCGAGTTGACGGTGCGTGAGACGGTGCGGCACTTCGCCCGCTACTACCCCCGGCCGCGCGACCCCGACGAGGTCATCGCACTGGTCGGGCTGGGGGAGAAGACCGACAGCCGGATCAAGGCGCTGTCGGGCGGGCAGCGGCGCCGGCTGGATGTCGCCCTCGGTGTGATCGGCGCTCCGGAGCTGCTGCTGCTGGACGAGCCGACGACGGGCTTCGACCCGGCGGCCCGGCGGCAGTTCTGGGAGCTGATCCGGCAACTGGCCGACGAGGGCACCACGATCGTGCTGACCACGCACTATCTGGAGGAGGCGGAGGCGCTGGCCGACCGGCTCGCGGTCATCGCCACGGGCAAGGTCGTCGCCGAGGGCGCGCCCCCCGAGCTGCGCCGCCGCTACGGCGGTCGGGCGACGGTCCACTGGACGGAACCCGGCGGCGGGGCGCGCAGCGAGGAGACGGACACACCGACCCGTACGGTCGCGGGCCTGATGCGCCGGTTCGAGGGGGAGATACCGGGGCTGCGGATCGCCCGGCCGACCCTGGAGGACGTCTATCTGCGCCTCACCGGGCAGCCCACCGAGCGCCCCACGGAAACGGACCAGGAGAGCGTGCGATGACCACCACGACCACCACCTCCGCCGCCCGCGCCGACGCCGCGGCCGGCGCTCCCCCGTCGCTCCCCGGCGCCTGGACCGTCGGGCTGCACCGCGGCGCCATCGAGCTCAAGCAGTTCTTCCGCCAGCGCGAACAGGTGGTCTTCACCTTCGCCTTCCCCATCGTCTTCCTGACCCTCTTCGCCTCGATCTTCAGCGACGATGTGAAGGGCGCGGGCATCACCGCCTCCCAGCTGTACGTCGCGGCGATGATCGCCGCGGGCGTGATGTCGACGAGCTTCCAGTCGCTGGGCGTCTCCATCGCGGTCGAGCGCGACGAGAAGGTGCTGCGGCGGCTGCGCGGTACGCCGATGCCCCCGGCCGCGTACTTCCTCGGCAAGCTGTGGCTGGTGCTGGTCACGGGGATCGTCGAGACCGTCCTGCTGCTGGCCGTCGGTGCGACGCTCTTCGACCTCGATCTGCCCACCAGCGCCACCAAGTGGCTGACCTTCGGCTGGGTCTTCGCCCTCGGGCTGACCGGCTGCGCGCTGCTGGGCATCGCGATCGGCAGCGTGCCGCGCTCCGGCGGGAGCGCCACCTCGGTGGTCGTGCTGCCGTTCCTGGTGCTGCAGTTCATCTCCGGCGTCTACATCTCGATCGACACCCTGCCCGACTGGATGCTCACCGTGGGCGCCCTGTTCCCGCTGAAGTGGATGTGCCAGGGGTTCCGCGGGGTGTTCCTGCCCGACTCGGCGGCGGTGCTGGAGCAGGCGGGTGCCTGGGAATACGGCCGTATCGCCCTGGTGCTGGGCGCCTGGTGCGTCGGAGGATTGGTGCTGTGTCTGCTGACCTTCCGGTGGAAGAGCCGCCGCGACGGCTGACCGAGTCCACCGGCCCCCGCGACTCGGACGTGTACCACCGCGCCTATCTGCGCTGGGACGCCTACTACGCGATCGTGTTCGCGGCGACGTTCCTGTTCATCCTGTCCGGGTCGGACTCGGGCACCGGCCCCCGCGCGGTCGCGGCGGTGTTCTTCGCCGCGACCGCGCCCTGGTACGTCCTCGTCGGCCGCCAGGCCCTGCTGACCGAGGGCGAGGACCAACGCCGCGCGGCTTTCTACCTCGTGGGGCTCGCCCTGTTCTTCCTGGTGCCCTCGGCGTTCGTCGGTGAGACCCGGATCGCCACCTTCGCGCTCGCGCCCCAGTGCTTCATGCTGCTGCGGATGCGCTGGGCGCTGATCGCCCTCGCCGTCACCAACATCGCGCCGGTGGTGGCCTGGGCGCTGATGCGGCGGCCGGATCCGCACGATCTGTTCTTCAACTCCCTCTTCGCCGTGGTCACATTGGCCTTCTCGGCGATCCTCGGCAGCTGGATCCTCATGGTCATCGAGCAGAGCAAGGAGCGTGCCGCGCTGATCGCCGAACTGGAGACCAGCCGCGAGGAGGTGGCGCGGCTCTCCGCCGCGCACGGCGCTCTCGCGGAGCGGGAGCGGTTCTCCCGGGAGATCCATGACACCCTCGCGCAGGGCTTCACCAGCCTGCTGATGCTCGTTCAGGCCGTCGAGTCGGAGTTCGAGCGCGATGCGCCGCTGGCCCGCCGCCATCTGGACCTGATGGCCCGTACGGCCCGGGAGAACCTCGCGGAGGCCCGCGCCCTGGTCGCCGGGGCGGGCCCGGCCGATCTGGACGGCAGTTCGCTCCCCGACGCCCTGCGCCGGCTGGCCGCGCGCCACGAGGAGCAGACCGGCGCCCCCGTCCGGGTCGAGGTCTCCGGCACGGTCCGGCCGCTGGCCGCCGGGGTGGAGGTGGTGGCGCTGCGCTCCTGTCAGGAAGCGCTGGCCAACGCCCGCCGCCACGCCGGTCCGGACGCCGCCGTGACGATCGCGCTCGGCTACGGCGAGGACGCGCTGCGGCTCCTCGTACGGGACGCGGGCCGCGGCTTCGATCCGCGCGCCCCGCATGACGGCTACGGCCTCGCGGGGCTGCGGGCGCGGGCCGGCGAGGCGGGCGGCACGGCGGAGGTACGCGGCGCACCGGGGCAGGGCACGACCGTCGCGGTCGAACTGCCCGTCCAGGCGCCCGCCCAGGCATCGGTACGAACGAGGAGCGCACGGTGATCCGGATCCTGATCGCGGACGACCATCCGGTGGTGCGGGAGGGGCTGCGCGGCATGCTCGGCGCCGAGCCCGATCTGACGGTCGTCGGCGAGGCGGCCAGCGGGCCGCGCGCGGAGGCGCTCTGCGCGTCGCTGCTGCCGGATGTGGTGTTGATGGATCTGCGGATGCCGGACGGCGGCGGGGTCGAATCGATCGCCCGGATGACCGCCGCCGGGCTGCCGTCCCGGGTGATCGTCCTGACCACGTACGAGACGGACGGCGACATCCTGCGCGCGGTCGAGGCGGGCGCTGCGGGCTATCTGCTGAAGGACCTGGCCCGCGCCGAACTGGCCGAGGCCGTCCGCGCGGCCGCCCGCGGGGAAACGGTCCTGGCCCCGTCCGTCGCCGCCCGTCTCATGGACCAACTCCGCGACCGCCCCGAGCGCCCCCGGCTCTCCGAGCGCGAGACGGCCGTCCTACGGCTGGTCGCGGAGGGCTGCACCAACGCCGAGATCGGCCGGCGGTTGTTCATCGGCGAGTCGACGGTGAAGACCCATCTGCTGCGGGCCTTCGGCAAACTCGGCGTGGACGACCGCACGGCGGCGGTGACCAGCGCGATGCGGCTGGGGCTGCTGTAGGGGGCTGGGGCTGCTCAATCGCCGGAGGCATCCGGCGATTGAGCAGCCCCAAGGGACGTTCCGGGCGCAGGCGGCGGGTAGGACGGGGCGCGTCAGGCGAGGCGCGAACGGACCGCCTCGACCACATCACCCAGCGGCACGGCGGTCTGCTCGCCGGACTCCATGTCCTTCAGCTGGACCACGCCCTCGGCGAAGTCCCGCTCGCCCGCCACGATCGCGTACCGCGCGCCGCTGCGGTTGGCCGCCTTCATGGCCGCCTTGAGGCCCTTGCCGCCGTAGGCGAAGTCCGTGGCGACCTCCGCCTTGCGCAGCTCGTTGACCACGCCGAAGAGGATCTTCCGGGCCTCCTCCCCCAGCGGCACCGCGAAGACGCTGGTGGCGTCCGGGATGTCCAGTTCGATGCCCTCGGCCTCCAGCGCCAGCACCGTACGGTCCACGCCGAGCGCCCAGCCCACCGAGGGCAGCGCCGGGCCGCCGATCATCTCGGACAGGCCGTCGTAACGGCCGCCGCCGCCGACCGCGGACTGCGAGCCGAGGCCGTCGTGGACGAACTCGAAGGTCGTACGGGTGTAGTAGTCCAGGCCGCGGACCAGCTTAGCGTCGTCCTCGAAGGTCACACCCTGCGCGGTGATCAGCTCGCGGACCTCCGCGTGGTACGCCTTGCACGCCTCGCACAGATAGTCACGCAGCAGCGGGGCGCCGACCAGCTGCTTCTGCACCGCGTCGCGCTTGTCGTCGAGCACCCGCAGCGGGTTGATCTCGATGCGCCGCCGGGTGTCGTCGTCCAGGTCGAGCCCGCGCAGGAAGTCCTGGAGGGCGGCTCGGTAGACGGGGCGGCACTCGGCATCGCCCAGCGAGTTCAGCAGGATCCGGAAGTTGCGCAGCCCCAGCGACCGGTAGGCGTCGTGGGCCAGGATGATCAGCTCGGCGTCGAGTGCCGGGTCCTCGGCGCCGATCGCCTCCGCGCCGACCTGCGAGAAGTGCCGGTAGCGGCCCTTCTGCGGCCGTTCGTAGCGGTAGTACGAGCCCGAGTACCAGAGCTTGACCGGCAGGGATCCGGCCTTGTGCAGATTGGCCTCCAGGGCGGCGCGCAGCACCGAGGCGGTGCCCTCGGGGCGCAGCGCGAGCTCGTCGCCGCCCTTGGTGGTGAGGGTGTACATCTCCTTGGTCACGATGTCGGTGGACTCGCCGACGCCGCGCGCGAAGAGCTCGACGTTCTCGAAGCCGGGGGTCTCGACATAGCCGTAGCCGGACCGCCTGAGCGGCGCGGCGATCGCCTCGCGCACCGCCAGATAGGTCGAGGAGACCGGCGGGATCAGGTCATACGTGCCCCGGGGGGCCTTGAAGGTGCTCAACGTAGGTCTCTCGTCACATTCCTCGTCGCGGAGCCGGCTCGTGCGTGCCGCCTCCGAGGCCGGCGGTCACCTCCCGCAGATACGGGTTGGTGGCGCGCTCGCGGCCGATGCTGGTCTGGGGGCCGTGGCCGGACAGCACCACGGTCGAGTCGTCGAGCGGCAGGCAGACACGGGCCAGCGACTCGAGCATCTCGGCGTGGTCGCCGCCGGGCAGATCGGTGCGTCCGATGGAGCCGGCGAAGAGCAGATCGCCCGAGAAGAAGACGGACGGGATGTCCGCCTGCTCGGGCATCCGGAACGTCACCGACCCCTTGGTATGGCCCGGGGCGTGCGCGACGGAGAACTCCAGCCCGGCCAGGTTCAGCTCGGCGCCGTCGGCCAGCTCCTTGACGTCGTCCGGCTCGCCCACGGTCAGCTCGCCCAGCAGCGGCATGCCGATGGAGCGGCCGAGGGCCTTCTCGGGGTCGCTCATCATGAAGCGGTCGGACGGATGGATCCAGGCCGGTACGTCATGGGCGCCGCACACCGGGACCACCGAGGCCACGTGGTCGATATGGCCGTGGGTGAGGACGACGGCGACGGGCTTGAGCCGATGCTTGGCGACCGCCTCCTCGACTCCTTGGGCCGCCTGATGGCCCGGGTCGATGATCACGCACTCCTCACCGGCGGCGGGGGCGACCAGATAGCAGTTGGTCCCCCAGGCCCCGGCGGGGAACCCGGCAATGAGCACGATCGTCCTTAATAGTCGTCCGGCGGAAGAATGTCGGCAGCTCCAGAGCCTACCGGCGGCGGCCCCGCCACAGCGAACCCGTATACGGTACGGCCGAGCCCTCACACATGACAGCGACGGCATACGCCATGAGGAGACGACCCGGTGGTCAGTAACGAGCAGCGGCGGCGGCAACTCGCCCGGGAGAAGTACCTTCGTCAGCAGCAGCGCCGCCAGGCGGCGCGGAGCAAGACGCGCCGCCGCAATGTGGTGATCGCCTCCGTGCTGGCCGTGGTGCTGGCCGCGGGAGGCGCCGTGGCGGCGGCGGGCGCGCTGTCCGGAGACGGCAAGGACAAGAAGAAGGACGACGCCGCCGCGTCCACGAGCCCCTCGGCCTCCCCCACCTCCAAGGCGCCGGACCCCTGTGCGAAGGGCGCGAAGGCCGCCGAGGGCAAGAAGCCGAAGAAGCTGTCGTGGAAGAAGGAGCCGGCGGTCGCGATCGACGAGTCGGCCTCGTACACGATGAAGCTCGAGACGACCTGCGGGGACATCCCCATCGACCTGAAGGCGGCCAAGGCGCCGCACACGGTCAACTCGTTCGAGTTCCTGGCCGGGAAGGGCTATTTCGACCACACCAAGTGCCACCGGCTGACCGCTCAGGGGATCTATGTGCTGCAGTGCGGCGATCCGCAGGGCACCGGCCAGGGCGGCCCGGGGTACACCCTCCCGGACGAGAACCTGAAGGACCCCTCGCTCAAGGGGAACGTGTACCCGGCCGGCACGGTCGCGATGGCCAACCAGTACGACGCACAGGCCAAGCAGGGCCGGAACACCGGCGGCAGCCAGTTCTTCCTCGTGTACCAGGACAGCCAGCTGCCGCCGGACTACACCCCGTTCGGCACGGTCGGCAAGGACGGCATGAAGACCCTCAAGAAGATCGCCAACGCCGGGGCGGCCCCCGCGGACCAGATGGGGAACACCGCTCCGAACGCCACCGTTCTGATCAACAAGGCGACGGTCACCAAGTCCTGAGGTCGCTGACGTGCGTACTGCGAAATTTCGGTCGCGCAGGATACGGACAGCCGGGGCACCGTTCGCCTATGTTGGCGTTGTGTAGGGTGCCTGCCCCCATGGGCTGCCACCTTGCTGTGAGACCGGCCAGGGCGCTACCCGGCCGGAAGAAACTGTGGACGATGCCCGCGGGCCGCGCGCCCGCCCGGCATCATGTGGAGGAGGCGCTGTGAGCAGCGAGCCTTGGGGCCGCGTCGACGAGGCGGGGACCGTGTACGTGCGTACGGCCGACGGTGAACAGGTCGTCGGGTCGTGGCAGGCGGGATCGCCGGAAGAGGCCCTCGCCTACTTCGAGCGCAAGTACGACGGCCTGGTCGTCGAGGTCGGCCTCCTCGAGCGCCGGGTCAAGACCACCGATCTGTCGGCCAAGGACGCGACGGCTGCCATCGAGCACATCCGGCACCAGCTCGACGAGCACCATGTGGTCGGCGACCTGGACGCGCTGAGGAAGCGGCTCGACAAGCTCACCGGGGATGTCGAGGCGCGCCGCGAGGAGCGCCGGGCGGCCAAGGCGCACCAGACCGACGAGGCCCGCAGGGCCAAGGAGGCGCTGGTCACCGAGGCCGAGGAGCTGGCCGCCAGCGAGCAGTGGCGGGCGGCCGGGGAGCGGCTGCGCGCCCTGGTCGACACCTGGAAGGGCCTGCCGCGCCTCGACCGCAAGACGGACGACGAGCTGTGGCACCGCTTCTCGCACGCCCGCTCGGCGTTCTCCAAGCGGCGCAAGGCGCACTTCGCGGCGCTGGACGCACAGCGCGAGGAGGCCCGCCAGACCAAGGAGAAGCTGGTCGCGGAGGCCGAGGCGCTGTCCGGCTCCACCGACTGGGGTCCGACCGCGGCCCGGTACCGGGAGCTGATGTCGGACTGGAAGGCCGCGGGCCGCGCCCAGCGCGAGGCCGAGGACGACCTGTGGAACCGCTTCCGCGGTGCGCAGGACGTCTTCTTCCAGGCCCGCAGCGAGGTCTTCGCCGAGCGCGACGCCGAGCAGCAGGAGAACCTCACCCGCAAGGAGGAGCTGGTCGTCGAGGCCGAGAAGCTGCTGCCGATCTCTGATCTGAAGGCGGCCCGCGCGGGCTTCCGGTCGGTCAACGAGCGGTGGGAGGCCATCGGCCATGTCCCGCGCGACGCCCGCGCCCGCATCGAGGGCCGGCTCCACGCGGTCGAGCGCGCCATCCAGGAGGCCGAGGAAGTCGAGTGGCGCCGTACGAACCCGGAGGCCCGGGCCCGCGCCCAGGGGCTCACCGGCCAGCTCCAGGACGCCGTCGACAAGCTGCGCTCCCAGATCGACGCGGCCCGCGCGGCGGGCAACAACGCCAAGGCGGACAAGCTCGCCAAGGAGCTGGAGGGCCGCCAGGCGCTGCTGGACCAGGCGCTGAAGGGCCTGGAGGAGTTCGGCGGCTGAGTTGCTGTGAACAGGGAGGCGGCCCCGGCACCTGGTGCCGGGGCCGCCTCCCTGTGTGTGTGCGGCGTTCTCTCAGCGCGCGCGGGCCGAGGTCACCCGGTACACGTCGTAGACGCCCTCGACGCCGCGTACGGCCTTCAGGACGTGCCCCAGGTGCTTGGGGTCGCCCATCTCGAAGGTGAAACGCGAGGTGGCCACCCGGTCGCGGGAGGTCTGGACGGCCGCGGAGAGGATGTTGACGTGCTGGTCGGACAGGACGCGGGTGACGTCCGACAGCAGCCGGGACCGGTCCAGCGCCTCGACCTGGATGGCGACCAGGAAGACGGAGGACTGGGTGGGGGCCCATTCGACGTCGAGGATGCGCTCGGGCTGCTGGGAGAGCGAGTCGACGTTGACGCAGTCGGCGCGGTGCACGGAGACGCCGCTGCCGCGGGTGACGAAGCCGATGATGGGGTCGCCGGGGACCGGCGTACAGCAGCGGGCCAGTTTGACCCATACGTCCTCGACGCCCTTGACCACGACGCCCGGGTCGGCGCTGGAGCGGCGCTTGGAGCGGCGGATGGGCGGGGCGGTCTCGGCGATGTCCTCGTTGGCGGCCTCCTCGCCGCCGAGGGCCGAGACCAGCTTGCCGACGACGTTCTGCGCGGAGACATGGCCCTCGCCGATGGCCGCGTAGAGCGAGGAGATGTCGAGGTAGCGCATCTCATGGGCGAGGGTGACCAGCGAGTCTCCGGTGAGGATCCGCTGGATCGGCAGGTTCTGCTTGCGCATCGCCCGGACGATCGCGTCCTTGCCCTGTTCGATGGCCTCGTCGCGGCGCTCCTTGGAGAACCAGGCGCGGATCTTGTTACGGGCGCGCGGTGACTTGACGAAGCCCAGCCAGTCGCGGGAAGGCCCGGCGCCCGCGGCCTTGGAGGTGAAGACCTCCACCAGATCGCCGTTGTCGAGGGTCGACTCGAGCGGTACGAGCCGCCCGTTGACCCGCGCCCCGATGGTGCGGTGGCCGACCTCGGTGTGCACGGCGTACGCGAAGTCCACCGGGGTGGCCCCGGCCGGAAGCGCTATGACATCGCCCTTGGGCGTGAAGACGAAGACCTCGTTACGGGACAGGTCGAAGCGCAGGGACTCCAGGAACTCGCCCGGGTCCTCGGTCTCCTTCTGCCAGTCAAGCAGCTGCCGGAGCCACGCCATGTCGTTGATGGCGTCGTCCTTGCCGGCCTTGCCCCGCGGCACATCGGTGCGCACCTTGGAGGCGCCGGCGACGGCCTCCTGCTTGTACTTCCAGTGCGCGGCGATGCCGTACTCGGCGCGGCGGTGCATGTCGAAGGTGCGGATCTGCAGCTCGACCGGTTTGCCGCTGGGCCCGATGACCGTCGTGTGCAGCGACTGGTACATGTTGAACTTGGGCATCGCGATGTAGTCCTTGAACCGCCCGGGCACCGGGTTCCACCGCGCGTGGATGGTCCCGAGGGCCGCGTAGCAGTCGCGGACGGTGTCGACGAGCACCCGGATGCCCACCAGGTCGTAGATCTCGGCGAAGTCCCGGCCCCGCACGATCATCTTCTGGTAGACGGAGTAGTAGTGCTTCGGGCGGCCGGTGACCGTGGCCTTGATGCGGGCCGCCCGCAGATCGCCCTGGACCTGGTCGGTGACGACGGCCAGGTACTCATCGCGCTTCGGGGCCCGCTCGGCGACCAGCCGCACGATCTCGTCGTACATCTTGGGGTAGAGGATCGCGAAGGCGAGGTCCTCCAGCTCCCACTTGATGGTGTTCATGCCCAGCCGATGGGCGAGCGGGGCGTAGATCTCCAGCGTCTCGCGGGCCTTCTTCTCCTGCTTCTCCCGCTTGAGATAGCGCATGGTGCGCATGTTGTGGAGCCGGTCGGCGAGCTTGATGACCAGGACGCGCGGGTCCTTCGCCATGGCGACGACCATCTTGCGCACGGTCTCGGCCTGGGCCGCCTCGCCGAACTTGACCTTGTCCAGCTTGGTGACGCCGTCGACGAGCAGGGCGACCTGGTCGCCGAAGTCGCGGCGCAGGGTGTCCAGGCCGTACTCGGTGTCCTCGACGGTGTCGTGCAGCAGCCCGGCCATCAAGGTGGCCGGATCCATACCCAGCTCGGCGAGGATCGTGGTCACCGCGAGGGGGTGGGTGATGTACGGATCGCCGCTCTTGCGCTTCTGGCCGCGGTGCCAGCGCTCGGCCACCTGGTACGCGCGCTCGATCTGGCGCAGCGTCGAGGCGTCCGCCTTGGGATCGTTGCCGCGCACGATGCGCAGCAGGGGCTCCAGGACCGGGTTGTACGGGCTGGAGCGCTGGACGCCGAGACGGGCCAGCCGGGCCCGGACGCGGTTGGACGAGCCCGAGCGGGGCGCCGGGCTCTGCAGGGGGCGGGAGGCCGCCACGGGGGGCTGCTGGGCACTGCCGCGGCCCGCGGGGGGCTGCGGGCTCGTCCGCGTCTGCTCGGGGCCGCTCCCGGCCTGGCTGTCGCCGCCGTTCCGGGGCGTGGCCGAGGCCGCCGTCGGGGCGGCGGCGGTGGGCGCGTCCGAGTGGGCGGAAGGGGATCCCCCCGGACGAGTCCTGGGGGAGAGCGGCTGGGCCTCGTCTGGCAAGAGCACTCCTCAAGCGGTCCGGACCTCGAGAGGTCGGGTTCCCATGGTATCGATCCCGCCACTCCGCTTGCCGCTCGGACGGGAAGCCGCGGGCCCACGGCGGGCACGGCGGAGGGCGGGAACCCCGTGTCCGCGCAGGTCCCCGCCCTCCGGCGGTGGTGTGGGCCCGGTGGGGCTCAGACCGTGATCAGGGCCTCCAGCGGGGCGCTGCCGAGCGAGCCGAGCAGCCGGCTGCGGCCGCCCAGGAAGCCGAGCTCCATCAGCACCGCGACGCCGGCGACCTGGGCGCCGGCCCGCCGGATGAGCTGGAGCGACGCCTCGGCGGTGCCGCCGGTGGCGAGTACATCGTCGATCACCAGGACCCGGTCGCCGGGCTCCAGCGCGTCGGCGTGTATCTCGATCTCCGCGGTGCCGTACTCCAGCTCGTACGCCTGGCCGAGGGTCGCCCCGGGCAGCTTGCCCGCCTTGCGGACCGGTACGAAGCCGATGCCGGCGCGGACGGCGGCCGGGGCGGCGAGGATGAAGCCGCGCGCCTCCAGCCCCACGACCTTGTCCGCCCGGTGCCGGGTGCACAGCCCGGCGAGCGCGTCGGTCAGCGCGCCGAAGGCCGCGGCGTCGGCGAGCAGCGGCGTGATGTCCTTGAACATCACACCCGGCTTGGGATAGTCCGGCACGTCCTGGATCCGGCTGAGCAGCAGACCGCGCAGCTCTTCGGCGCCGAGGCCGCCGAATCCGCCGGCCTCGCCCGTCGTCCCGGCGTCCGTCACCCCGGCGCTCATCGGCGCTTGCCCGACGGTCGGCCGCGGCCCCGGTTGCGGGTGGCGGCCTGGCGGCGCTGGACGACGACCCCCGTGGCCGCGGCGGCGTCCTCGAGATCCGGCTCGTCGTCCTCGCCGGCCGGGGCGGTCCCGGCCTCGGCCTTGGCGGCCGCGGCGCGCTTGGCGCGCACCCGCTTGGCCAGCGCCTTCATCTGCGGGTCGCGCTCCTTCAGGTCGGCGACCAGCGGGGTGGCGATGAAGATCGAGGAATAGGCACCGGCGGCGAGGCCGACGAAGAGCGACAGCGAGATGTCGTTGAGCATGCCCGCGCCGAGCAGACCGCCGCCGATGAACAGCAGCGCGCCGACCGGCAGCAGCGCCACGATCGTGGTGTTGATGGAGCGCACCAGGGTCGAGTTGAGGCTGCGGTTGGCGATCTCGCTGTAGGTGAAGCGGGTCTGCTTGGTGAGGTCCTTCGACGCTTCCTTGAGGCCGTCGAAGACCACCACGGTGTCGTAGAGCGAGTAGCCGAGGATCGTCAGCAGACCGATCACGGTGCCCGGGGTGACCTCGAAGCCGACCAGTGCGTAGACCCCGACGGTGATGGTGAGGTCGTGGATCAGCGCGATCAGGGCGGCCAGCGCCATCCGCCATTCGAAGGCGATGGCGAGATAGATCACCACCAGGACCATGAAGATCGCCAGACCCTGCCATGCCTTGCCGGCGATCTGCTCGCCCCAGCTCGGGCCGACCAGCTGGGTGTCGATCTTGTTGGCCTTGACGCCCAGCTCCTTGGCGAGCTTCTCCTGGACCGGCGCGGCCTCCTTGGTGTCCACCTCGCTGATCTGGATCCGCAGACCGCCGCGGCCGAGCTCCTGGACGACGACGGTGTGGCCGCTGGCCGCCTCCTCCGCGGCGTGGCGCGCGTCGGTGGCCGAGACCTTGCTATGGGGGGTGGTGAAGACAGCGCCGCCGGAGAACTCGATGCCCATGTTGAGGCCGCGCACCGCCAGGCCCACGATGGCCGTGATGGTGATCAGTATCGAGATGCCGTACCAGAGCTTCCGCTTGCCGACGAAGTCGTAGCCGACCTCGCCTCGGTAGAGCCTGGCGCCGAGATTGCCGAGTCGCGACATCTCACGCCTCCTTCGTGTCGGCGGGGCCGGGGGCGGCGGGGCGGCGACGGCGCAGTGGCGGTTTGACCCCGAGACGCTTGGGGTCCAGCCCGGACCACGAGTGGCCGTTCCCGAAGAACGGGCGACGGGCGAGGATCGTCATCAGCGGCTTGGTGAACAGGAACACCACGGCGATGTCGAGCAGCGTGGTCAGCCCCAGGGTGAAGGCGAAGCCCTGCACCTTGCCGACGGTGACGATGTAGAGCACCGCGGCGGCCAGGAACGACACGAAGTCCGACACCAGGATGGTGCGCCGGGCCCGCGGCCAGCCGCGCTCGACGGCGGGGCGCAGCGAGCGGCCCTCGCGGATCTCGTCGCGGATCCGCTCGAAGTAGACGATGAACGAGTCGGCGGTGATACCGATGGCCACGATCGCGCCGCAGACCGCCGGCAGGTTCAGCGCGAAGCCGATGCCCGGGCCGAGCAGCACCATGATCGCGTACGTCAGGATCGCGGAGACCCCGAGGCTGGCCATGGCCACGAGGGCCAGGCCGCGGTAGTACAGGACCAGGTAGATGACGACGAGGGCCATGCCGATGGCGCCGGCGATCAGGCCGGCCTGCAGCTGCTCACCGCCGAGCGCGGCGGAGACGGTGGTCTCGTCCGCGATGTCGAAGGACAGCGGCAGCGCACCGTAGGACAGCACGTTGGCCAGGTCCTCGGAGCTCTGCTGGGTGAAGCCGCCGGAGATGGTGGCCCGGCCGCCGGTGATGGCCTCGTTGACCTCGGGGTCGGAGACGACCTCACCGTCCAGGACGATCGCGAAGCGGTTCTGCGGCGGCTGCTGGCCGGCCAGCTTGCCGGTCACGCTGGAGAACTTCTTGGCGCCCTTGCCGTTGAAGTCGAGCTGCACGATCCAGCCCGCCGCGTTCTGGCTCTCGAAGACGGACGAGGCGTCGTCGACGTCGGTGCCCTCGACCTGGGAGGGGCCGAGGACGTACTGGGCGTCACCCTTCTGGCCGCAGGCCACGATGGTGTCGCTCGGCTTGGCGTTCGCCGCCTTCTCGGCCGCCGCGGCCCGACCCTTGCTGGTGGTGCAGTCGATCTTCGGGCCGGAGGATCCGGGCTTCTTGGACTGCTCGCCCTTGGGGGTCTTGGAGGGCGTGGGGCTCTGGGACGAGCTCGGCGTCTTGTCGGCCTTCAGGCCCTGGGAGACCGAGCGCCCCTGGGTGCCGGCGGACGAGGACGGTGTGCTCGACGCCTTGGCGCCGTCGCTCTTGTCGCCCTTGTCGCTCTTGCCCTTGTCGCTGGCGCCGGCCGAGGGGGTCGGGGTGGGCTGCGGGGGCTTCTGCCCGGCCGGGGCGGTGGTCACCACCGGGCGGAAGTAGAGCTGGGCGGTGGTGCCGACCTGCTGCCGGGCCTGCTTCGCGTTCGTCCCCTTGGGGATGTTCACGATGATGTGCTTGTCGCCCTGCGTCTGGACCTCGGCCTCGGACACGCCCAGACCGTTGACCCGCCGCTCGATGATGCTCACGGCGGTGTTCATATTGTCGGTGTTGATCGCGTTGGGCTTGCCCGGTTGGTTCTTGGCCTCCAGCGTGAAGCTGGTGCCGCCCGCGAGGTCGATACCCAATCGCGGCGTGGTGTGACCGGAGATGAACATCCCCCCGGTCAGCGCCACGATGGCGATCAGGATCACGGCCAAGGCCCGCCCGGGCCTGCCCTGTGACCCGGAGGACCTGCGGCCCTTCTTCGGTGCTGCCACCTTCTCGTATCTCCCTGTCCAACCGCCTCGCATCGGGTGTGCGCCGGGCGGCCACGAAGTCTTGTGGGGACGAGCCCCCGCCGGAGCCTAGACCGTCAGGGAACCACGGCGCACCGAGCGGTGGTGCGCCGTGGTTCCCGGTGTCGGGCTACTTCGCGTCGGTGTTGCCGTCCCGCTTGCCGTCCTCGGTCGTGTCCGCCTCGTCGGCGTCCTGCTTGCCCAGGTCGATCTTCTTGACGTCGGCCTTGTCGGCCTTGTCGGCCTCATCGGCCTTCTCGGCCTCGTCCGCGTCGACAGCGGCGGCGGTGCCGGCCTTGTCGGCGGGGGAGTCGCCGGCGCCGTCGGCACCGTCGGTCCCGGTCAGCGAGGAGGCGTCGTCGGGAACGACGGGGTGGTCGGCGTCGTCAGGATCGATGCCGTGCACGATGCGGTTGTACTCGGAGTCCGCGAGGACCGCTCCCACCGCGTTCTTCGCGTAGATCGCGTGGACGCCGGGGGCCACCTCGAGGAGGACCGTGTCCTCGTGGACCTCCTTGACCGTGGCGTACATGCCGCCGATGGTCCGCACGCCGGTGCCCGGCTGCATCTCATTGCGCATCTGCGCGGCCTGGCGCTGCTTGTTCTTGGCCGATCGGGTCATCAGGAACATGGCCCCGATGAGCACGATGAACGGCAGGAGAGTCACGATATTCACGGGACGGAGATTCCTTCACACGACCGCGGGGAGCGGCCTGGTCTACGGGGATGGGTATGCCGACGGATCACGGACGGCATCGGCGGAGTCTAAGCGAGCCCGCGCCTATGGAACAACGCCCGGCGCGGCACCGGGGTTCCTGACCCCGCCATTATTCGCCCTCCATGCCATGATGCCGGGTAAGCGCGCGCTTATGCCCCGAACAGGCCCGTCTGGCCCGCTCCGCCGCCCTGCCGCGGCGGGGTGAGCCCCAGATGATCCCAGGCCGCGGGAGTCCCGACCCTCCCCCGGGGGGTACGGGCCAGCAGCCCCTCCCGCACCAGGAACGGCTCCGCGACCTCCTCGACCGTCTCGCGCTCCTCCCCCACCGCGACCGCCAGTGTGGACAGGCCCACCGGGCCGCCACCGAACAGCTTGAGCAGGGCGCTCAGCACCGCGCGGTCCAGCCGGTCGAGGCCGCGGCCGTCCACGTCGTACACCGCCAGGGCGCTGGCGGCGATCTCGCGCGTGATCACGCCGTCCGCCTTGACCTGGGCGTAGTCCCGCACCCGGCGCAGCAGCCGGTTGGCGATGCGGGGTGTGCCGCGCGAGCGGCCGGCGATCTCGGCCGCGCCCTCGGCGTCAATGGTGACGTCGAGCAGCCCCGCGGAGCGGTGGATGACCCGCTCCAGCTCGGCCGGGGCGTAGAACTCCATATGGCCGGTGAAGCCGAAGCGGTCGCGCAGCGGGGGCGGCAGCAGCCCGGCCCGGGTGGTCGCGCCGACCAGGGTGAACGGCGGAAGCTCCAGCGGGATGGCGGTGGCGCCGGGCCCCTTGCCGACGATCACGTCGACCCGGAAGTCCTCCATCGCCATATAGAGCATCTCCTCGGCCGGCCGGGACATCCGGTGGATCTCGTCGAGGAAGAGCACCTCGCCCTCGGTGAGGGAGGAGAGGATCGCGGCCAGATCGCCGGCGTGCTGGATGGCCGGGCCGGAGGTGATCCGGATCGGGGCACCCATCTCGGCGGCGATGATCATCGAAAGGGTGGTCTTGCCCAGGCCGGGCGCGCCCGAGAGCAGCACATGGTCGGCCGTGCCGCCCCGCTGCCGAGCCGCCTTGAGCACCAGGTCCAGCTGCTCCCGCACCCGCTCCTGCCCGACGAACTCGCCGAGGTCCTTCGGGCGCAGCGCGGCCTCCACCGCCTGGTCCTCGCCGTCGGCATCGGCGCCCACCAGCCGGTTGCCCGCGCCGGGCAGGGCGTCGTCGGCGGTGGCCGGTGCGGTCTCGTCCCAGTTCACTGAGTTTCGCCTCGCGATGTCGTCTCGAGCGGTCCCACCGGTCGCGGCGCGCCGCGCCGGCGGCCGCTCACCGTGTGCGGTTCAGGGTCTGCAGGGCGGCCCGCAGCAGCTGGGCCACCTGGGGCGCGCCGCCCGCGGCCACGGCCGCCTCGGCCTGCGGGGTGACGGCGGCCACCGCCTCGTCGGCCTCCCGGGTGGCATAGCCGAGGCCGACCAGGGCGGTGTGCAGCTGGTCGCTCCAGCCCGCGGCGGCCGCGGCCCGGGCGCCGGGCACGGTGGCGCCGAGCGGCTCGCCCAGCCGGTCCTTGAGCTCCAGCAGCAGCCGCTGCGCCCCCTTCTTGCCGATGCCGGGGACGGCGGTGAGCGCCTTCTCGTCCCCGGTGGACACGGCGAGCCGCAGCGCGTCCGGGGAGTGCACCGCCAGCATGGCCTGGGCCAGCCGGGGGCCGACCCCGCTGGCGGTCTGGAGCAGCTCGAAGGCCTGGCGCTCGTCGTCGTCCGCGAAGCCGTAGAGCGTCAGCGAGTCCTCGCGGACGACGAGGGAGGTGGCGAGCCGGGCCTGCCGGCCGACGCGCAGCCCGGACAGGGTGGCCGGGGTGCACTGGACCGCCATGCCGACGCCGCCGACCTCGACCACGGCGGTGTCCGGGCCGAGGGCCGCGACCGGGCCCGAGACGAACGCGATCATGAGGTACGGCCTTTCGTGGAGCGCGGGGAGCTCATGGTGCGGTGGGCGGCGACGGCCTGCTGAAGGCGGTTCTGCGCGGGCGCCCGCCAGATGTGGCAGATGGCGAGCGCCAGGGCGTCGGCGGCGTCGGCCGGTCTGGGCGGGGCGTCGAGCCGCAGCAGCCGGGTGACCATGGCGCCGACCTGTGCCTTGTCGGCGCGCCCGGATCCGGTGACGGCCGCCTTGACCTCGCTGGGGGTGTGCAGCGCGACCGGCAGCCCACGGCGGGCCGCGCACAGCATCGCGACGGCGCCGGCCTGGGCGGTGCCCATGACGGTGCGCACATTGTGCTGGCTGAACACCCGCTCCACCGCGACGAATTCGGGCCGGTGCGCCTCCAGCCACTCCTCGATGCCGCGCTCGATGAGGACGAGGCGGTCGCCGATCACGGCGTCCGCCGGGGTCCGTACGACGCCGATGCCCAGCATCCGCAGCGGGCGGCCCGCGACCCCCTCGACCACGCCGACCCCGCACCGGGTCAGCCCCGGGTCCACGCCCAGCACGCGCACGGCACCCCTCCCCTCACGGCCGCTCACAGCCAGTCGGTCAACTGTTCCTGCAGGCTAGCGGCTACCACCGACAACACCGGCCGACAACACCGACGGGCCGGTGGGGTATGCCCCCCGCCGACCCGCCCGCCCGCGCGCGCTGACATGCCCTCAGGCGTCAGGCGTCCACCTTGGCCATGACCTCGTCGGAGACGTCGAAGTTGGCGAAGACGTTCTGCACGTCGTCGCTGTCCTCGAGCGCGTCGATCAGCTTGAAGATCTTGCGCGCGCCCTCCTCTTCGAGCTCCACCTGCATGGTGGGCACGAAGTTGGCCTCGGCCGAGTCGTAGTCGATGTTCTCGGCCTGGAGCGCGCTGCGGACCGCGACCAGGTCGGTGGCCTCGCTGATCACCTCGAAGGACTCACCGAGGTCATTGACCTCCTCGGCGCCCGCCTCCAGGACCGCGGCCAGGACGTCGTCCTCGGTGAGGTCGCCCTTGGGGACGATGACGACGCCCTTGCGGTTGAACAGGTAGGAGACCGAGCCCGGGTCGGCCATCGAGCCGCCGTTGCGCGTCATCGCGACGCGGACGTCGGAGGCGGCGCGATTGCGGTTGTCGGTCAGACACTCGATCAGCACGGCCACGCCGTTGGGGCCGTAGCCCTCGTACATGATCGTCTCGTACTCGGCGCCGCCCGCTTCCAGACCGGCACCACGCTTGACCGCGCTGTCGATGTTCTTGTTCGGGACCGACTGCTTCTTCGCCTTCTGGATGGCGTCGAAGAGCGTCGGGTTACCGTCCGGATCCGCGCCGCCCGTACGGGCGGCGACCTCGATGTTCTTGATCAGCTTCGCGAAGAGCTTGCCGCGCTTGGCATCGATCACGGCCTTCTTGTGCTTCGTCGTAGCCCATTTAGAGTGGCCGGACATCCGCCTGTCTCCTTCGCGTAACCCAGTGCTGTACGAACCCCTGAGATCCTACCGGGATCCCCCGTCAGCTCGCGGCGCGGACTATGTCCACAAACAGCGCGTGCACCCGGTGGTCGCCGGTCAGCTCGGGGTGGAAGGACGTCGCGAGGACATTGCCCTGCCGGACGGCGACGGTATGCCCGCCGTACGTCGCGAGCACCTCGGCCTCTCCTCCCACGGACTCGACCCACGGCGCCCGGATGAAGACGCCCTCGACCGGGCCGCCCTCGATGCCCTGGACGTCGACCTCGGCCTCGAAGGACTCGTTCTGCCGGCCGAAGGCATTACGGCGCACGATCATGTCGATGCCGCCGATGGTCTCCTGGTCGTCCCGGCCGTCGAGGATCTTGTCCGCGACCATGATCATGCCCGCGCACGTCCCGTACACCGGCAGGCCCGCCCGTACCCGCTCGCGCAGCGGCTCCAGCAGCCCGAAGACGACCGCGAGCTTGGACATGGTGGTGGACTCGCCACCGGGGATCACCAGGCCGGCGACCTCGGCGAGCTCCTCGGGACGGCGGACCGGCCGGGCCTGAACACCGGACGCGGCGAGCGCGGCGAGATGCTCGCGGACATCGCCCTGGAGGGCGAGCACACCGATCACGGGGGCATCGGGGGTGGTCGTGGACGTGGACACGGAGCGAAGACCTCTCGGACGTCAGGGGCACCACGCGTCCACCGGGACGCGCGGTGCCATGGGGTGCCGCGCGGCGCCGGCTACCAGCCGCGGTTGGCGTAGCGCTCGGCCTCGGGGAGGGTGTCGCAGTTGATGCCGACCATGGCCTCGCCCAGATCGCGGGACGCGTCCGCGATGACCTTCGGGTCGTCGTAGAAGGTGGTGGCCTTCACGATCGCCGCGGCGCGCTTGGCCGGGTCGCCGGACTTGAAGATGCCGGAGCCCACGAACACGCCCTCCGCGCCGAGCTGGCGCATCAGCGCCGCGTCGGCCGGGGTGGCGACGCCGCCCGCCGAGAACAGCACGACCGGCAGCTTGCCGGTCTGCGCGATCTCCGCGACCAGCTCGTACGGGGCGCGCAGCTCCTTGGCCGCCGCGTACAGCTCATGGTTGTCCAGGCCGCGCAGCCGGGCGATCTCGCCCTTGATCTGGCGCAGATGGCGGACCGCCTCGACGACGTTGCCGGTGCCGGCCTCGCCCTTGGAGCGGATCATCGCCGCGCCCTCGGCGATCCGGCGCAGCGCCTCGCCCAGGTTGGTGGCACCGCAGACGAAGGGGGTGGTGAAGGACCACTTGTCGCTGTGGTTGACCTCGTCGGCCGGGGTGAGGACCTCGGACTCGTCGATGTAGTCGACGCCGAGGGCCTGCAGCACCTGCGCCTCGACGAAGTGGCCGATCCGGGACTTGGCCATGACCGGGATGGAGACCGCGTCGATGATGCCGTCGATCATGTCCGGGTCGGACATCCGGGCCACGCCGCCGTCCTTGCGGATATCGGCGGGAACGCGCTCGAGGGCCATGACGGCGACGGCGCCGGCGTCCTCAGCGATCTTGGCTTCCTCGGGCGTGACAACATCCATGATCACGCCACCCTTGAGCTGCTCGGCCATACCGCGCTTGACGCGGGCGGTGCCGGTCGCGGGAGCCTCGGAGTTGGACGTGCTGGCGGGCGTGATGGACACGGTTTGACCTCACTCGGTAATGAAAAGTGCGATGAGCCCATCGTAGGCTCGTTCGATCCCCGTTCATGACCCGGCCATCCGGTCCAGGTCGCAGGCGCCTGTGCTGCACGGATGACAAAAGCGGGTGGGGACGGGGCTCGGCAAGGGCCAATCGAAGGCCGGTGGCTCGAAGGCGGCCCAGGCCCGGTCAGTACCCGGCGCGCTCCGCGAGGGCCGCCGGAAGCTCATCGTCCATCTCGAACGCGAGCGGAAACGGAGCGTGTCCCGCCAGCCGGAACCAGCGCACCGTGCGATGGCGCCGCAGCGCCCGCGCCGCGCGCACCGCGTCGTTGTGGAACCGCCGGGCCATCGGCACCCGCCGCGCCGCCTCCATCAGCTCCCCCAGCGCCTCCTCACCGCCCGGCGCCGCCCGCACGGCATCGGCCTGCGCACTCTCCTCGAACACGGCCCGCAGCGCCTGGCTCAGCTCGCTCTCGGCGACCTCACGGTGCTCCTCCTCGGACTGCCGGGCGGCGTGCGCGGCCTGATACAGCACGATCGATGCGGCGGGGTCGAGCACTCCGGCGGTGGCCAGCTCTTGCGCGACCGAGGCACGCCGCAGCAACTGCGCGTCCAGCGCGGCCCGCGCCGCGTCCAGCCGGCTGTGCAGCCGGTCCAGCCGCCCCGCGGTCCAGCTCAGATAGGCGGCCACGAGGACCAGGGCGACCGCGATCCAGATCAAAGTGCTCACGGCCCGCCACGCTACCGCCTACGCCGCGCGGCCTTTCCCCGAGCGTCCCGCCCTGTCCGACGCCCTCCGGGCATGTCCTCCGTCAGGGGGCACCCCCCGGCTACCGCTGGGAGGTACCCCCTGACGGGCTGGATTTCGCGAGGCCCAGGCGGGCGCGGAGGCTGAGGCGGTCGTCGGCGGCCACGGACGCCGCGCCGTCCGTCACCGTCTCGTAGACCGCGAGAATGTCCGCGCCGACCGTCGACCAGTCGAAGCGCCGTACGTGCCGGCTGCCCCGCTCCCGCAGCTCGGCCAGCCGGTCCGCGTCCCCCAGCAGCCGCACCGCGGCCTCGGCCAGCGCGTCGGCGTCCTCGTTGGCGAACAGCTCACCCGCCGCTCCCCCGTCCAGCACCTGCGCGAACGCGTCCAGATCGCTGGCCAGGACCGCCGCCCCCGCCGACATCGCCTCCACGAGGATGATGCCGAAGCTCTCGCCGCCGGTGTTCGGCGCGACGTACACCTCGACGCTGCGCAGCAGCCGCGCCTTGTCCTCGTCGCTGACCATCCCCAGGAACTCGACGCGCTCGCGCAGCGGCGCGGGCAGGGTGGCCACCGCCTCCTTCTCGTCGCCGCGCCCGGCGACCAGCAGCCGCGCCCCGGGCCGCGCCTCGAAGATCTTCGGCAGGGCCCGCATCAGCACCGGAAGGCCCTTACGGGGCTCGTCGATCCGGCCGATGAACCCGATGGTGTCCCCCTGCCACTCCTCCTTGGGTTCCGCGTCCGCGAAGAAGTCCACATCGACGCCGTTGGGGATGACGACCGCGTCGCCGCCCAGATGCTCGACCAGCGTCCGCCGCGCGTACTCGCTCACCGCGATCCGCGCCCTGATCTTCTCCAGCGCGGGCTGCAGGATCGGATACGCGGCGATCATGGCCCGGGAGCGCGGATTGGAGGTGTGGAACGTCGCGACGATCGGCCCCTGGGCCGCCCAGCAGGCGAGCAGCCCCAGCGAGGGCGAGGTCGGCTCATGGATGTGGATGACGTCGAAGGCGCCGTCGTGCAGCCAGCGCCACACCCGCGCGGCCGACAGAAAGCCGAAGTTGAGCCGCGCGACCGAGCCGTTGTACGGCACCGGCACGGCACGCCCGGCGGAGACGGCGTACGGCGGCAGCGGCGTCTCGTCGTCCGCCGGGGCGAGCATGGAGACCTGGTGGCCGCGCCGGATCAGATGCTCGGCCAGATCACGGATGTGGAACTGGACGCCGCCTGGGACATCCCAGGAGTACGGGCAGACGATCCCGATCCTCAAGGGTTCTCCGTTCCGGAACCATCGGCGCCGGCGTTCGCGCCGGCCGCCGCGCGCGGCTCCAGATCCGCGAGCCACAGCCGCTGCAGCATGTGCCAGTCCTCGGGGTGCTCGGCGATCCCCTCGGCGAACGCGTCGGCGATCTCCTGGGTCATGACGGCGGTCCCCTCCGCGCGGTTCCCGTCCCCGGGCACCTCGACCGGCGGATGCACCCGCCCCCGCATGACAGGCGACTCGTCGTACCAGAGTGTGACCGGCAGCAGCAGCGCCCCGGTCTGCTGGGCGAGCGCGGCGGGCCCGGCGGGCATCTTCGCCCGCTCGCCGAAGAACGACACCTCCACGCCCGACGCCGACAGATCCCGGTCGGCGACCAGACACACCAGACCGCCCGCGCGCAGCCGCCGCGCCAGCGTCCCGAACGCAGCTCCGCCCTGGTGTGGCAGCACCTCCATGCCGAGCCCCTCCCGGTAGGCCACGAAGCGGTCGTACAGCGACTCCGGCTTCAGCCGCTCCGCCACGGTCGTGAAGGGCACCCCCAGCTCGGTGGTGACCCAGGCCCCGGCCAGGTCGTAGTTGCCCATGTGCGGCAGCGCGAGGACCACCCCCCGGCCGGCGGCCAGACCGTCCGCGAGATAGTGCACGTCCTTGATGTCGAAGCCGCCGCGGATCCGCTCCGCGCTCCACGCCGGAAGCCGGAAGGACTCCATCCAGTAGCGCGTGTACGAGCGCATCCCCGCCCGCGACAGCTCGGCCAGGCGCCGCGCGGAGGCATCGGGGACCACGCGCGCGAGATTGGCCTCCAGACGCAGCACGCCCTTGCCGCGCCGCTTCCACACCTGATCGGCGATGCGCTGCCCAAGACGCACCGCGACCGGCTCCGGGAGCTTCTTGACCGTGCTCCAGCCGAGCCCGTACAGCGCGCCGGTCAGCCTGTCCTTCACCGCGCCTCGCCCCCCTGGGGCACCGGCCGCTCCGCCGCGTCCGCCTCGGCGGCCTCCCGGCGCACGGTCACCACGCGCTGCACGAGGGTCACCGCGCTGCCCACCGCGACGATCCACAGCGCGATCGGCAGCAGGACCTGGATATGCGGCACGCCGAACTTGTGCAGCCCGGACAAGCCGCAGGCCACCAGCGAGATCACCAGCCGCTCGGCACGCTCCACGAGCCCGTTGACGTTCACCGGCAGCCCGATGCTCTCGCCGCGCGCCTTGGTGTACGAGACCACCTGGCCGCTGGCGAGGCAGAAGATCGTCACCGCACACATCACATTGTCGTCGCCGCGGCCCGCATACCACAACGCGAGACCGCCGAAGATCGCACCGTCCGCGACCCGGTCCAGCGTCGAGTCCAAGAACGCCCCCCAGCGGCTGGAGCGCCCCAGCTGCCGCGCCATATTGCCGTCGACCAGATCGGAGAAGACGAAGAGCGTGATGACGACGGTGCCCCAGAAGAACTCCCCCTGGGGGTAGAAGACCAGGGCGCCCGCGATCACACCGCCGGTTCCGACAAGGGTCACCGCGTCGGGGCTGACCCCGAGCCGGATGAGCAGGGCGGCGAACGGTGTGAGAACACGCGTGAAGAATGCACGCGCGTACTTGTTCAGCATGGCCTTCCCGAAGGGTCGAAACGGGCCGGATGGTCAAGAGGCCACCGGCGCGCCCATCGTAGCCAGGCACCGGAGGGCCACCGTGCACCCGTCGGACAGCTCCCGGACCACGCCCGCGGTACGCCCGGATGTGTGACGTATGGACGCACCGTTACCGCGGTGGAAAGCTCGAAGTATCGCAAGGTGTCGACCGGGAGGCGAGACACATGGGCGACAAGACGAGTACGCACCCAGGGGCCGCCGGAAGGGCAGCGGCGGCCGACCGGCCCAGCTCCCTGAGGAATGTGGTGCTGGTCGGCCACAGCGGGACCGGAAAGACGACGCTGGTGGAAGCCCTCGCGCTGGCGACGGGCGCGGTGAACCGGGCAGGCAGGGTCGAGGACGGCGGCTGCCTCTCCGACTACGACGAGATCGAGCACCGGCAGCAGCGCTCGGTGCAGCTGTCCCTGGTCCCCGTCGAATGGGGCGGGATGAAGATCAATCTCCTGGACACCCCGGGATACGCCGACTTCGTCGGGGAGCTCAGGGCCGGTCTGCGGGCAGCGGACGCGGCCCTTTTCGTCATCTCGGCGGCCCAGGACGCCGTGGGCATCGCCGGGGCCACCCGCATGGTGTGGGAGGAGTGCGCGGCGGTCGGCATGCCGCGCGCCATCGTGATCACACACCTGGAGGCGGCGCGCGCCAGCTTCGAGGAGATGACCGAGCTGTGCCGCGAGACCTTCGGCGGTGACGACCCCGACGCCGTACTACCGCTGTATCTGCCGCTGCGCGGCAGGCCGGCGCCGGACGGGCACGCCCCCGTGACCGGGCTGATCGGCCTGCTCTCCCAGCGGGTCTTCGACTACGCCCCGGGCGTACGGACCGAGGTGCTGCCCGGCCCCGACCAGCTGCCGCTGATCGAGGAGGCCCGTAACCGGCTCATCGAGGGGATCATCGCCGAGAGCGAGGACGAAACTCTCATGGACCGCTATCTCGGCGGCGAGGAGATCGACGTCAAGACGCTGATCGAGGACCTGGAGAAGGCCGTCGCGCGCGGCCGATTCCACCCCGTGCTGGCCGCCGCGCCCGCCGCCGAGGGCTCCAAACAGGGCCTGGGCACCACCGAGCTGCTGGATCTGATCACCGGCGGCTTCCCCACCCCGCTGGAGCGCGAGGCGCCCGCCATCACCACCCCGCAGGGCGCCTCGCGCCCGCCGCTGATCTGCGACCCGGAGGGGCCGCTGGCCGCCGAGGTCGTCAAGACCTCCTCCGACCCGTATGTCGGCCGGATTTCGCTGGTCCGGATCTTCTCCGGGACGCTGCGCCCCGATGAGACCGTGCATGTCTCCGGGCACGGTCTGGAGGACCGCGGCCACGAGGACCACGACGTGGACGAGCGGGTCGGCGCCCTCTCCGCGCCCTTCGGCAAACAGCAGCGCACCCTCGCCCAGGCCATCGCGGGCGATCTGGCGTATGCGGCCAAGCTGACCCGCGCCGAGACCGGCGACACGCTCTCGTCCAAGGACCAGCCGCTGCTCATGGAGCCCTGGCAGATGCCCGACCCACTGCTGCCGGTCGCCATCCAGGCGCACAGCAAGCCGGACGAGGACAAGATGTCCCTGGGCCTGGCCCGGCTGGTCGCCGAGGACCCGACGATGCGCCTGGAGCAGAATCCGGACACCCATCAGGTGGTGCTCTGGTGCCTGGGCGAGGCCCATATGGACGTCGCGCTGGAGCGGCTGCGCAGCCGGTACGGCGTCCAGGTGGACGCGGTGCCGTACAAGGTGTCGCTGCGCGAGACGTTCGGCGCCAGGTCCGCCGGGCGCGGCCGGCATGTCAAACAGTCCGGCGGACACGGCCAGTACGCGATCTGCGAGATCGAGGTGGAGCCGCTGCCGGGCGGCTCGGGCATCGAATTCGTGGACAAGGTCGTCGGCGGGGCGGTGCCCCGGCAGTTCATCCCGTCCGTCGAGAAGGGCGTGCGCACCCAGGCGGCGCGCGGTGTCGCCGCCGGTTACCCCCTGGTCGATGTGCGGATCACGCTGCTGGACGGCAAGGCGCACTCGGTGGACTCCTCCGACGCCGCCTTCCAGACGGCGGGCGCGCTCGCGCTGCGCGAGGCGGCCGCAGACGCCCGTATCGATCTGCTGGAGCCGGTCGTCGAGCTGGGCGTCCTGGTCTCGGACGACTATGTCGGCGCGGTCATGAGCGATCTGTCCGGGCGCCGCGGCCGGGTCGTCGGCACCGAGCAGGCGGGGGGCGGCCAGACGCTGATCAAGGCGGATGTGCCGGAGATCGAGATCGGGCGGTACGCGGTCGATCTGCGCTCGCTCTCGCACGGCACCGGGCGGTTCAGCCGCTCGTACGCCCGGCATGAGCCGATGCCTCATCAGCTGGCCGAGCGCATACGCGAACGCGCGGCGGTCGAGGCGTAGTTCACGGGCCGCCCGCCCCAACTGCGCCGGGGCGGGCGGTTTTCCACAGGTCACCGTCCGGGGACGGTTGTCCACAGGTGCACACGCCCTGGCGACAGGCGGCGCACACCCCCGATACGCTGAGGTCGCAGCGCAAGCGGCGTGCGGTATTGGGGGCGTTGGTGACGGACGGATTCGACTTCAGTCCCGGGGCGCAGGTCCCCCTCTCGGGGGCGGCGGGACAGACGGCGGCGACACAGGCACTCGCCTCGGCCGCCTACCGCGACGCCCCCGTGGCAAAGCTGCTCGACGCCAATTCCGAGTGGACGGTCTCGGAGGTCAAGGCGCCGAAGATCTCGCTCTTCGAGCCGAATCTGGGCGAGGCGTTCTCGCGCGCCGTCCAGACCCGGATGCTCGGCGGCGACCGGGCCCAGGTGATCCAGTCCTTCGGCACCGAGCCGCAGACGGTCGTCGAGCACTGTCTGGCCGCCAACCGCATCCGCAAGACCCGCGACGCCCGGCTCACCGCCGTCATGGTGGTCTTCGGGCTGCTGTTCCTCCCCGGGGTGCTGCTCTGGCTCGGCGCCTTCCAGCTGCGCCGCTCGGTCGCCGGCGCCCAGGACAAGCGAATGGGGGCGCTCGGCACCGCGCTGCTCCTGGCACTCGGGGTGATGGTAGCCATCTTCCTGATCAAGCTGCCCTTCGGCGGCTTCTGGGGCATCTATCTGCGGGGCGTCGTGGTCGCCCCCGTCATCGGCTGGTACATCGCCAAGCAGATCTGCGAGCGCACCGCCAAGGATCTCCGGGAGTCCTGGGACGGACTGCTCTCGGGCGGCGGGATAGGCGCGAAGGTGCCCGAGACGGTGCCCAACCACCCCGGTCAGACGGCTGCCGAGGAGCTGCGCAAGGCGCTGCACAAGCTCACCGCCGAGCAGCACAGCAATGTCGTCTTCTACGCCGGCCCCAAGGGCATATTGGGCATGGGCACCCGGTGGGGCAGCTGGCAGCTGGCCGAGGACCTGGTCTCGGCCGACCCGGACAAGGAGATCGACCCCTTCCGCAGCTGGGATGTCATACGGGCGGTCCACGACCAGCTGCGCATGCTGGAGCGCACCCCCCTGCACACCGGCGGCTTCCCCACGCCGTCCGTGCGCCACTGGGTGGTCTCGCCGATCGGCGAGGGGGCGAAGGCGGTCGAGCGCGGCGGCACCTCCGAGGAGGAGGGGTTCCAGATAAGGGGCGTCGAGCTGCAGCGGATCTGCGACCAGCAGCAGTTCGGCGCCGGTGACCGGCACTATCTGGGTGTGCAGTTCGTGCTCTGGGACGGCCAGTTGGTGATCACCCTGATGATCACGGTGACCCTGCTGCACAAGACGCTGCGGATCGAGGTCACCGGGCATGCGCTGGGGCCGGTGCACCCACTGTTCACCAGCAAGCCCACGGCTCCCACGAAGACGGTCGCCAAGACCTTCCGGTTCTGGGAGACCAAGGCCGTCCCCCTGCCCCTCGTGAAGCCCGGGGAGGTCGTGCGGCTGGCCGCCCGCGCCCCCTTCACCTGGTACCCGCCGGTCCTGGACTACCTGGGCGGCAAGCTCGTCCTGCCCGAGCCGTTCGGTGTGCGCCACGCCTGGGCGGACAAGCCGTGGCGGCACCGCTTCATGGCGGACGACGCGCTGCGGGCGGCCACGCCCGTGCTGCGCGTGGTCCATGAGGCGGCCATCGGCGTGCTCAAGCACCACGGCGTGGACACCGAGCGGTTCGGCAGCCGCTCGCTGATGCTCAGCGGCCAGGTCCAGGACGCGGCCCCGAAGAAGGCCGATCTGTACGACGCGTGAGGTCGCGCGGGTCCCTGGCCCGGTGGCCCCCGGCGCACGGCCGGGGCCAGGGGCCCGCGGCGGGTTACGACTGCGGCTTCGGCCAGGCGTCGGCGAGCAACCGGCGGGTGTCGGCGAGGAGTTGCGGCAGCACCTTGGTCCTGCCGATCACGGGCATGAAATTGGTGTCGCCGCCCCAGCGCGGCACCACATGCTGATGCAGATGCGCGGCGATCCCGGCGCCGGCGGCGGCGCCTTGGTTGAGCCCGATATTGAAACCGTGCGCACCCGACGCGGTACGCAGCGCGGTCATGGCGGCCTTGGTGAACTCGGCCAGCTCCACCGTTTCCTCGGCGTCCAGGTCGGTGTAGTCGGCGACATGCCGGAACGGGACGACCATGAGATGGCCGCCCGTGTAGGGGTACAGATTCAGCACCGCGTACACCGACCGGCCACGGGCGATGATCAAGCCGTCCTCGTCCGACTTCTCCGGGATCGAGCAGAACGGACAGCCGTCGCCCGCACCCGGGCCGCTCGGCTTGTTCTCGCCCTGGATGTATGCCATCCGGTGGGGCGTCCACAGGCGCTGGAACGCGTCAGGCGTCCCCACTCCGATCTGCTGCTCCGGCTCACTCGTCATGCGGGCCAGCATATTCGCCCACGGAGGGTGAGGATGCGGTGAGGGGCGGCCCTGTGTGGACCACCCCTCGGGTGACCCCGCGTGTGCGGGGCCAACGGCACCTTGGCCTTCTGCGCCTTCCGCATCGGATCACCCCCGCCTGCGCGGGGACCACATCACACCTGGATCCGGCGCTCTACAGCGTCAACGATTTCGGCGATGGCCTCGTCACGGGGGATGCGGTTCTTCTGCGAGCCATCGCGGTAGCGGAAGCTCACGGCGTCGTTCGCGATGTCCTCGTCACCGGCGATGACCATGAACGGGATCTTGCTGCGCTGAGCGTTGCGGATCTTCTTCTGCATGCGGTCCGAGGACGAGTCCACCTCCATCCGCAGGCCCTTCGCCTTGGCCTGGGCGGCGAACTCCTCCAGGTACGGCACATGGCCGTCGCCGATCGGGATGCCGACCGCCTGGACCGGGGCGAGCCACACCGGGAAGGCGCCCGCGTAGTGCTCCAGCAGGACCGCGAAGAAGCGCTCGATCGACCCGAAGAGCGCCCGGTGGATCATGACGGGCTGCTGCCGGGAGCCGTCCGACGCGGTGTACTCCAGATCGAACCTGGCCGGCTGGTTGAAGTCGACCTGGATGGTCGACATCTGCCAGGTACGGCCGATGGCGTCCCGCGCCTGGACGGAGATCTTCGGGCCGTAGAAGGCCGCACCGCCCGGGTCCATGACCAGCTCAAGGCCCTGCTTCTCGGCGGCCTTGCGCAGCTCCTCGGTGGCTTCCTCCCACTGCTCGGGCTCGCCGATGAACTTGCCGCTGTCGTCCCGGGTGGACAGCTCCAGGTAGAAGTCGCTCAGGCCGTAGTCGCGGAGCAGGTCGAGCACGAAGGTCAGCAGATTGTCGAGCTCCTCCGGCATCTGCTCCTTGGTGCAGTAGATGTGCGAGTCGTCCTGGGTGAAGCCCCGGGCCCGGGTCAGGCCGTGGACAACGCCGGACTTCTCATAGCGGTAGACCGTGCCGAACTCGAACAACCTCAAGGGCAACTCGCGGTACGACCGCCCGCGCGCCCGGAAGACCAGGTTGTGCATCGGGCAGTTCATGGCCTTGAGGTAGTAGTCCTGGCCCTCGAACTCCATGGGCGGGAACATGCCGTCCATGTAGTGCGGCAGATGGCCCGAGGTCTCGAAAAGGCGCGCCTTGGTGATGTGCGGGGTGTTGACGAACTCGTACCCCGACTCCTCGTGCCGCTTCCGCGAGTACTGCTCCATCTCATTGCGGATCACGCCACCCCGGGGGTGGAACACCGCGAGGCCCGAGCCCAGCTCGTCCGGGAAGGAGAACAGATCCAGCTCCGCGCCGAGCTTGCGGTGGTCGCGCTTCTCGGCCTCGGCGAGGAACTCCAGGTACGCCTTCAGCTCGTCCTTGGTCGGCCAGGCGGTGCCGTAGATCCGCTGGAGCTGCGGGTTGCGCTCGCTGCCGCGCCAGTACGCGGCGGCGCTGCGCATCAGCTTGAAGGCCGGGATGTTCCGGGTGGTCGGCAGGTGCGGCCCACGGCACAGGTCGCTCCAGCACAGCTCGCCGGTCTTCGCGTCGAGGTTGTCGTAGATGGTCAGCTCGCCCGCGCCGACCTCGGCGGACGCGCCCTCGGCGGCGTCCGCGGCCGATCCCTTGAGTTCGATCAGCTCCAGCTTGTACGGCTCGGCCGCCAGCTCTTCGCGCGCGTCCTCGTCGGTCACCGGGCGGCGAGAGAACCTTTGGCCCCTCTTGACGATCTCCTGCATCTTCTTCTCGATGCGCTTGAGATCGTCCGGGTGGAAGGGGGTCTCGACGTCGAAGTCGTAGTAGAAGCCGTCCTTGATCGGCGGGCCGATGCCGAGCTTCGCCTCCGGGAACAGCTCCTGCACGGCCTGCGCCATGACATGCGCGGTGGAGTGGCGCAGGATGTCCAGGCCGTCCTGGCTGGTGATCTCGACCGGCTCGATCTCCTCGCCGTCGGCCGGTGCGTACGCCAGGTCCTTGAGCTGCCCGCCCACGCGCGCGGCGACGATCGAGCGGTCGCCGGCGAAGAGATCCGCGGCCGTAGTGCCCGTGGCCACCACGCGTTCTTCCCGCTCGGAATCGCGTTGGATGATCACACGGACGTCTGACACCGGTCTCTCCTGACTGATGGATGGCTCACCGCGGCTAATGCCGCGCAGCGTGAATCGTACCGAGCCGACGGCTCCGACCGCGAAACGGTTTAATGCGCGGTGATCGCCCCAGCGGTCAGGGGCCGCCGCACGCCTCCTCGAAGAAGTCCAGGTTCTCCTGGAGCGATTTGAGCAGCCGGTCCCGCTCGGCCTCGTCGACCTGGACCGGGGTGACGCCCGTGGGCTCGCCAAGCCGCCGGAAGCCGCCCCGGCTCTCCAGCCGCCCGCTCACCCGGATCGGCAGCCCGACCAGATGGGCGTGGCCGGCGATGCGGTAGTCCTCCTCGGCCAGCAAGATCCGCACCTGCGGCACATCCGCCCCGGCCAGCACCCGCAGCCGCACGGTCCCGGGGCCGCCCGGGGTGGTCCGGCGCAGCCGCACCACCGCGCCCGTGATCCTTACGGGCACGGACGGCTCGTCCCGTACATAGCGGGCCCCGGCCTCCCTGAGCCCCGGGAGATCGCCGGGCGAGAACTCCACCGGCTCGGGCCGGGCCGCGAACCCCGGTGGCGCGCCCGCGGCGGGCGACCACTCCAGCGCCACCCGCGCCCCCTCCGTGCCCTGGACGAGCGCGACGACGGCCTCGGTCAGCTCCCGGCACACCCCCGCCTCGACCGCGGCGTCGAACACCTCCATTCCGCCCGTGGCCCGCTGGTAGTCGACGGCGTCACGGAGCGCGTACAGGGCGCGCAGCAGGGTGGCCGTGGTGGCGCGGCCGTCCTCGACGGGCACGAAGACGGTCAGCTCGCGGCCGCCGGAGGCCGCGCCGGAGGGCCCGGTCAGCACCCGCTCCAGCGATGCCTCGGCAGCGCGGCGGTGCCGCGCCCCGTGATACCCGGCGCGGGCCTGGGAGGCGAGGGCGCCGGCCAGCAGGGTGTCGCGGGCGGCGGTGCGCAGCCGCTCCTGCGCGGTCCAGGCGGCGGTGCCGCCACGGGACTCGGGCACATCGCGCCACCAGCGGATCTCATCGCTGGGCACGGCGAGGCCGGTGAGCACCTCGCGGGCGGACGGGGCGGCGCTGTGGGTGAGGGCCATCAGCGCTTCGGCGAGCAGATCGCCGCTGTCGGGGAAGTCCCGGCTCCCGGGGACGAGCAGGCTGGTGCCGCCCGCGAGCCGGCCCGGCGGGGTCCAGCGGGCGTACCGCCCCGGGGCGCCGCCGCGGCGGCGCCAGCCGTGCCGGGCGAGCAGGGCGCCGAGGACGGCCGGATCGACCTCGTCGGGGTGCGGGGCGGGTGGGGGCGTGGGCTCGTCCCCCTGCCGGTACCGGTCCATCACGGTCTCCCTCCCGCCCCGACCCGGGTCATGATCTCGCAGAGGGCGCGGTCGTCGAAGACGCGCGAGGTCGGAATCCGCACGGTGGTCCGGCGGCTGCCCCTGACCGGGTGGCCCGCCAGGTTGATCCAGTAGCAGCAGTGCCGCAGTGCGAGGCGGTCGTGACCGGCCCGCAGCCAGTCGTCCTGGCTGCGCGGCACGATCATCACGACGAGGATCTTGTGCACGGAGACCGGGCTGCGGGCGAGCTTGACCAGGTGGTCGTTGTCGAGCGTGAAGGCGAAGGTCGGGCCGCGCGGATGCGGCGCGAGCTGGTACGTGGCCTTGAGCTGCACCTTGATCGTCACCTCGTCGTCCACGGTGTGGCCGCGTGAGCTGTGGCTGACATGCCAGTCGATGCCATGGTCCGGGAAGGGCTGGGCAAGCGAGCAGCCCGCGGCCGCCGCGACCGCGTGCAGATAGCCCACCTGAAGGGTCTCCATACAGGCGGTGGTGGCGATATGGCCACGCAAGGGGACGATCCGCTCGGGCAGCAGACCGCTCGCCGCCGGGGCCGGATCGGGCTGCGCGAGCGCCATGTCCGTGACGCCTTCCGGTCGTTGCCGGTCTTTGTACATCTGTGTTGTCTCCGCGTCAGGACCCCGGCAAACAGCGGCGGTTCGGCCATCTCCCTCCGGGTATCACCTGGTCGGGGCGGGTTGAAGGTGTCATCGCTGAGCCATGCACGAGGAGTTGAGGCCATGCCGTCCTGGTTCGAGGGGCCGCTCGCCGCGTTCGACACGGAGACCACGGGCGTCGATGTCGAGCACGACCGGATCGTGTCGGCCGCCCTGGTGGTGCAGCGCGGGGCCGGCAGTCTGCCGGAGATCCGGCGCTGGCTGGTGAGTCCGGGCGTGCCGGTGCCGCCGGCCGCCACCGAGATCCATGGCCTGACGGACGCTCATCTGCAGCGCCACGGCAGGTGGCCCGCACCGGTGATGGAGGAGGTGGCACGGGCGATAGCGGAGCAGACCGCGCGCGGCACCCCGCTGGTGGTGATGAACGCGCCGTTCGATCTGACGCTGCTGGACCGCGAGTTGAAGCGGCATCGCAATTCGAGCCTGGCGGGCTATCTGTCGCTGCGCTCGCTGTTTGTGCTCGATCCCCGGGTGCTGGACAAGCATCTGGACCGCTATCGCAAGGGGCGCCGTACGCTCACCGATCTGTGCGAGCACTACGGGGTGGAGCTGACGGGCGCGCATGACGCGGCGGCGGACGCCACGGCCGCCCTGGATGTCGTACGGGCGGTGGGCAGCCGGTTCGCCTCGCGGCTGGAGACGCTGACGCCCACCGAGCTGCACGCCCGCCAGACGGTCTGGTACGCGGCGCAGGCCCGCGGTCTGCATGCGTGGTTCGTGCTCAATGGATCGGATGAGGTCTGCGATCCGGCCTGGCCGCTGCGGCCGGACCTGCCGGCCGCCGCCTAGCGAGCGTCCCCAGGGGCCCCGCCCACGGGCGCTGAGGGGCCACGCCCCCGCGCCCGTCCCGCCCCTCAGACGAGGCGGAGCCGGAACGGATGCCCGGCCGGGTCGGAGTAGAGGCGGATATCGCGCGGGCCTCCGTTGTTCTTGGTGTCCAGCGGCCGCGCGCCCAGGTCCACGACCTTGCGCTCGGCGGCGTCGATGTCGTCCACCAGCAGTTCCAGATGTGCCTGCTGGGAGTCGTCGGGCCGCGGCCAGCTCGGCGGAGCGTAGCCGTGGTCCCGGAGGAAGGACATGCGGGCCCCGCCGGGCGCGGCGATGTCGATCCGGTCGAGGCTGGTCACCTCCTGGATCTCGGCGCCGAGCACCTCGGCGTAGAACTCGGCGAGTTCTTCGGGTTCGGCGCAGTCCAGGGACAGGACGGCGGTGGTCGCGACGGCCATGAGTTCCCCTCCAGTCATCACCCACGGAAAGTCTTATGCGGATACCCCGGCACGGGTCATACAAGCGCACAACGCGAAGGCCGGGCCGCCAGCTGGCGGCCCGGCCTCATGAGGTGGGCGATACTGGGTTCGAACCAGTGACCTCTTCGGTGTGAACGAAGCGCTCTCCCACTGAGCTAATCGCCCGGGTTGTCCGGTCGGGGTCTCCCCCGGCGGAACGACCTGAACAATACAGGTCGCGACAGGTTTGGTTCAAACCGCATTCCCGCCGGACGGTCCGCCCGGCCCGGCCGAGCCGGGCGGCGGCGCGGCCAGGTGCGCCCGCAGCCCCCGCCGCCCCGCGCGCATCATCAGGGCGTGGTTGGCAAGGAAGACCGGGCGGCCGGGGAGCGCGAGACGGCGCAGCAGGGGCTTGCGGACCACGACCTCCTGTTCGAAGAGGGCGCGGGTGCCGGTGCCGCGCGCCGTCACCGTCCAGCGCACCCATCCCTCCAGATCGCCGGAGACGGTGGCCTCCAGCACTCCGTCCGCCGGCTCCTGGCGCGCCTGGCCGACGGTCACATGCAGGTCGTACGGGACGAGGGAACGGAAGCGGGCGGCGCCGCTGCGGTCGTCGAGCCGCCGCACCTCACGGACCTGGGGCCACCACCGCGGGTAGGCGTCGCCGTCCGCCAGCGCCGCGTAGACGGCGGCGGGAGGAGCGTCGAGGTCCCAGCGGCTCCGGAAGCGGTAGAGGCACCAGTCCATGAGGCCAGTCTGCGGCAGCCGCCGCTGTCCGGACAGCTTGTCGCCGGGCAGCGCGAGGTTCTGGATCGCGGCGAGACCGTACCGCGCGGGGGAGTTGGTGCTCACCCAGGCCGCCTCCTCGCCGGTCTCCAGCGCCTCCGGACCCGCGAGCTCGACCGTCTTCCAACTCGTCGTGGCGCCGGGGTGGCCATCGCCGGTGGCGAGCAGGAGAACGGCACCCCGATCGCCGAACCGACCGCCAAGGACAGCGAGTTGGAGAAGAAGGGTCGAGATCGGGACGTCCGCGAGCCCTTCGCTGAGCCGCCGGCGGTTGTCGGTGATCGGTCGGTGGGCGGCAGAAGTCGTCCCGGGTCCAGCCGTGCTTGACGGTCACGCCCGCCTTCTTGAACGCCGCCGGGGGTCGCAGAAGAAGGCGAAGGCATTGGCGCCGACCGGCACCCCGTAGAGATTGCCGTCAATATCGCCGGCCTTCTCCAGACCCGCCCGGAAGCCATCGGGGACATTGCCACCCGCGGCCTGGGTATTGAACGTGCTCCAGAAGTCCCCGTATTCGGTGAAGCCCGTATTTCACCGTGATGTCCGGGTGCTCCTTCTCGAAGAGCTGGACCGCCTCCTGAATCAGCTGGGCGTGACCCTTGGCGCCCCACCAGGAATAGCGGATGGCCACCTTCCCGTCGGCCGAACCGTCGCTGCCGCCGCCGCGGCCGGACAGGTTCGTCCGACTGCCCCCCACGAGGCTTGAAACGTTTTAGGCAATATGGCGGGAGCCGGGGCGCGGAACACCCTCGGGACGTGCGACAACGCGAAGGGCCCGGAGGCGTGAAACCTCCGGGCCCTTGATGCGGGGTGGGCGATACTGGGTTCGAACCAGTGACCTCTTCGGTGTGAACGAAGCGCTCTCCCACTGAGCTAATCGCCCCGGCGCAGGCCCAACATTAGCGCATGCCGGACCGTGCCCATGACCGGTCCCGGCTCATGACCGGTCCCGCGACCGGCGACCGGTCACTCCTCGATCTTCCACGGCATCATGGCGCCGAACTTCCACACGTACACCGAGATCGCCGCGGCGCAGATCACCAACGCGACCGAGGTCAGGATGAGATTCCGCCTGCGCACCTTCGGATCGAGGGCGCGCTTCGCGGCCTCGGTGACCTTGCGCTTGGTCCACAGCAGCACCATCTGCGCCCAGACGAACTCGGTCGCCCAGATCGCCATACCGGCGAAGATCACCAGCCACCCCGGACCGGGCAGGGGCAGCATGATAATGCCCACGCCCACGATCGCGAGGCCCACGATGAACACGCCGACCTGCCAGCTCACGTGCAGTGCGCGCGACCGCCGGATGAACCCCGGCGCCCGGGAGCCGAAGACCGGCTCCTTCTTCGGCGCATCGTCCCCCGTCGCGGCCTGAGCCGACGCCGATGTGGCGCGCTCCCGCCGCTCGTCACTCTCCGCATCCATGTGATCCAACTTACCTGATCGTTTGAAGTCACCGGAATGGCGGTAGAGGCCGCATGACAGCTGGGCCGCACGAGCTACCGGAACACCCACAAAACGGTCAGAGGGGTTTACAACGGCACCGTAGGTGGCATGTCGATTTCGCCGACGTGCGAATCCCCGAGCGCACACTGAGCGAAAGGCCCTGGCGCTTATGAACACCACGGTCAGCTGCGAGCTGCACCTGCGCCTCGTTGTGTCGAGCGAATCCTCACTGCCTGTACCCGCGGGCCTGCGGTATGACACGGCCGACCCTTACGCCGTGCACGCCACCTTCCACACCGGAGCCGAAGAGACGGTCGAATGGGTGTTCGCCCGCGACCTTCTCGCCGAGGGCCTGCACCGGCCCACCGGCACCGGCGACGTCCGGGTGTGGCCGTCCCGCAGCCACGGCCAGGGCGTCGTCTGCATCGCCCTGAGCTCCCCGGAGGGAGAGGCCCTGCTCGAGGCCCCGGCGCGGGCCCTGGAGTCGTTCCTGAAGCGGACCGACGCCGCTGTGCCACCCGGCACCGAACACCGCCATTTCGACCTCGACACAGAGCTCTCCCACATCCTGGCGGAGAGCTGAGACCCGGCGAGAGCTGAGCGCGCGGCCGTCCGACTCGGGGAGACGGCGCGAGCCGGGACGCGACATTCCGGTAGAGACCATCCCGACCATGGCATCCCGACAAAGGCAGAGGCAGGCGACGGTACCGTCGCCGCGGAACCGTCCGCGGCGGCGGCACCGTTGTGTCACGCCCGGCGCCGTACGCGGCTAGAGTCGGGCAGATCGAGGGGCAGTCGAAGAGCAGCCGCCGACCCAGCCGGCCAGGGAGCCAATCGTGTTGATCAACCACGACACCCGGTGCGCGCTCGACGTGGTCGTCGATCTGGTGAACACCGCGCCGGAGGGCGGGGACCGGGACGACCTCGCCGATGTCGCGGCGCTGCGCCGATTCGTCGAGCGCAACGCCATCAGTGATATCGGCACGCTGAGTGAGCGGGACCTGACCGCCGTACAGGCCGTACGGACCAGGTTCGCCGAGGTCTTCGCCGCCGCGGGGAGCGAGATCGCCACCCGGCCAACCGCCGAGCTGCTCAACGCCATGATCGCCGCGGCCGGCACCACGCCCCGCCTCACCGACCACGACGGCTACGACTGGCATGTGCACTACTTCGCGCCGGGCGCGTCGCTCGCCGACCACCTCGCCGCCGACGGCGGCATGGCGCTCGCGTTCCTGGTGGTCGCGGGCGAGCGGGAGCGGCTGCGCCGCTGTGAGGCCCCGGACTGCGGGTATGCCTTCGTGGATCTGTCCCGCAATCGCTCCCGGCGCTACTGCGACAGCCGCACCTGTGGCAATCGGCTGCATGTCGCCGCCTACCGCGCTCGGCGCCGTGAGGCCACGACCTGACCTCACCACCGGTGGAGGTCATGCAGGGCGGTGCCGAAGAGCAGGGTGAATATGACCGCCAGGAAGAGCATCAGCGGCGGCTGGGAGAGAGCGAAGAGACAGCCACGCGGTTCCTCGCTCGGGGGCACAGGGGGACTTTCGATAGGGGACTGCTCCCCGGGTGATTGCAGCATCTCGCGGGAGATCATGACGCAGGGCGAACCCCGGCTGCGAGCAGTGAGCCATTTTTGACCGGTAGTTCGTCAGATTCCGTACTTTTTGAGAATGGCTTCGATGTCTGAGAAGTCTTCTGTGCCCGAACTCGTTCCGGCCTTCGGTTTCGACGCCTTCGGCGCCTTCGACGGCTTGGACCCCGCGGCGCCGCTCCCCGGCCCGAGGGCGGGCTCCGAGGCGGCGGGCGCGAGCGCCCCGCCCCGCTCGGCCGCTGCCGCCGCACGCCGCTCCTTGCGGGTGCCGCCGGCGCGGCGCTCCACCGCCCGGCTCACCGCGAAGAGCACCCAGGAGAGCCCGAGGACGCCGAAGCCCAGCCATACGCTCGGCTTGAAGACCAGATCGGCCACCCAGTCCAGGATGCCGGTCATCGCCAGGCCCACCGGGATCAGCGCGAAGGCGGCGATCCTGGTCGCGGCCAGGAAACGCTTGCGGTACGCGGTCAGACAGGCGATGCCCAGACCGGCCGCGGACACCGCGGCGCAGACAGTGTCAGTCAGCATCGGGTCCTCCTGGCGATGGGTGCCGGTCACTCCATCCTGCACCTCATGAGGCGGCACGGGCCACGGTCGGAGCCCAGGATCAGGGACATCTCCGGGGAAGGCCCCTCCCGGGGGCCGAGGGCCGAGCCCCGGCCGCGTTCGAAGAAGCGTCCGCCGGCTGGAAGACTGGTCCCATGAGCGACACCGCCCCCTCCCCACGCCCCGTCCTCGATGTGTGGTGCGAACTGCAGTGCCCCGACTGCCGCACCGCGCTGGCGGACCTGCGCGCGCTGCGTGCCCGCTTCGGAGACGCCCTGGAGATCCGGCTGCGGCACTTCCCGCTGGAGCGGCACCGGCACGCCCACGCGGCGGCGCAGGCGGCCGAGGAGGCCGTCGAGCAGGGTCAGGGCTGGCCGTACGTCGAGGCCGTGCTGGAGCGCACCGAGGAGCTCGGCGCGAGCGGCGAGCTGCTGCTCGTCGAGGTGGCCCGCGAACTGGGCCTGGACGCGGAGGAGATGGACACCGCGCTGATCGACGGGCGCCACATGCTGATCGTGGACGCGGACCAGGCCGAGGGCAAGGCGATCGGGGTGACCGGCACCCCGACGTATGTGATCGGCGGGGAGCGGCTCGACGGCGGCAAGAGCCAGGAGGGGCTGCGGGAGCGCATCGAGGAGATCGCCGACCGCCTTCTCGCTGAGCGCCCCCAGCACCTCCCGGGGCCCCGGGACACCCCCTACAGCGGCTTGTAGAGCTGGTACTCGACCACCTCGTAGCCCAGCGACTCGTACAGCCGCAGCGCCGGGGTGTTCCCGCCGAAGACATGCAGCCCCAGCGTGCGCGCCCCGGCCGCCAGGCTGTCGCGCTCTGCGGCCAGCATCAGGGTGCGGCCGTGCCCGTGTCCGCGGTGCTCCTCGGCGACCTCGACGGAGAAGACGTACGCCTCCCCCATGCGCGCGGCGTCGGGCTGGTCCGTGCGCAGCGCGACCCAGAGGGTGCCCACGTCCGTACCGTCGTGGGCGAGGACGCGCAGCAGGGTGCCCTGGGTCGCGGGACCGTGCGGCAGCAGCGTCCGGTAGTCGGTGTCGGCCTTGGCATCGGCCTGCTGCCGGGTGACCCCGCGCTCCAGCAGGTCGCTGATGTAGCCGGCCCGCTGATGGGCGTACCAGGCCGGATAGCCCGCCTCCGCCATGGGCCGTATCGCGCTGCCCTCGGGCAGCGCGGGCGGCTCCGCCAGCGGCTTGACCATATTGCGGCCGCGCTCCCGGTAGCCGAGCGCGCCCGCGAGTCCGAGGGCGCTCCCGGCCTGGGCGGGGACGCGCGCGAGCAGCTGGTTGCAGCCCCAGCCGCGCAGCACCTCCTCGGCGGCGAGTGCGGCGACCGTGCCGCGGCCGCGGTGCCGGTCGGGCTCGTCTATCCGGAGTTCTTCGATGCGCCCGGCCGCCGGCCCGAGCCGGGCGTCGGTGGTGAGGCGGACGGAGCCGACGGGGCGGCTGTTGACGCAGACCTCGTACGAGCGTGCACGCCCGCCGTCGTCGGTGTGTCGTTCGGGCTCAGTGGGCCGCAGGGTAGTGGTCACGATGGTGTTCTACCGGGCCGGCGGGCGATCGTCACCAGCTTTTCGGCGGCTCCTCGACCCGGTGCGACCGGCCGGTCACGGGTCGATGTCGGCGGCCGCCCGCTCGGTGAAGATCCGCATGGCCTTGGCGGTGACCGGGCCGGGCGCGCCGGGCAGGGCGTGGGCGTCCACCCGGCGTACGGCCTGCACATCGCGGGTCGTGGAGGTCAGGAAGACCTCCTCGGCCCGCTCCAGCGCGGCCAGTGGCAGATCGGTCTCCTTGGCGCCCACCCACTCCAGGACCAGGGCGCGGGTGATGCCCGCGAGGCAGCCGGAGGTGAGCGGCGGGGTGTGCAGCTCGCCGTCGAGGACCACGAAGACGTTGGAGCCGGTGCCCTCGCAGAGCCGGCCGACCGTGTTCGCGAACAGCGCCTCGCTCGCGTCGTGCTCCCTGGCCCGGGCGAGCGCGACCACGTTCTCGCCGTACGAGGTGGTCTTCAGGCCGGTGAGCGCCCCGCGCTCGTTACGGGTCCAAGGCACGGTGACCACGGCCGTGGTGTCCGGCCTGCGCGCCGTCTCGACCAGGGCGACCACGAGCGTCGGGCCCGCCGTGCCGCGGTCGGAGCCGAGTGGTGAGAGCCCTCCGGTGTAGGTGATCCGCAGCCGCCCGAGCGGCATGGGGTTGGCCTTCATCACCTCCTCGCAGGCCCGCCGCACCTCGTCCAGGTCCGGTTCGGGCAGGCCGAGACCGTGGGCGGAGCGGGCCAGCCGCCGCAGATGGCGGGTGAGGGCGAAGGCCTGCCCTTCGGTCGCCTTGACGGTCTCGAAGACGCCGTCGCCGACCGTCAGCCCATGGTCGAACACGGACACCTGGGCGCTGTCCGCCTCGCACAGAGATCCGTCGAGCCAGATGGTCGGTTTCATCGCGCTGCCCTTCCCGTCGGCTGCTGTACACCCGACGCTACCGCGAGCAGCCGGGCGGCCTTGAGTTCCGTTTCGTCCCATTCGCGCTCGGGATCCGAGCCCCAGGTGATCCCGGCCCCGGTGCCGAAGCGCAGTACGGCGCCGCCGCTGCCGTGGCCGGCCGGGGCGCGGTCGATCCAGAAGGTGCGTATCCCGACCGCCAGCCCACCGACGCCGCGGTCGGCGTCCACCCAGCCGATGCCGCCGCAGTACGGGCCGCGCGGCGCGGTCTCCAGCTCCCCGATGATGCGCAGCGCGCTGGACTTGGGGGCGCCGGTGACCGACCCGGGCGGAAAGGCCGCGGCGAACAGTTCCGGCCAGCCGGCCCCCGGGGCGAGCTCGCCGCGCACCGTGGAGACGAGGTGGACCAGGCCGGGGTGCGATTCGATCGCGCAGAGTGCCGGGACGGTCACCGAGCCGGTGGCACAGACCCGCCCCAGGTCGTTGCGGACCAGGTCCACGATCATCACGTTCTCGGCGTGGTCCTTCTCCAGCAGATCCTCCGGGCTGCGGCCGGTGCCCTTGATCGGGCCGGATTCGACCGTGCGCCCGGTGCGCCGCAGGAAGAGTTCGGGCGAGGCCGTGGCGACCTCCACCCCGTGGGCGGGCAGCCGTACGGTGCCCGCGTACGGGGCGGGGTTGCCAAGGGCCAGCACCGCGCTCAGCGCGTCCACGTCGGCCGCTGCCGGATCCGGCAGCGGCGCGGTCAGCACCCGGCACAGATTCGCCTGGTAGACCTCGCCGGCCGCTATATGGCGCCGGATACGCCGGACACCCGCGGTGTAGGCGGCCCGGTCCAGCGACGAGGTCCAGTCGGCGGCCGCCGGACCGCGCCAGGCGCCGGGCGCGGGGGCCTGCGGCGGCACGTTCCGTACGTCACCGAAGCGGGCACAGAGCAGCCGCCCCTCGAAGTCCGCGACAACGGCCCAGAAACCCTTGGCGTCCAGGGCCGAGGGGTCGCTGGTCACATCGCGCAGATCGATGGCAAGAAGGCCGCCGAAGCGGGCGAGAGGGGGCAGGTCGTGCACGGTTGCGAGTCTATGGCGCCCTGGTCAGCGGGGCGTCGGGAGGGAGTGCGGCCCCGGAGCAGGGCAGCACGCTGCGGAAACGGAATTTGAGCTGGCCGGGGAATCCGCTAGAGTTCATCACGTCGCCGGGACGCGGAAGCGCCCCGGGCAAACGGCACCTGCGGACGTGGCTCAGTTGGTAGAGCATCACCTTGCCAAGGTGAGGGTCGCGAGTTCGAATCTCGTCGTCCGCTCGGAGTGGGGGTTTTCAGCCCCCACGTCTGGTGGAGTGGCCGAGAGGCGAGGCAACGGCCTGCAAAGCCGTCTACACGGGTTCAAATCCCGTCTCCACCTCGGACGATTAGCTCAGCGGGAGAGCGCTTCCCTGACACGGAAGAGGTCACTGGTTCAATCCCAGTATCGTCCACTCGGGTCCTCGCGGACCCACACCCGCGCGATTAGCTCAGCGGGAGAGCGCTTCCCTGACACGGAAGAGGTCACTGGTTCAATCCCAGTATCGCGCACGCAGTCCCGAGGACGATTAGCTCAGCGGGAGAGCGCTTCCCTGACACGGAAGAGGTCACTGGTTCAATCCCAGTATCGTCCACACCGATCGGCAGAGGGCCGGAGCGAGAAGCTCCGGCCCTCTGCCGTATGCGGTCATCTGTCGTATGAGGTCACGAAGAGAAGAGCATGTGGCCGAAGCCACGCTTGTGGTGACCGTGATGCCCGCCGTGGTGGCCGTGGTGCGGCGCGCCCCACGCGGGCGCGGCCGGGTAGGCCTGCGGGGCCCCGGGGGTCGGCGGGGCCGGCGGCATCTGCTGGGTCCACTGCGATTCGAGGCGGGTCAGCGCCTCCAGCTCCCCGTAGTCCAGGAAGATCCCCCGGCAGCCGCTGCACTGCTCTATCTGGACGCCATTGCGGTTGTACGTGTGCATCGGCGCATGGCACTTGGGACACTGCATGGTCCGCTCAACTCCTCAAGCTCCGGACAAAGCGCCGCCGGAACATCCGTCCGGCCGCGTCGAGTTCACCCTACGGCCTCCGTGAACCGGGCGATGCGGACACAAGCCTCCACCATGGCCTCCTCCGCCTCGTCCAACGCCCGCCGTGCCGCTGCCGCCTTGGCGAGGGCGAGCGCGGCGGTCTGTACGGTCAGGGCGCGCGCGGGGACGTCCAGGCGCGGCCACGGATCGTGGTGCCCCGCGGCGGAACCACCCGCGGTCCGGTACGCCCCGAGGAACCGTTCCCAGTCCTCCGGGGCGAGCAGCCCGGCGGCATACCAGGCGGCGGGGCGCGCGAGATCCCACGCCGGGTCGCCGAGGCCGAGGTCGTCGACATCGATCAGCAGCCAGTCGCCGTGCCGGACGAGCTGGCCGAGGTGCAGATCGCCGTGGCAGAGCGCGCCGCCTCCGGTCCGCGCCTCGCCCCGGGCCCACCCGGGCAGCCCGCCCCACGCCCGCAACACGGCCTGTGCGGCGGCCTCGTTGAGGCCCTCCGCCGCCCGCAGCCGGGCGATGGCGCGGGCGGCCTTGGCGGGCCCGCGCATCGCCGGAAGCGGACCGGGCAGTCCGCCCACCGGCACGGCATGCAACCGCGCGAGCAGCGCCCCCGCCTCCTCCCACGGCGCGGCCTCCGGCTCCTCCGGTGACACGGGCTCCCCGTACGGCCACAACGTCACCCGCCGCCCGTTGGGCAGCGCCCCCACCCTGCCGACCGGCGGCAGCAGAATCCCCGCGCAGCGGGGGTGCGCGGCGACCTCGACGCGGACCGCCAGCGCGGCCGGATCCGCGTCGGGCGCGTGGGCCTTGGCGACGAGTCCTCCACAGCGGACGACGGTCCCATCGGGCCGATCCGCCAACACGGTCGCCTCCCCCTCGGACTCGCCGGCCCGCTGCCGCACGGTGTCTGCCAGCAGCGCCGGCGTTCTGCCCATGGCTCCCCCAGTCGTACGGCCTGATGCCCTCCTCCGGATCCTAACGACGCCCGGTGGTGAGGCCCCGGCCCCACCGGGGCCGTGCCGGGCTCGGCCGGAGGGGTTGAGTGCCCGGACAGCCCGAGCGCCGCGCTCGGCCGGAGGGGTTGAGTGCCCGGACAGCCCGAGCGCCGCGCTCGGCCGGAGGGGTTGAGTGCCCGGACAGCCTGAGCGCCGCGCTCGGCCGGAGGGGTTGAGTGCCCGGACAGCCCGAGCGCCGGGCTCGGCCCGGCCCCCGGCACTCCCTCCGGGCGTGTCCTCAATCGCCGGACGGGCTGGATAGCGGGCGAACCGATGACCATGCCGGGGGCCCCGGAGGCTCCGCACCCGGCACCCACACCGCACCCGCCCACGCCCCCAAACGGCGCGATGCCCGGACAGCTCCCCAGCTGTCCGGGCATTCGTGCCGTCCGCCGCACCCCCGTCCCCACGGGGTTGATGGCCGGAAGTCCCCGGCCCGGGCCGCTCTCCCGGACCCGGGGCGCTCAGCGCCCCAGCATTCCCGCCACGGACGACGCCTGTGTGACGACGGCCTCCCAGCCGCCGAAGGTGATGCTCAAGACGAGGGCCAACGGCAGCACCATCGCCGCCGCGACCAGGGGATGGCGGGTGCCGCCCTGCGGCGGGCTGCCGAACGCGTCGACAACCCGGCGCCTGCGCGCCCGGAGGACCGTACGTCCAGCCGTGTCCGCCATCGTCCCTCCTCTGTCACATCTGGGGGCGGCGAGCGTCTGACCTCGGGGGACGAGTGCTGCGCCCGCCGCTTGACCACAACATTAGGCGCGCGCCCCGGCGCTCGGCGTCATGCCTTCGTATCGATTGCCGGGCCTCCCGGAGGATGACCCCGGCCGGAGCCGAGTACTCCCCTGGGTGGAGATACCGCACCGGGACTTGGGGTCTTCCCGGAGGGGACGGCGGAACGGGCCCCTCCGGAGGGGTCCGTTCCGCCGTCAGCCGCGCCCTCGGACACCCGCCCGCGCCGCGCCGCGCCCCGTCCGCCGGCGGTCCGGCGGTCCGGCGGTCCGGCGGTCCTACTCTCCGTCTTCCCCCCGCGGCACCGGCTGCTCCACCAGCGCCAGCACCCGGTTCGCCATAAACCGGGCCGTCCGCACCACAGAGCCATTACGGGTGACTTCGCTCACTTCCACCACCCCGCGCCGGACCGCCGTCTCGACCCGCCGACCGGCCCGGCTCGCCACCACTTCATACGTCCGTGTCGTGTCGCCCGCGTCCACGACTATCTCCACACGATCACCCTTCACGGTCCCAATCCCCCTTCTGAGACGGCCCTTTGAGATCACGCACGCGCGGACCCGAGCGCGGATTGCCACGATTCCGGCCCACTTCTCCAGGATCCCAGGCACCACTGACAATCCGTCGGCCGACGCATGCGCGGCCTCTCAGCGCGCGGGGCCGTCAATCCGTAAGCTGTGCACGTCAGACGGACGGCAGTGGACGGCAGCGGTTGGGGCTCCCCGCCAGGGGTTAGGGAAGGGGCCTCCCCACCGGAGGTAGGGGACGGACATGGCGATGATGCGGCTCCGGCGCGAGGACCCGCGTGTCGTCGGTTCCTTCCGGCTTCACCGGCGGCTCGGCGCGGGCGGTATGGGCGTGGTCTACCTCGGCTCCGACCGGCGCGGACAGCGTGTGGCGCTGAAGGTGATCCGGCCCGATCTGGCCGAGGACCGGGAGTTCCGGTCGCGGTTCGCCCGCGAGGTGTCGGCCGCGCGGCGGATCCGCGGGGGCTGTACGGCGCGGCTGGTGGCCGCCGACCTGGAGGCCGACCGCCCATGGTTCGCCACCCAGTACGTACCGGGCCCCTCCTTGCACGACAAGGTCAACGAAGAGGGCCCGCTGCCCGCCGCGCCCGTGGCGTCGATCGGGTCCGCGCTGGCCGAGGGGCTGTTGGCGGTGCACGAGGCGGGGGTGGTGCATCGCGACCTCAAACCGTCGAACATCCTGCTCTCCCCCAAGGGCCCGCGGATCATCGACTTCGGCATCGCCTGGGCGACCGGGGCCAGCACCTTGACGCACGTCGGCACGGCGGTCGGCTCGCCCGGCTTCCTCGCGCCCGAGCAGGTGCGGGGCGCGGCCGTCACCCCGGCGACCGACGTCTTCGCGCTGGGCGCGACGCTCGCGTACGCCTCGACGGCGGACTCGCCGTTCGGGCACGGGAGTTCCGAGGTGATGCTGTACCGGGTGGTGCATGAGGAACCACAGTTGGTCGGCGTGCCGGACGCGTTGGCACCGCTGCTGCATGCGTGTCTGGCAAAGGATCCGGAGGACCGGCCGAGCACGCTGCAACTGTCGCTGCGGCTGAAGGAGATCGCGGCGCGCGAGGCGCATGGGCATAGCGGGCCCGGCGGGCCTGGCGGGCACGGCGCGTACGGCGGGCACGGCGCGGCGGACAGTCGGCCCTCGGGGCGACGGGCCGAGACGTACGCGGAGCAGCACACGGAGCGGCGCCCCGGCGGTACGCCGCCGCGGGGGGCGCAGGCGCCGCGGGCGTCGTCGCCGCGGTCGGGGGCCGGGACGGGGACCGGGGCGGGGACCGGGGCGGGTGCGGGGCGTTCCACGGGGCGGAACACGCCCGCGCGCCCCACTCCGCGCAGGGGCTCGCGCCCGCCCGCTCGTACGGTCCGTACGTCGCCGAACGGGCGCCGTCCGGGCGGCCCGGGCCCGGACCGCCGGCTGCTGCGGCAGCGGCTGACGGTGTTCGTGGTGGTGACGCTGCTGGTGGCGCTGGGGATCGCAGCGGCGCAGGGCTGCCAGGGCCCGGCGAACGGGCTGGGCGCACCGCACGGGCCGACGACGCATGCGGTGTCGATGGAGCCGGGCGGCCGGTAGCCGGTAGGCGGGAGGTGGGTGCGCGGGAGGTGCGTGCCGGGTGCGGGTGCGGGGCCTCCGGGGCGGGGGGTCTGGACCGTATATTTACGGCGCCGGCCCCCGGAAGCGTGGGGTGGGCCGCAAATTGGCGCCACAAATACACGTCAGCGTCCAGACCCCCACCCCTGCACCCCCGCCCCCTCCCGCCTCGTCGGCGGCGCACGGCCGGTGGCCCGGGGCCCCTGTCCGGTTGACGGTGCGCTGGTAGGTGGGGGCGCCCCCTGTCCGGTTTGGCTTTCCGTGGGCGGCAGCGGCTCGTCCCCACGCCCCGCCGCTCGCCTTGCCGGCCCCGGTCCCCTGCCCGCTCTGCGCTCAGCTCGTAAAACCAGCCCGTCCGGCGATTGAGGACACGCCCGATGGGCGTGCCGGGGGCTGGGCCGAGGCTTGCACTCACCCCTTCCGGACACCCAGCCCCTCCAGCGATCGCGGAGCAGGGCCGGGGCAGAGCTCCAGCGGGGCCCGGGGGGGCGGAGCCCCAGTGGCGTCCTCGGTGGGGTCCGGGGGCGGAGCCCCCGGGTGGAGCGCCCGGGTGGAGCGCCCGGGTTCCGGGTCCCCCGGGCCCGGGCTTGGGTCAGAGCCCGGGGCGGCCTGATGTTACGGCGTAGAAGGCGACCGCCGCCGCCGCGCCGACGTTGAGGGAGTCGACGCCGTGGGCCATGGGGATGCGCACCCATTCGTCGGCGGCCATGAGGGCTTGGGTGGAGAGCCCGTCGCCCTCGGCGCCCAGCATCAGGGCGACGCGTTCGAGGCGGTGGGGGGCCGCGTCGTCGATGGGGGTGGCCTTTTCGTCGGGGGTGAGGGCGAGGATCTTGAAGCCGGTGTGCCGGACCGCTTCCAGGCCGCGCGGCCAGGGTTCCAGACGGGCGTACGGGACGGAGAAGACGGCGCCCATCGAGACCTTGACGGAGCGGCGGTAGAGCGGATCGGCGCAGTCCGGGGAGAGCAGCACGGCGTCCATGCCGAGGGCGGCGGCGCTGCGGAATATGGCGCCGATGTTGGTGTGGTCGTTGACGGATTCCATGATCACGACGCGTCGGGCGTCGGCCAGGAGTGCATCCGCTTCGGGCAGCGGTTTGCGCTGCATGGAGGCGAGGGCGCCGCGGTGGACGTGGTAGCCGGTCACGCGTTCGGCCAGTTCGGGGCTGACGGCGTAGACCGGGGCGGGGACGTCCTCGATGACGTCGCGCATGACGTCGACCCATTTCGACGACAGCAGCATCGAGCGCATCTCGTAGCCGGCGTGTCTGGCGCGCCGGATCACCTTCTCGCCCTCGGCGATGAACAGGCCCTCGGCGGGCTCGCGCTTGCGTCGTAGCTCCACGTCGGTCAGACCCGTGAAGTCGCGCAGCCGCGGGTCGTCGGGATCATCGACGGTGATGAGATCAGCCACAGAGTGATACTGCCTTGTCCTGTATGCGGTGCCAATGAGGCGTACGCGATTACGTTACCGGCGGTTACGTCACCGGTGGTCGCGTGTGGCGAGGGCGACGACGTCGCCGATCACCACGACCGCCGGGGGTCGTATCCCCTCGGCCACGACCGTCTCGGCCACGGTCGCGAGGGTCGCGTCCACGCGGCGCTGGGTGGGGGTGGTGCCCTCCTGGACGACGGCGACCGGGGTGTCCGCGGGCCGGCCGTGTGCGACGAGGGCCGTGGCGATGGCGCCGATCTTCTCGACGGCCATGAGCAGTACAAGCGTGCCACGCAGCTTGGCGAGGGCCGACCAGTCCACCAGGGAGCTGGGGTCATCGGGGGCGACATGCCCGCTGACCACCGTGAACTCATGGGCCACGCCCCGGTGAGTGACGGGGATCCCGGCCGCGCTCGGCACGCTGATGGAGCTGGAGATGCCGGGTACGACGGTGCACGGGATACCGGCCTCGGCCAGCGCCTCCGCCTCCTCCATCCCGCGTCCGAAGACAAAGGGGTCGCCGCCCTTGAGCCGGACGACGGCCTTGCCCGCCTTGGCGTGCTCGATCAGCGCGTTGTTGATCGCTTCCTGGGCCATGAACCGGCCGTACGGGATCTTCGCGGCGTCGATGACCTCGACATGGGGCGGGAGTTCGTCGAGCAGGTCGCGGGGGCCGAGGCGGTCGGCCACCACGACATCCGCCTCGGCGAGCAGCCGGCGGCCGCGCACCGTGATCAGGTCCGGGTCACCGGGGCCGCCGCCCACCAGCGCTACGTGGGGGCCGCGGGTGCGGTGGCGGGGGGCGGCGAGGGTGCCGTCGCGCAGCCCCTCGACCACGGCGTCGCGTACGGCGGCGGAGCGGCGCGGATCGCGGCCGGTGAGGACGGCGACGGTGACGCCCTCGCTGCGTCCGGTGGCCGGGGTCCAGGCGGAGGCGGCCTCGGCGTCGTCGCTGCGTACGCACCAGACGCGGCGCGCCTCGGCCTCGGCGGACGCGGCGGCGTTGGCCTCCGGGTCGTCCGTGGTGATCAGGACGTACCACGCGCCCTCGAAGTCACCGTCCTGGTAGCGGCGGCGCTCCCAGCGCACCTCCCCCGCCTCGGCCATGGCCTCGACGGAGGGGGTCGCGGAGGGCGAGATCAGCAGGATGTCCGCGCCCGCCGCGATCAGCGCCGGCAACCGGCGCTGGGCGACCTGGCCCGCCCCGAGGACGACGACGCGCCGCCCCGTGAGGCGCAGTCCGACGGGGTACGCGAAATTCTCGGACATGGCGGTGCGGCTCTCCTCAGGCGAATACCCGGCCGCTGCGGCACTGGAGCGGCTGATCGACAGTGGGGCGTGGCCCCCGCCGACACCCTACGCGGCGGGGGCACCCGTCAGTTCTTCTCCGTGACCCCGGCGGAGTCGAACGTGGCCACCTCGTGCATCGCACGCGCGGCGCTCTGTACCACCGGGAGGGCGAGCAGCGCGCCCGTGCCCTCGCCGAGGCGCAGGTCCAGGTCGACCAGGGGACGCAGGCCCAGCTTGTTGAGCGCGGCCACATGCCCCGGCTCCGCGCTGCGGTGGCCGGCGATGCACGCCGCCAGCACCTCGGGCGCGATGGCCCGCGCGAGCAGCGCGGCGGCGCCCGCGCTCACCCCGTCCAGGATGACGGGCGTACGCAGCGACGCGCCGCCCAGCAGCAGCCCCGCGATCGCGGCGTGCTCCAGACCGCCGAACGCGGCGAGGACGCCGATGGGGTCGGCCGGATCCGGCTGGTGCAGCTCCAGACCGCGCCGTACGACATCGATCTTGCGGGCGTGCGTCTCGTCGTTGATGCCGGTCCCGCGCCCGGTCACCTCGGCCGGGTCGGCGCCGGTGTAGACCGAGACGAGGGCGGCCGACACGGTGGTGTTGGCGATGCCCATCTCGCCTGTGAGCAGCGCCTTGTTCCCGGCGGCCACCAGATCGCGGGCCGTCTCGATGCCCACCTCGATGGCGCGCAGCACCTCCTCGCGGGTGAGCGCGGGGCCGGTGGCGAAGTCGCCGGTGCCCGCCCGCACCTTGCGCGGCAGCAGCCCGGGGGTGCTCGGCAGTTCGCTCGCGACGCCCACGTCCACGATGCACACCTCGGCGCCGACCTGGCTCGCGAAGGCGTTGCAGACCGCGCCGCCGCCCAGGAAGTTGGCGACCATCTGGGCGGTGACCTCCTGCGGCCAGGCGGTGACGCCCTGGGCGTGCACCCCGTGGTCGCCCGCGAAGATCGCGACGGCCGCGGGCTCCGGGATCGGCGGCGGGCACTGCCGGGACAGACCGCTCAGCTGCGCCGAGATGATCTCCAGCATGCCGAGCGCGCCCGACGGCTTGGTCATCCGCTTCTGCCGCTCCCACGCCTCGCCGAGCGCCTTCGCGTCCAGCGGGCGGATGCCCTGGAGGGTCTCCTGGAGCAGATTGTGCGGGTCCTCGCCGGGCAGCGCGCGCCGCCCGTACGTCTCCTCGTGGACGACCCAGGCCAGCGGGCGGCGCTTGGACCACCCGGACCGCATCAGCTCCGGCTCCTCCGGGAACTCGTCGACGTATCCGACGCACAGATACGCGACGACCTCCAGATGGTCGGGCAGCCCGAGCTCACGCACCATCTCGCGCTCGTCGAAGAAGCTGACCCAGCCGACGCCGAGGCCTTCGGCGCGGGCCGCGAGCCAGAGGTTCTCCACGGCGAGCGCGGAGGAGTACGGCGCCATCTGCGGCTGGGTGTGCCGGCCGAGGGTGTGGCGGCCGCCGCGGGTCGGGTCGGCGGTGACGACGATATTGACCGGCGTTTCGAGGATCGCCTCGATCTTCAGTTCCTTGAACTGCTTGGCCCGGCCCTTGGGAAGCGACTTGGCGTACGCGTCGCGCTGGCGCATCGCCAGCTCGTGCATGGAACGCCGGGTCTCCTCCGAGCGGATGACGACGAAGTCCCACGGCTGGGAGTGCCCGACGCTGGGCGCGGTGTGCGCGGCCTCGAGCACGCGCAGCAGCACCTCGTGCGGGATGGGGTCGGACCGGAAGCCGTTACGGATGTCCCGGCGCTCGCGCATGACGCGGTGGACGGCGGCGCGCTCGGCGTCGTCGTACCCCTCGGCGGGCGGGCCGACGGGGGCGGGCTCGGGCTCCGCCTCGGCCTCCGCGTCGGTGGGCTCGGCGTCCGCGCCGGTGGGCTCGGCGTCCGCGTCCGTGGGCTCGGCGTGCGTGCCGGTGGGCTCGGCGTCCGTGCCGGTGGGCTCGGCGTGCGTGCCGGTGGGCTCGGCGTCCGCGTCGGTGGGCTCGGCGTCCGTGCCGGTGGGCTTCGCTTCGGCCTCCGGCTCGGCCTCGGGGGACTCGGGGGTCTCCTCCGGGGCTTCCTTCTCCGTGGGTTCGGCGGCTTCGGCCGATTCGGGCTCGGGGGTCTCCGCCTCGGGGGCCACGCTCTCGTCCTCCGAGCTCTCGTTCGCGGGCGTCTCTTCCTCGGGGGCGGCTTCCGCTGCCGGAGCATCTTCCTCGGATGCGACGGGCTCGGGAGCCTCCTCCTCCGGCGCGGCGGGCTCCGGGGCCTCCTCCTCGGCTTCGGCCGCGGCGGGCTCGGGGGCTTCCACCACCGCGACCTCGGCCTCGGCCTCCGGTTCGGGCGCGGCCTCCTCCTGGAGGGCGTCCTCGGCAGCCTCTTCCCGCGCGGCCTCTTCGGGCGCCGGGGCCTCGGCCTCGGGCGCTGCCTCTGCCTCCGGCTCGGCGGGCGCTTCCGGCGCCTCGTCAGCCGGTGCCTCGGCGGTGGGCTCCTCGGGCGCCACCGCGGGCTGGGGCGCGTCGTCGGCCACTATCGAGTGGCCGGGGTCCACGGCGACCGGATCGGCGGATTCCGCGGGCTGCTCGTCGAGTTGCTGAGGAGCCGCCTCGACCGGAGCCGGGGCCGGGGCCTGGGCGGCGGGGGCTTTCGGCTCCTTGGCCGTAACGGGCTCCTGCGCGGGCTGCTCCTCCGGCGCGGCCTCCACGGCGACCGGTTCGGGTTCGGCGGCGACCGGCTCGGGTCCCGGCGCGACCGGATGCGCGATCGGCTCATGGGACATCTGGGCCGGGATCTCCGGCACGGGCTCCGCGGCCGGGGCGGGCTGTGCGTCGAGCTGTTCGGGGGCCCGACCGGGCTGCTGGGCCTGGGCCGGAATGTCGACAACCAGCTCCTCGGTCATGACGGGCGCCCCGCCCTGGGCCGGGATGATCGCGCCCGCCTGGGCCGGGTCCGCGACCGCCGGATCGACCGGGCCCGGGTCCATCGCGACCGGCTGGGCCTCCGGCACGTCGGATTCGGCGGGTGCGGCAGGGGCTGCGGTCTCGACGGGCACACCGCCGTCCGCGACCTCGGGCTGCGGGAACGGCTGCGGGCCGGGCCCCGCTTCGGGCGTCTCCGGCAGCGCGGGCTCCTCCGCGAGACCGACCGTTTCTTCGAGAGCGGGTCCGGGAGCGGGCGCGGGTTCGGGAGCGGCCTGCTGGGCCGGGGGCTGGGAGTGCCAGGCGACCCCCGGCGGCGGGGCCTCGCCGAGCTGCGGCATGTCCGCGAGCTGTGGCCCGGGGAGCGGGCCGGGGTTCTCGGGCTGCGCCGCGAAGTACTGCGGCCCGGCCGCGTACTCGGGCGCGGCGGCATAGTCGGGCGCGGCCGCGTAATCGGGCGCGGCCGCGTAATCGGTGCCCGTCGTGTACTCGGCCGCCGGATATTCCGGACCCGCCGCGTACTCGGGCTGGGGCTCGGCCGCGGGCGGCTCGGCCTGGCGTACGGGGGCGGCGTGCCGGCCGGCCGCCGGGCCCCGGTCGGCCAGCGAACGCACCACGCCGCCGGAGGTGTCGGGCACCGGCGGGCCCATGTGCAGCGGCCGGCGCGCGGGAGCGGGCGGCGGCGCCTGCTGCGGTACGGGCTGGGGCGCCACGGGCTGCGGCTCCGGCATCCGCGTATCGGCGTACCCGGCCGCACCGGGGTCGAGCACGCCCGCCTCGTACACGCCGGACTGGTACTGGGCCTGCTGTTCGCTCCAGGCGCCCTGGGCGCCCGGCATCAGCAACAGATCGTCCTCTTCGCCGACGGTCTCGTGCGCGTCGAGGAAGGTGTACCCGGCGCCTTGGGGAGCACCGGGCTGCGGCTGCTCGATGTAACCGGCGTCGGCAGGTGGGGCGTGGACATCCGCCGGGTGCGGGTGTCCGAGTCGTCCGCCTGCGTTCTCCGGCTGTCCCTCGCCCGGGACCTGGCCGGTGTCGGTCATGCGTACCCCTCGCCCATCGCTAGTGCTCCTTCCAACCGCCTACCACCGGGAGCAAGCCCCGTGAGCAAGAACGAGCGTGCGCCGTGCGCGGCACGTAGCACGCCCGAGGCTTGCCTACCGCGGCCCCACCAAAGGAGGGGCACATTTCGGCCTTTGGCCAATAAAGCGCCGAACGCCGGGCAGCGGTACAGGCAGTACAACGATCCGCCAGCCTACCCCGCGCGGTGCCGGGAGAAGGTCATGGGGCGAACGTCGGGGCGAACGTCACAAGGACAAAATCACTGGTGCGGGCGGTGGCCGCAGAGCATGAAGGCGACCGCGCGCTCGCGCTCGGTCCACACCCGGGTGTCCAACTCGACCGATTGCAGCAGGACGCACTCGACGGCGTAGCCGCCGTCCTCCAGCGCCCTGCCGATGGCCTCCGCCTCGTCACGGGTCGCGGCGTGCGTGACGATGCGCTCGGGGCGGCGCGCGGCGCACGCGGCGACGACGGGTGCGCCCCCACCGCCGATCCGCACCACATCCGGCTCCGGCAGGTCCTCCAGCACCTCGGGCGCGGTGCCGTGGACGACCTGGAGCTGAACGGCGAAGCGGCGGGCGAGGTTCGCGGTGCGCTCACAGGCGTCCGGATCCCGGTCGACGGCGATGACGGCGGCGCCGAATCCGGCCGTCTCGACGGCGGCCGCGCCGCTGCCCGCGCCGATGTCCCACACCAGATCGCCCACTCGCGGTCCGAGCCGGGCGAGTTGGGCGGCACGCAGCTGCTGTGACTCGCTCTCGCCCAGCACGGTCGCGTACGCGGGGGCGGGCAGCGCCCAGCCGCGGACGCCGCCGGGGTAGCCGGGGTCGCGCCCGGCGATCCAGCCGCCGCTCGGCAGGGCGCCGCGCGCGGTGCCGGACGCCGGGCCGCTGCGGACGGCGGCGGCGCCGGAGCCGCCGATGACGATGACGACGTTGGGGTCGCGCCAGGCGTGATCGGCAACCTTGTCGGAGGTCAGGACGGTCACCTGCTCGCGGTCGGTGCCCAGGGCCTCGCAGATGACGAAGGTGCGATGCACCGGGCCGAGCAGCAGTGCGAGTTCGGCGGGGCCCGCGCCCGGCGAGGTGAGCACGGCGACCTTGGTGTGGGCGCGGCAGACGTTGACGGCGCGGCGCAGATCGCGGCTGTGCGCGACGACGACCTGGGCGTCGTCCCACGGCATCCCGGCGCGGGCGAAGGCGGCGGCGACGGAGGAGACGGCGGGCACGACCTCGACCTCCAGGCCGTGCTCGGGTACCCGCAGGGCCCGTACGACGCCGAAGAAGCCGGGGTCGCCGTCGGCCAGGACCACGGCGGAGCCGCGGTGCTGGGCGATCCGGCGGGCCGCGAGGTCCACACTGCCGAGCCGGATCCGCTCGGCGCCGGGCGGGATTTCGGGCAGCGCCAGGTGGTGGGCGGCGCCCGCCACGAGGGTGGCCGCGCCGAGGGCGGAGCGAGCCACGTCCGTGAGCGCGGAGCCGTCCCAACCGATCACCGTGACGCGGTCGGCCATCGTCCTCTGTCTCCCCAATGTGTCGCAGGTCGCGTGTTACCGGGTGTATCGGGTATGGCGGGTGGGCCGCGAGTGGTCGCGGGCGTGCTCGCGAGAGTTCGCGGGCGCATCGCGGACGCGTGCGCCACGGATGCGCCTATCGCGGCCCGGGGCCGGCCGGGGCGCGGGTGCTCAGGCTCCGTGAGATTACCCCGCCTGGTCCGGACCGCCGGAGCGGGGGCACGGGCAGGGGTGGTGCGCCGGGGGGCGCGAGGGGCGCGTGGGCGCCGGGCATCAGCCTCGGCCGTCCGCGGCCCCGCTCGGTGTGTCGGCCCCGAGTCGGCGTGTCAGCCCCAGTCGGAGTACGTGGGGTAGACGTTGAAGCCCTCGGGCTCCGCCATCCGGTCGGGGACGCCGTCGAGGTCCTCGGCGAGCAGGCTCCAGACGATGAGGTCGGTGCGCAGATCCGTCCAGCCGCCGTCCTCCGTCTGGGTGCGGGCTATCCCGGCGTTGCGCAGCACTCCCTCGCTGATGCAGCCGATCTTCTGGGCGACCTGCTGGGAGGCGGTGTTGTTGGCGGCGGTGCGCAGTTCGAGCCGCTCGAACTTCTGGTCCTGGAACAGCCAGCGGGCGACGGCCAGCACCGACTCCGAGGCATAGCCCTCGCCCCGCGCCCAGGGGGCGGTGACATAGCTGACCTCGGTGGCCAGTATCTGCCAGTCGGTATTGCGCAGATGGACGATTCCGACGAGCCGCTGGGTGAGGAATTCGGCGACCGCGAAGACGATTCCGCGCCCCGTGGTCCGTTCGGCCGGGGCGAGCCGCAGCGCCTGGTCGCGGGCGTCCCGCGAGCCGTACGGCTGGGGGACCCTGGTCCACGCGATGACGAGTTCGTCGTTCATCATCTCCGTGAGCGCGGGTACGTCCGCTTCCTCGAACGGGCGCAGCACCAGCCGTTCCGTGCTGATGGAGATGTCCGGGAAGGTGGATGTCATGCGCCGCTCCGTAACCGGGAGGTCGTGTCAGGGCTGTAGAGACGCCCAGCATGCAGCATCAGCCAGGCGAAATGCAGCACGGGGTGGCGAAGCGGGAGGCTCCGCATCCGATCGTGGACCGGGTGCGGAGCCTCCCGCTGGAGCTCTGTGTGCTTCTTTTTCGGTCAGAACGACGCGAGGACGGAACCGTCGTACTTGTCCTTGATGAACTTCTTCACCTGGGGGGAGGTGAGGAGCTTGGCGAGCTTCTTCACCCGCGGGTCGTCCTCGTTGCCCTTCTTCACGGCCAGGAAGTTGCCGTACGGGTTGTTCGTGGGCGACTCCAGGACCAGGGCGTCCTTGGCGGGCTTGAGGTCGGCCTCGATGGCGTAGTTGCCGTTGATGACCGCGGCGTCCACATCGTCGAGGGAGCGCGGCAGCTGCGCGGCCTCCAGTTCCTTGAACTTCAGGTTCTTGGGGTTGGCGGCGATGTCCTTCGGGGTGGCCTCGTTGCCGACGCCGTCCTTGAGCTTGATGACCTTGTTCGCGGCCAGCAGCTTCAGCGCGCGGGCCTCGTTCACCGTGTCGCTCGGGACGGCCACGGTGGCGCCCTTCTTGAGGTCGTCGGCCTTCTTCACCTTGTGCGAGTAGAGGCCGAGCGGCTCCAGGTGCACGGTGACGACGGGCACGATGTCCGTGCCCTTCTTCTTGTTGAAGTCGTCCAGGAACGGCTGGTTCTGGAAGTAGTTGGCGTCGACCGAACCGTCCTGGGTGGCGATGTTCGGCGTGTTGTAGTCGGTGAACTCCTTGACCTCGAGCTTGAGGCCCGCCTTGTCGGCCAGGTGGTCCTTGACGTAGGCGAGTATCTCCGCGTGCGGAACGGGGCTCGCGGCGACGACGAGCGGGCCGCTCGCGCTCTTCGCGGAGTCCGGACCGCAGGCGGCGAGGCCCAGTGCGAGGGCACCGGCGGCGAGGACGGTGGTGACGGTCTTGGTGGTGTTACGCACGAAAAGTGCCTTTCTTCATGGGCGCACGAATCCGCTACGGGTGCGGAAGCGGAATGCGGGGATGTGGTGTGTGGGGTGGGGTGGTGGGGCTCAGGGGACCTTGGTCGGCTCCGCGGGCTCTATGTCGGCGGGCCGGGCGGCCGGAGCCGGGGCCGTCGCGGGCTTCCCGGCCCGCGGGGCGCTCCGCAGCAGCACCAGCCGGGGGGCGGCCGAGGGGCGGCCGCGGTGCGAGAGGCCGCGCGCGGCGAGATCGCCCGCGAACTGGATGACGGAGATGACCACCGCGAGGATGGCGACCGTGATCCACATCAGCTCGGTCTCGAACCGCTGGTAGCCGTAGCGGATGGCGAGGTCACCGAGGCCGCCCGCGCCGACCGTGCCGGCCATCGCCGAGTAGCCGATGAGCGCGACGATGGTGGTGGTCGCGCTGGAGATCAGCGACGGCAGCGCCTCGGGCAGCAGCACCTTGCGTACGACGGTCCAGGTGGAGCCGCCCATCGCCTGCACGGCCTCGACGAGCCCGCCGTCCACCTCGCGCACCGAGGTCTCCACGAGCCGCGCGAAGAAGGGGATGGCGCCGATCGCCAGAGGCACGATCGCCGCCTCGGGGCCGATGGTGGTGCCCACGATCCAGCGGGTGAAGGAGATCAGCGCGACCATGAGGATGATGAACGGCAGCGAGCGCGCGATATTGACGACCTGGCCGACGACCTTGTTCACGACCACGTTCTGCAGGACGCCGCCACGGTCGGTGAGCACCAGCAGCACCCCGAGCGGCAGTCCGCCGACGACCGCGATCAGCGCCGACCAGCCGACCATGTAGAGCGTGTCCCAACAGGCCTGCTCCAGCAGGGGCTCCATCTCGGACCAGGTCACTTGGCGCCCTCCTTGAGCAGCTGATGCGTGGTTGCGCGCGGGCCGTCGGCGACCGCCGCCACATCGACCCGGAGCCCCTGCTCCCGCAGAAAGCCGATCGGCACGACGTTCTCCTCGAACCGGCCGGGCAGCTCGATCCGCATCCGTCCGACCTGGTTGCCGCCGACGGTGTCCATCGCGGCGCCCAGGATCGAGATGTCGATGTTGTACGTACGGGACAGCTGGGAGATGACCGGCTTGGCGGCGGCCTCGCCCTGGAAGGTGACGTCGACCACCGTGCGGTCGTCGCCCGAGGGCACCCCGCCGACCGGGAACAGCTCCTGCGCCAGCTCGGAGCCGGGCGTGGCCAGCAGATCGGCGACCCGTCCGGACTCCACGATCCGCCCGCCGCGCATCAGCGCCGCCGAGTCGCAGATCGTCTTGACGACGTCCATCTCGTGAGTGATCAGCAGCACGGTCAGGCCGAGCTGCTGGTTCAGGTCGCGCAGCAGCTGGAGGATCGAGCGGGTGGTCTCGGGGTCGAGCGCGGAGGTCGCCTCGTCCGACAGCAGCACCTGGGGGTCGCCCGCGAGCGCGCGGGCGATGCCGACGCGCTGCTTCTGGCCGCCGGACAGCTGGGCCGGGTACGCCTTGGCCTTGTCGCCGAGGCCCACCAGCTCCAGCAGGTCCAGGGCCTTGCGGGTGCGCTCCTTGCCGGAGACGCCGAGGATCTCCAGCGGCAGCTCGACGTTGTCCCGCACGGTGCGTGAGGAGAGCAGGTTGAAGTGCTGGAACACCATGCCGATACGGCTGCGCGCCTGGCGCAGCGCGGATCCGGCGCGATGGCCGCGCCCGGCGAGCGCGGTGAGGTCCTGGCCGGCCACGGTGACCGTGCCGGAGGTGGGGCGCTCCAGCAGGTTGACGCAGCGGATGAGGGTGGACTTTCCGGCGCCGCTCTGACCGACGACGCCGTACACCTCGCCCTCGCGGACATGCAGACCGACGCCGTCGAGGGCGGTGACCTCGCGGCCTCGTGAGCGGTAGACCTTGGTCAGGTCCGTAGTGGTGATCACAGGGTTTCCGTCACTGTTGAGTGCACGGCGGCGGGTGCCACCGGACACGGTTCGTTCATTGCGGAACGCGGCAGGGCGGACCCGAGGGGTGCGCGGCGGGTGGACGCGGCTTCGGGTTCCGGTGACGCGGGGCGGCGCGATCCGGCGCACGGACGCGCGGTTCCGGCTCAGCGGGTCTCGCTTCGGGGCGCGAGGCTCAAGCAGGGGCCCTCAGCAGTCACACATTCGACACAGACAACGAGCACCGGGCGTCTGGATCGCCTCGGTCGCAGGGATGCGGCAGCTCGTCGTGGTCATGGCTGCAAGTAAACCAGACACCACCACGGACCGATCAACCCTGTCCGCACGCGGACAGGGTTGATCGGTCCGTGGACGGTCGCGGGCGGGCGGCTCAGATCCCCGCGATGATCTCCACTCCCCCGTCGACGGCCTGTGCCGACACGGCCGACAGGTCCTCGACCACGACATCGGCGATCAGGTCGTCCCGGGTGGTCGTTGTGGTCAACGCCACGGTCCGCATTCCGGCCGCGCGGGCCGCCGCCAGCCCTGCCGGGGCGTCCTCGAAGACGACACAGCGGGCCGGGTCGACCCCCAGCCGCTCGGCGGCCAGCAGAAACGGCTCGGGGTCCGGCTTGCCCCGGGTGATGTCGTCCGCGGTGATCAGCATCCGCGGGCGTATGTCCACCTCGGCCAGGCGGGCCTCGGCCAGCTTGCGATTGGCGGAGGTCACCACGGCCCAGCGCCCGGCGGGCAGCGACGCCAGCAGCTCGGCCGTGCCGGGGAGCAGCTTCACCCCGCCCGGTACGTCCTCGACCTCCAGCTCGTCGATGCGCGCCCGGGCCTCCGCGACCCGGTCGGCGGGAAGCAGATCGCCGATGATGTCGTTGGCGGGGCGGCCGTGCAGCTCGACCCGGGCGAAGTCCTCCGCGGTGATGCCGTACTCCCCGGCCCATTGGGTCCAGCAGCGCAGGACCGACTCCATGGAGGAGACAAGGGTTCCGTCGTTGTCGAACAGCAGCACGTCAGCGGAGATCTTCATAACGCGCAGCGTACGTGGGGTGGCGGGGCCGATCGCAACGCGGTCATTCGGGCCGATTACAGTCGTCTCATGCTTGTCACCCCCTGTGTGCGCCGCCCCCGTATGCGCCGCCGCGCCGCGCGGAGGTTCCGTTGATCGACGCGCTGACGGTCGCGCTCGGTGTGACCGCGCTCCTGCTCGCCGCGTGGTGCGGTTTCGCCGCCTACCGCGACCAGCCCACCAAGGACTGGCACTTCATCGGCATGGCCGTGGTGGCCCTGCTGGCGATCGCGCAGTTGGTCATAGGGATCGTGCGGCTGGCGGGCGGGGACAACCCCGAGCAGGGTGTGGCGATCTTTGTGGCGTATCTGATCGGTTCCGCGCTCGCGGTGCCGATCGCGGCGTTCATGTCGCTGGCCGAGCGGACCCGTTGGGGGTCGGCGACGGTCGCCGCGGCGGCCGTGGTGCTGGCCGTGCTCGAAGTGCGGCTGTACGACATCTGGGGAGGCACCAGTGGTTGAGTCCACGGAATCGGCTTCGCGCACCGGGCTCGGCCAGGGGCCGGGGCGGCTGCTGGTGATGCTCTACGGGGTGTTCACCGTCGCGGCCGCGTCCCGCTCGGTCTACCAGCTGATCGCCCAGTACCACGAGGCGCCGCTCGCCTACATCCTCTCGGCGGTCTCCGCCGTGGTCTACGCCTTCATCACGGTCTCGCTGGTACGCGGCGGCGAGGGCGCGCGCAAGGCGGCGATGGTGTGCTGCGCGGCGGAGCTGCTGGGCGTGCTGACGATCGGCACCTGGACGCTGCTGGAGCCGTCCGCCTTCCCCGACCAGACCGTGTGGTCGGACTACGGCATGGGCTATCTCTTCATCCCGATCTTCCTGCCGGTCACCGGCCTGATCTGGCTGCGCCGGTCCCGACGGGGCTGACCGCCCGGGCGGCTGTGGTGGCGGCGCCTCACCCACCCCGCCTCTTCCCGCAGCGTCGATATGCGGCTCCGCCCCGTGGGGCACCCCGGACCCCCGCACGCCCTCCGGGCGTGTCCTCAACCGCCGGACGGGCTGGAAAACCCCGTCCGGCGATTGACCTCGTCAGACCACGGCCTACGCGCTGGCCGCGTACGCCGTCGCGCTCGCGTCCTTCTCCAGCGTGACCAGGGACAGCCTGCGGTTGACCTCTTCCGTGCCGACCTGGGCGTAGCCGTACTTGCGGTACAGCCGCAGATTGCCCTCGCTGCGATGGCCGGTGAACAGCCGGTACCGCTTGGCGTCCCGCTCCTCCGTCAGCCGCTCCTCGATCGCCGCGAGCAGCCGCCCGCCCAGACCGTGCCGCTGCATCCGCGGGTGCACGATCAGCTTGGCGATCGCGGCGGTGCCCTTCTCGTCGACGATGCCGCGGACCGAGCCGACGACCTCCTCGCCGAGCCGGGCCACGAGCACGCAGCCCTCGCCCAGCTCGGCGCGCAGGTCGTCGAGCGACTGCGTCAGCGGTTCGATCGAGTAGTCCCCGTAGAGCTCGGCCTCGCCCTGATAGCACAGATACTGCAGCTTGAGGATCTGCTCGGCGTCGTCCGCGGTCGCCGCGGAGATGGTCACGCTCATGCCCATGTGCGCATGCCTCCCCTTTTCTCGGTCCACCGGTCGCGTCGAGGGTAAGGGGGCGACCGGGGTTCATGGCCTGGGTGGAGTGGTCGCGTGGTCCGCGGCCGCCTCCGAGGCGCCGATTGTCTAACGCTCCTTTCCCCACTGTTCAGGAGCCGCAATCTCCGCCGTGAGCATTCTGCGCAGGCAACCCAGACATCGGGAACGTACCGGGCCAAGACTGCCCTGTGAGATACCCAACTCACCTGCAATCTCGCGGTAGGTCGGGTCGGTGCGGGAGAGCATCGCCCCCAGCAGCCGGGGGCAGCGCCCCGGCAGCCGGCGCACCGCGGCGCGCAGCGTCCGGCAGGTCTCGGCGATGAGCACCGCGTGCTCGGCGGGGCGGGGCTCGGGTCCGCTGGGCGGGCCGTCGCCCACCGGGTCGTACGGCACCTCGCGGCGCGCCCGCCGCCTGGCCCCGCGCACCTCGGCCCGTACGGCGCCGCGCAGCCAGCGGGCGGGGTGGGGCGGCGGGCCGGTGTCGCGGGTGCGTTCGAGCAGCCGTAACCAGACCGCCTGTTCGAGTTCGGCGGGTTCGACGCCCACGCCGTGCGCCTCGGCCGCCGCCTCGGCGGCCAGCAGCGGGCCCAGTTGCTTCACAAGGTCCATGCCGGGCGGGACGAGGCCGGGCCGCGGGGCGGTTGCCCGTCCCGCGGTCTCTCACCCGACCGGGTAGCCGCCGGGACGGACCTTGACAGGCGTCGTCCCGGCAGCCCGGACTCACTGGCCCTTGAGGAAGTCCTCCCGTGCGAGGAGGGCGGTGTCCGCGTTGTCGGAGAAGATTCCGTCAATTCCGGTCGCGAAGTACGCCTTGAACGCACCGAAGGCGTCACCGTAGGCATTGGGATCGGTGCCGCGGCGGAAGTCGGCCGGCAGGAAGGTGTTCTCGTTGCGCATGGTGTACGGGTGGAGGACGAGCCCCGCCGCATGCGCGTCCTTGACCACAGTGGTCGGCGTCCCGAGCTTGCCGTCGGGGGTCCGCGGGATGATCACCGACAGATCGGGGCCGATGCCCTGGGCGAAGCTCGCGATCCACTTCAGCCCCTCGGGCTTGACGAGGTCCGCGACCGTGCGGGGGTCGTTCGCCTCGACGAAGTCATAGGGCCGGCTGTTGAGGGTGGACAGCAGCACGACCGCCGGGGTGGCGACCAGCTTGCGCAGCCGCTGGATGCTGCTCGGCTCGAAGGACTGGAGGAAGAGCGCCGAGTCCTTCTTATGGCGGCCGTACTTACGGAGGATCTTGGCCACCGGCTCCTCGAGCCCGAGCCCGAGCTTGCGGAAGTAGGTGGGGTGCTTGGTCTCGACGTACAGCCAGACCCGGCGGCCCCGCTTGCGGCCCTCGCGCTCGGCCCACTGGAGCACCTCTTCGAACGTGGGCACCTCCCAGCGCCCGTCGTAGAGGGTGTTGCGCTGGCGGGTGCCCGGAATGCGCTCCTTGGCGCGCAGCGTCTTCAGCTCGGCGAGCGTGAAGTCCTCGGTGAACCAGCCGGTCAGCTTGGTGCCGTCGACCGTCTTGGTGGTCTTGCGGTCGGCGAACTCCGGGTGCGCGGAGACATCCGTGGTGGCCGTGATGTCGTTCTCGTGGCGGCAGACCAGATGGCCGTCCTTGGTGGGGACGAGGTCCTGCTCGATGATGTCCGCACCCATGTCCAGTGCGAGCTGGTACGAGCCGAGGGTGTGCTCGGGCCGGTAGCCGCTGGCGCCACGGTGGCCGATCACGGTGGGCACCGGCAGCTCATGGCCCCGGCCGGACGTCCCGCCGGCCGCGCCCGCGGCCGTGCCCGAACCCGCGGCCGCCGCCGTGCCGGCCCCGCCCAGCGCCATCGCTCCCGCGCCGAGGGCCGCGGCCCCCAGCAGGGCGCGCCGCCCGGGCTGTTGCTCCCGCTCCATGAGCACTCCTCGCTCTGTGGTCAACATCTGTCAAAACCTGTCAGAGGACGGGCTGATGGTAGGCGCGAGCCCCTTTCGTACGGGAGACGTCGGACGAAACGCGGGGGAAACGCATATCAACACCGCGTACCAGGTGGGTGAACCCGGTGTGCGCCGGGGCGGAACCGGCGAGTATCGTCCTCATCGGCGCAAGTGTGCGGTGCGGGGTATTGACCGTACGCCGGACGCTCCAGACCTGACCCCGACCGGAGGGCCCGTTGTCCCGATTCGCGTTTCTGAAGGCAGTACTCGCTCCGCTGATGCGCCTGATGTTCCGCCCACGGGTCGAGGGGGCCGAGGGCATTCCGGGCTCGGGCCCGGTGATCCTCGCCGGGAACCATCTCACCTTCATCGACTCGATGATCCTCCCGCTGGTCTGTGACCGTCAGGTCTTCTTCATCGGCAAGGACGAGTATGTGACGGGCAAGGGGCTCAAGGGCCGGTTGATGGCCTGGTTCTTCATCGGCGTCGGCATGATCCCGGTGGACCGGGACGGCGCGCGCGGCGGGGTCGCCGCGCTCATGACCGGCCGCCGGGTGCTCGAAGAGGGCAAGGTCTTCGGCATTTACCCCGAGGGCACCCGCTCCCCCGACGGCCGGCTCTACCGCGGCCGCACCGGTATCGCCCGGCTCGCGCTGATGACCGGCGCCCCCGTGGTGCCGTTCGCGATGATCGGCACCGACCGGATCCAGCCGGGCGGCAAGGGGCTGCCCCGGCCGGGCCGGGTGCGGGTCCGCTTCGGCGAGCCGCTGGAGTTCACCCGCTACGAGGGCATGGACCGCGACCGCTATGTGCTGCGGGCGGTGACCGACGAGGTGATGAGCGAGGTCATGCGCCTCTCCGGCCAGGAGTACGTGGACATGTACGCCACCAAGGCGAAGGCCGCCGCCTGACGTCCCGGCAGGCGTTGCTACCCGCTGGTCACCAGCGGATCCAGCCACTATGGTGCGGCGAGTGACCACGACGACCGTGCCCTCCCCCGACTTCGTCTCCCTGCGGGGTCGGCGGTTCGCCCTCACCGACTTCGGCGGGCCCGGCACCCCGGTTCTCACCCTCCACGGCCACTTCGGCCGGGGCCGGATGTACGCGCCCCTGGCCGCCGCCCTCGCCCCCGCCCGGCGCGTGATCGCCCTCGATCAGCGGGGGCACGGGCTGACCGGGGGCGGCGGGCCCTTCACCCTGGACGAGTACGTGGCCGACGCCGCCGCCCTGCTGCGCGAGCTGCGTCTGGGGCCGGTCCCGGTCGTCGCCCACTCCACCGGCGGGGTCGGCGCGTACGCGCTCGCCGCCCGTCACCCGGAGCTGGTCGGCGCGCTGGTCATCGAGGACATCGGCGCCGTCACGGACCGCCCGGTGGTCAACCACCCCGTGCTCGATGTCTCCTCCTGGCCGACCTGGGCGGTCGACCGGGAGCGGCTGCGCACGGAGATCGAGTCCCGGGGCATCCCCGACGCCTCGTACTTCCTGGACAGCGCCGAGCCGGACCGCCAAGCGGGCGGCTGGCGACTGCTGTTCGAACCGTCCCACATGATGGCGTCCCAGCACGCGATGTGCGGGGACTTCTGGGACGACTGGCTGGGCTCCTCCTGCCCCGCTCTGCTGATGCGCGGTGAGCACAGCCCGCTGCTGCCGCCCGGCCACGCCCACGAGATGGCGACCCGCCGGCCGAACACCACGCTGCGGGAGTTCGCGGGCTGCGGACACTGGATCCACGACGACGCCCCTCGGGAGTTTGCGCGGGCGGTCGGTACGTTCCTGGGTGCGCTGTAGTTCCGCGTCTCCCCGTCCCCCGGCGCGCCCTCCGGGCGTGGCCTCAATCGCCGGCCGGGCTGGATGGGACTGATGTGAGCCCATGCCTGACCGCCGCCGGAATGTGCCGCCGGGCCGGGGGCAAGCGCCGGGGGACCGAGGGGCCAGGGCTCCGTCGGCCCTGAGCCGTCAGCACCAGGGGAGCTGGGCCCGGTGCCGCCAGTAGGTCTCCGGCGGCTCGGACACCTCCCCGAGCAGGGCCAGCCGGCGCTCGTCCAGACGCAGCCCGGCTGCGGCGAGGTTGGAGCGCAGCTGGTCGGTGGTGGCCGCGCCGGAGAGCACGACGCTCACCCACGGCCGATGGAGGACGGCGGCGAGAGCGACCGCGTCCACGGTGGCGCCCGTCTCCTCGGCGACCCGGCGCAGCGCGGGCGGCGGCTGCTGGTCGGCCGCGGTGAGCCGTCCGTTGGCCACCGCCTCCTTGACGATGACCGCCCGCCCCGCCTCATGGGCCTCGGCGAGCGCCGCCCCGGCCGAGGGCTCCAGCAGGTTGTAGGTGGTCTGGAAGGTGCGGAAGAGCGGCCGGCCGTCGACCTCGACGCCGAGCGCGGCACGGATCGCCTCGGCCTGGCGGGGCCCGCTGGTGGAGATGCCGACCGTCACGCCCTCGGCCGCGAGCCGCGCCAGCCGCTCGTGGAGCGCGCGGTCGGTGAGGGCCGGGCTGTCGGGGGTCACCGAGTGGATCTGGTAGAGGTCCAGCCGGTCGCCGAGCAGCGCGTCGGTCAGCCCGCGCTGCCGCTCGTACGTCGTGACGCCATGGTCCTTGACCTCGTGCGTCTCGGCGTCCGTACGCCAGTCCGCGACGTAGGTGTAGCCCCATTTGCTGCCGACCACCGCATCCCGGGCGTCCGGCCGCTCCCGCAGCCAGTCGGCGAGGAACTCCTCCGCCCGGCCGTACGAGCGCGCCGCGTCCAGATAGCGCACGCCGTGCGCGTACGCGGCGTCCAGCAGCTCATGGCTGCGCTGCCGCATCGCCTCCACGGTGCGCTCGGCCGGGAGGTCCTTGTCCCGGCCGAGCGTGATGTAGCCGGGGCGGCCGACCGCGGCCAGGCCGAGCCCGATCCTGGCCGCGGGGGTGGTGCTCTGCGCGAGGCGCGCGAAACCCATGTCGTACCTGCTCTCAGCTCTTGGCGTTGGCCCACTCGTACTGGGCGGCCAGATCGGCCTTGACCTCGGCGAGCTGGGCGGCCACCGCCGAGGGGGCGGTGCCGCCGCGGCCGTTGCGGGAGGCGAGCGCGCCCGGCACATTGAGGACGCCACGGACCTCGGGGGTCAGATGCGGGGAGATCTTCGCGAACTGCTCATCGGTCAGCTGGTCCAGCTCGATGCCCGTCCGCTCGCACTCCTTGACGCACTCGCCCGCGACCTCGTGCGCCACCCGGAACGGCACGCCCTGCCGGACCAGCCACTCCGCGATGTCGGTGGCGAGCGAGAACCCGGCCGGGGCCAGCTCCTCCATGCGCTCACGGTTGACGGTCAGCGTCGCCATCATGCCGGTGAAGGCCGGAAGCAGCACCTCCAGCTGGTCGCAGGAGTCGAAGACCGGCTCCTTGTCCTCCTGGAGGTCGCGGTTGTACGCGAGCGGCAGCGCCTTCAGGGTGGCCAGCAGCCCGGTGAGGTTGCCGATGAGCCGGCCGGACTTGCCGCGCGCGAGCTCGGCGATGTCCGGGTTCTTCTTCTGCGGCATGATCGACGACCCGGTGGAGAAGGCGTCGTGGAGGGTCACGAAGGAGAACTCCTTCGTGTTCCAGATGATGATCTCCTCCGCGATGCGGGAGAGATCGATGCCGATCATCGCGGTGATGAACGCGAACTCGGCGACGAAGTCACGGGAGGCCGTGCCGTCGAGCGAGTTGGCGGACGAGCCCCGCTCGAAGCCGAGGTCGGCGGCGACCGCCTCCGGGTCGAGCCCCAGCGAGGACCCGGCCAGCGCGCCCGAGCCGTACGGCGAGACGGCCGTCCGCTCGTCCCACTGCCGCAGCCGCTCCGCGTCCCGGGACAGCGCCTGGACATGGGCGAGGACATGGTGCGCGAAGAGCACCGGCTGGGCGTGCTGCAGATGCGTACGGCCGGGCATCGCGACATCCGGATGCGCCTCCGCGAGCCCCACCAGCGCCTCCTGGAGGTCGGCGATCAGCCCGCCGATGATCCGGGCGTGGTCGCGCAGATACATCCGGAAGAGGGTGGCGATCTGGTCGTTCCGGGACCGGCCGGCCCGCAGCTTGCCGCCGAGGTCCGGGCCGAGCCGCTCCAGCAGCCCGCGCTCCAGGGCGGTGTGCACATCCTCGTCGGCGATGGTGCCGGTGAACGCGCCGGAGGCCACATCGGCCTCCAGTTGGTCCAGCCCCGCCAGCATCCGCTCCAGCTCATCGGCCGTGAGCAGCCCGGCGGTGTGGAGCACCCGGGCGTGGGCACGGGACCCGGCGATGTCGTACGGCGCCAGGCGCCAGTCGAAGTGCACGGAGGCGCTCAGCTTCTCCAGTGCCTCGGACGGCCCGTCGGCGAAGCGGCCGCCCCAGAGCCGGACGTCACCGCTGTTGCCGTTGCTCACGCTGTTGCTCCTCAAGGCTGTGGGTGTGCGACCGCCTCCCCGCCGCATGGCGGGGAGGCGGCTTCGTTACGTCTGCCCCGCAGGCTACTGCTGGAGATCCCGCTTGGCGGCGATCTTGCTGGACATGCCGAAGATCTCGATGAAGCCCTTCGACAGCGACTGGTCGAAGGTGTCGCCGGTGTCGTAGGTCGCCAGGTTGAAGTCGTACAGCGACTGCTCCGACTTCCGCCCGGTGACGACGGCCCGGCCGCCGTGCAGCGTCATCCGGATCTCACCGGAGACCTGCTCGTTCGCCTCGGCGATGAAGCCGTCCAGCGCGCGCTTGAGCGGCGAGAACCACAGACCGTCGTAGACCAGCTCGCCCCAGCGCTGCTCGACCTGCCGCTTGTAGCGGGCCAGCTCGCGCTCGACCGTGACGCTCTCCAGCTCCTGGTGGGCGGTGATCAGCGCGATGGCGCCCGGTGCCTCGTAGATCTCCCGGGACTTGATCCCGACGAGCCGGTCCTCGACCATGTCGATCCGCCCGACGCCCTGCGCGCCGGCCCGCTCGTTGAGCTGCTGGACGGCCTGCAGCACGGTCACCGGCTGACCGTCGACCGCCACCGGAACGCCCTGCTTGAAGGTGATGATCACCTCATCGGCGTCCCGGGGGGTGGCCGGGTTGGAGGTGTACTCGTACACGTCCTCGATCGGCCCGTTCCAGATGTCCTCCAGGAAGCCGGTCTCCACGGCCCGCCCGAAGACGTTCTGGTCGATCGAGTACGGCGACTTCTTGGTGGTCGCGATCGGCAGGCTCTTCGCCTCGCAGAACGCGATGGCCTTGTCCCGCGTCATCGCGTAGTCCCGGACCGGCGCGATGCACTTCAGGTCGGGTGCGAGCGAGGAGATCCCCGCCTCGAACCGCACCTGATCGTTCCCCTTGCCGGTGCAGCCGTGCGCGACCGTCGTGGCCCCGTGCTTCCTGGCGGCGGCGACCAGGTGCTTCACGATCGTCGGCCGCGAGAGCGCCGACACCAGTGGGTAGCGGTCCATGTACAGTGCGTTGGCCTTGATCGCCGGAAGGCAGTACTCGTCCGCGAACTCGTCCTTCGCGTCCGCGACCTCCGCCTCCACGGCCCCGCAGGCGAGCGCGCGCTTGCGAATCACGTCCAGGTCCTCGCCGCCCTGGCCGACATCCACGGCAACGGCGATGACCTCGGCGCCCGTCTCCTCCGCGATCCAGCCGATCGCGACGGAGGTGTCCAGGCCGCCCGAGTAGGCGAGTACGACGCGCTCGGTCACGGGTTTCTCCTTACGGTCCATGCACTGACTGGTATAAGTATGCACTGCACCGTATGTTTCGTCAACGCGGCAGGTGGAGCGAGCCTCACACCCCGGCGGGCACCGTCTTCCTGATCGCGGGGGCCAGGTCCTCAAGGGCCTGGACATCGCCGTACTTCCCCGGAATGGTCACCTCGACGTAGACCTTCCGGAGCGCGGTGGTGCATCGGTAGCGCCCGTCCCGCGGACCCTCCAGCATCCAGTCCACCCCGCCGAGCCGCGCCCCCGGCGCCCTGGGGTTGTTCATCTCCTCGGGCCGCACCACGCCGCAGCGGAGCACGACGGCGGGATCTCCCCAGGCCGTGGTGAAGCGCGAGGCGGGCTCCGTCTCTCGGCGTTCGAGACCGGCCACGGAGTCGGGAACCTCGTCGAGCAGCGCATCACAGATGCGGGCCGCCGCCGCATCCGGCGCGGGAGGTACTACCTCCACCGCGTCGCCGGAAGAGGAGCAAGCCGTGGCGGCGAGGAGCAGGAGAGGGGTGAGCGACGCGGCGCGTAACGCGGGACGGCGGCGAGGAGTCATGCGAGGAAGCTATAAGGCGGCTTCTCCCCGAGACCGCCCCGGGTCCGCGGGCCTTCGACGTGCGGTCCGTGAGTGACGTTCATGAAGAATTGCCTCCCCCATTCACTTGCCGAGCGTTCAGCCAATTCCTATCGTGGCGTCAGGAGGTCTTCATGCCCGAGAACGATCAGGTACCGCACAGCGACACCAGCGGCGGCCGCCCCCGGCTCCAGCCGCTGTCCGAGGACGACTGGGATGCGAGGACGGGCGAGCTGCTCGCCGACGCTCCGCGCGATCCCCGGGGGCGGGTGGGCAACGTCTTCACCACCCTGGCCCGCCATCCCGAGCTGTATAACGCGTTCATGCCCTTCGGGCTCCAACTGCTCCGGAAGGGCCGGCTGCCGGGAAGGGTCCGCGAGCTGCTGATCCTGCGCACCTCGCACAACACCGGCGCCTCGTACGAGTGGGGACGCCACCTCCCGCTGGCCAAGGCCGCGGGCCTCACGGACGCCGACATCGAACGCGTCCCCCAGGGCCCGGACGCCCCCGGGTGGACGGACGTCGACCGGCATCTGATCCGGGCGGCCGACGAACTGCACGGCGACGCCCGGCTGTCCGACACCACCTGGGAGGCTCTCGCCGAGCACTTCGGCGAAGCGGACCTGATAGAGATCACCATGCTGGTGGGGCAATACCACATGGTGGCGTTCTTCCTGAACAGCGTCGGCGTGGAACTGGACCCGGGCTTCGACGCCACCGGGTTCGCGAAAGGAACTCCGAAGCATGGCTGAGAAGCGGGGGGCCGACTCCGCGGCCCGGCGGCTGGACGGCCGTAAGGTACTGGTGATCGGCGCGGGAACCCGTCCCGACGACGACCCCGAGTCGCCCGTCGGAAACGGCCGGGCCATCGCGGTGCTCACCGCTCGGGAGGGCGGGAGCGTGGCCTGCGCCGATGTGGCGGCCCAGGCTGCCGGTGTGACGGCCGGACTGGTCTCCGCCGAAGGCGTCAAGGGCATCGCGGTGGTGGGTGATGCCACGGACGCGGAGCAGTCGGCCGCGGTCGTCCACGAAGCGGCCCACGCGCTGGGCGGACTCGACGGGCTCGTGGTCAACGTCGGCGTCGGCCTCGGCGCCGGTTTGGAGGGTTCCTCCCCCGAGGACTGGGACCGGGTTCTCTCTCTCAATCTGCGGGCTCCGTTTCTGGCCGCCAAGTACGGGCTTCCGGCGCTGGCCGACGGAGGCTCGATCGTCTTCATCGGGTCCACGGCCGGGCTGCGTGCCGCCACCAACTCCCCCGCCTACGACAGTTCCAAGGCCGGACTGTTCGGCCTCGTCCGCCATGTCGCGAAGGAGGGGGCGGCCCGTGGGATACGCGCCAACCTCGTCGTCCCCGGGCTGATCGACACACCGATGGGCCGCCAGGCGTCGGCCAAGCGGGCCTCTCGGACAGCCTCGTTCGAGCGGATCCCGCTCGGGCGTCAGGGCACCGCGTGGGAGGTGGCGGAGGCCGTGACGTTCCTGCTCTCCGATCGCGCTTCCTACATCACGGGCCAGAGCCTGGTGGTGGACGGCGGGCTCAACGCGGTCTGACCGGCGGTACCAGGCCACCGATGCCCGCTCGGCCCGCCCCGTCCCGCGGTGCGGGCCCATCCCGCGGTGCGAGTCCGCCCCGTCCCGCGGTGCGGGCCCGCCACGTCCGCTCAGCCGGCGTCCGGCTCCGCCGCCAGCCCGAGGACGAGCGTCCGGTGGGCGGCACGCCCGATTTCCGCCAGAAGGGTTCGCGCCGGGTCCAGTTGGTACTGGAGCAGTACCCCGCGAGCGATGCTCTCCACAAGGAACGCCTGCGCGACGACATCGACATCCGGGCGGACGCTTCCGTCCGCGATGCCCCGGCGGATGTCGTCCTCGACGGCGGTGCGGACGAGGTTGAGATGTCCCGCCATCCTGCTCTGCATTCCGCCGGAATCGCCGGGGCTGCCGAGCGCCTCGACGAGGAGCACCAGCAGAGCCCGCGCCCGTACCCCCGGCGCGGGCTCCGCCAGGCGTACGAAGAACTGGTCGACTTTGGCCAGTACGGCCTCGAGCCCGCTCATCCGGTCGTACCCGGGCAGCGCCCGGAGCCGGTCGATGAACCCCTCGCGGATGTCGGTGACCACGGCTTCCACAAGCCCGGCCTTGGACGTGAAGTGGTAGTTGACCATCCCTCGGCTGACTCCGGCGCGGTCCCCGACCTCCTTGACCGTGAGCCCCCGGTAGCCCTCTTCCGCGAGGATCTCCAGCGCCGCGTCCAAAAGCCTGCGCCGGGAGGCCTCCCGCTGGTCATCACGCCTGGTCGGACGGCGCCCGGCCGCCGCGGTGGATTCGCTCATGGCGAGGTCAGTATGCCATCCGAGCGGCCGGAGGACGGGCGGGAGTCAGCGTCCTGTCGGGGACATCAGGTTCGGCGAGAACTCACGGCGGCCCGCCGTGGCACCCGCATCGACCGGCAGCACCACTCCGGTGATCCACGCGGCACGTCGGCCGGCCAGAAAGGCGACCGCCTCCCCGACGTCCCAGCCGCTGCCCGCCGACGGCGCTGGGGCAGGTCCATCGTCCGTTCCGGACCGCGGGCCGTCTTCTCGACGCGGCCGGTGCGTACGGGCTGCGCGGCGTGTACGACCTGGGGGACCTGTCCTGGCGAGTGGTCGTCGCCTCGGAACCCGAACTCTCCGAGCTGCTCCTCGACCGACACCTCCGGCCGCTGGCCGCGGAGGGTGAGTTCGTCGGGCTCATCGAGGAGTCCGTACGGGCCTATTTCGCACTGGGCCGGCACATCGGCGCCACGGCCGAGCGCCTGCACGTCCACGTCAACACCCTGCGTTACCGGCTCCAGCGCTTCGAGGAACTGACCGGGGCCCGCCTTGACTCACCGGACACCGTGGTCGAGATCAGCTGGGCACTCGCGGCTCGCGACGTACAGTCCGCCGCACCGCCCTCCGCCACGTTGGACTAGGCAGTGTCCTGGCGATCACGAGCGAAGCCAGATCATGACTCCGTTGATCACCTGCCGGTGATCCCGCCACCTGCCACAACGTCCGTTACTCACCGGCAGGAGCGGCCGAAGCCGCTCCCACTGAGCACCCGTCAGATCACCTCTGCATCCCACAGTCCTATCAACGAGTGGGCTGATCGTCAGGGCGCTGTCCAGAGCCGGTCGATGCCCCTGCACTGACCGCTGAATACGGTAAAGGGGCCGATTGAGAGCGAGGACGCGAAGACGTGGATGTGTATGAGGCCGTGGACAGTCGGCGGGCCGTGCGGGCGTTCAGCGATGAGCCGGTATCCAAAGAATCACTCGAACGAGTGCTGGCTGCAGCAATGCGGGCTCCGTCGAGCGGGAACCTCCAGCCGTGGCATGTATACGTCGTGTCCGGTGAACCCTTGGCCAAGCTGAAGAGGCGCGCGACGGCCAGGGCACTGGCGGGAGACTCGGGTGATGACCGGGAGTATCCGATGTACCCGGCCGACCTGCCCTCGCCGTATCTGGACCGCTTCTCCGCCGCGGCCGCCCAGCGGTACAAAGCGCTGGGAATCGAGCGCGACGACCCCGACAGACCCATGAAGATCGCTGCCTTGAACTCAGAGGCGTTCGGGGCGCCCGTCGTACTGTTCTGCTACCTCGACCGGACGATGGGCCCCGGACAGTGGGGGGACGCGGGGATGTACTTGCAGACGGTCATGCTGTTGCTGAGGGCGGAAGGGTTGCACAGCTGCCCCCAGGTGATGTGGACCATGTACCGCAAAACCGTCAGCGAGGCAGTCGGAGCCGATGACAGGCTCGTGCTGTTCTGTGGCGTCTCGGTGGGATTCGAGAAGGAAGGCGCGCCACGGCTGCGTACCGGGCGGGCGGACATGACGGAAACAGTGAGCTTCATCGGACTGTGATCGCGAGGCGGCCAAGATCCACAGGACATGCCCTAACGCAGAACGGGCGCGTTCCGAGCATTGTCAGAGCACACATCGACCGTCCTGCAACGCCACTTCATAGTGGGTGCACCTCGCCGACACACGGGCGGACTCTCGTCGACATACGACCCGGATGACACGAAGGACCGCCGGAACGCCGCCATACCGGGTCTTCAAAGTTGAGCGGTGCGGAGGTGTCCACGGGCTCGGCGGGTGGTAACGCAGCGTGTGCGTAGGCGCTGGTTGTCGGCGTTGCGGAACC